>JAPWUP010000066.1 GCA_028275505.1 Bryobacteraceae bacterium
CGGCACCCGAGGGCGGGAGCTTGACGATGCGGCTGCGGTCCGCGATGTAGAGATTGCCTGCGGCGTCGAAGGCCAGACCCGTGGGCAGCTCGAGCGTGACGGGCACGTTCAGGGTGCTGAGGACCCCAGCAGCGAGCCGTCGCACGCGGCGATTGCCGCTGTCGGCGATGTAGAGATTGCCGGCGCGATCCAGCGCCAGTCCGGCGGGATAGCTCAACTGAGCATAAAGAGCGGGGCCGCCGTTGCCCGCCATCCCAGGCGTGCCCGTGCCTGCGATCCACTCGATTCTCCCGTCGGGCGAGAGACGGTAGATGCGGTGGTCGCGAAAGTCCGAGATGTAGAGGTTGCCTGCGGCATCGAGTGCGAGGTTGCGCGGACCCACAAGGCGCACGGCGGTCGCGGAATCGCCGCTCGCAGAGGCTTCGGAGGCGCCCCCGCCGGCCACGGTGCGGATGGTTCCGTCGGGAGCGACGCGGCGGACGCGGGCGTTGCCGTAGTCCGCGATGTACAAGTTGCCCGCAGGGTCTACCGCAAGACCGTAAGGAGAGTCGAGCCGGGCCAAGTGGGCGGGGCCGCCGTCGCCGCCGAAACCTGGCTGCCCATCGCCGGCCACGGTGGTGATCAGACCGGCGAATGAGATCTTGCGCACGCGATGATCGGCAGGATCGGCGATGTAGAGATTGCCGGCAGCGTCCCGCGCCACGCACTCGGGCGCGAACAACAGCGCGTTGACGGCGGCGCCGCCGTCGCCCACGAAATCGCTGCCCGCGACGGTGCGGATCGTGTAGGCCACGTTGTCCGGCCGGCACTGCGCCCAAAGCGCCAGGAGAACGATGAGGACACGCAAGCCTGCGCGCATGATCAGCCCGTAAGAATTTGGTGGGCGCAGGCGCGCGCTTGTCTCGGGTCTTTGCGGATTCAAACCTCGGCTAACCGGTTCGATAAGCGCAAGTGTGAGCCGTTGGCGGCGCATCGCGGTTCTTGCGAGTCTCCTCGCGGCGACAGCGTTCGGCGCTGAAGAGCCGCGATTGAGGCTGAAGAACCGCCGCGTCGCCGTCGAGGCGGAGGATGCGGAACTGCGCGTTCCGCCCGCAAAGAGCCGAATCGGGGGCCGCGCGCACGTAGTAGTTGAGTTCCGCGGCGAACCGGATCGGAGGGCGCTGCGTGAGCTGGAGGCGCGGGGCGCACGCGTGCTCGCATACGTGCCCGACGCAGGCTTCCTGGTTTCCGCTTCCGAAGATGTGCAGTTGGACGGGCTGGGAGTGCGGTGGGTGGGAAGGCTGGAAGCGCCGGACAAGCTGAGTCCGCTGCTCGAGCCGGGCGAGCAGTGGCAATGCGTGGTCCAGTTCCATCCTGATGTGGAGCGCGAAGAAGCCGAGGCCCTGGTGCGCGAGCACCTGCTGGAGATCCTGCCGCATCCGGACTTGCGGCGCAACGAGCTACTGGTGGCGGGCGCGCCGTCGCGCGTGCAACGACTGGCGGAGTGGGACGAGGTCGCTTACATTTATCCTGCCTCGGCGGAGCTGGTCAGCGGCGAGCCTGTGCACGCCTGCCCGGGGGCGCTGACCGAGTGGGGACCGGTGGGCGAGTACGTGGCGCAGATCGGCGACGGCTGGGACGGGCCGGGACGCAACGCGGCCGAGCTGCGTTACTATTTCGCGGCGCTGGCCCGAAGGCTGCCGCGCGAGAGCGTGGCGGCGGAAATCACTCGCGCCCTCGGGGAGTGGGCAAGATTCGTGGCCATTCGTTTCCTGCCCGGCGCCGACGAGTGGGGACCGAGAACCCTGCGCTTTTACTTCGGTGCGGGCGCTCATGAATGTCCCTATCCGTTCGACGGTCCGGGTCGCACGCTGGCCCACGCATTTTATCCCTCGCCGCCGAATCCAGAGCCGATCGCGGGCGACATCCACTTTGATGACGACGAGCCGTGGGCGATCGGCGCCTATTTGGATGTGTTCAGCGTGGCACTCCACGAGATCGGGCACGCGCTGGGCCTGGGTCACTCGGACAAACCGGGATCCGTGATGTACCCCTACTATCGCAAGTACGTCGCGTTGACCGAGGAAGACATCGCAGCGATTCGGCAACTGTACGCCGCTCGCGAGGAGCCTCCCACGAGTCCGCAGCCGCCGACGAACCCGCCGACTCCTCCTGCCAGTCCGCAGCCTCCGGCGAATCCGCCTTCAAACCCGCAGCCAACGCCGCCTGCCAACCCGCAGCCACCGGGATCGCCTTCGCCCAGCCCACAGCCGCCGCAGAATCCTTCGCCGCAGCCACCCGCTGCGCGCGATACCGCAGCGCCGTCGTTGACGATCACGTATCCGGCCCTCTCCAGCGTGCTGGTGTCGGCGTCCTCGATCACGCTGCGCGGCACGGCAAGCGATAACGTGGGCGTGGTGGAGGTGACGTGGTCGTCCTCGAACGGGCATGCGGGCACAGCGCAAGGGACGACGCAGTGGACCGCCGGGCCGATTGCGCTCTACCTCGGCTCGAACACGATCACAGTGCGCGCACGCGACGCCGCAGGGAACACGAGCTGGCGCTCGGTGGTGGTGACGCGGCGCTGAATTTTTCCGTTTCCGGGGTGAGAGAAAGGGACGGCTCGGGCCACCATCTGCCTGTAGCGGGCTGAAGATGGCACTCTTCCGCACGCGCAGCGCGGCCGTCTACGGCATCGAGGCGCATCCCATTGACGTCGAGGTCGATCTCTACCCTTCGGGCAGCGCGCGCGACTTCATCACGGTAGGCATGCCCGACACCGCCGTGCGCGAAAGCCGCGAACGCATCAAGTCGGCGCTGGCCAATTCCGGATTCGGCTATCCCAACAAGGCCGTAACGATCAACCTGGCGCCGGCCAACCTGCGCAAGGAAGGCGCGGGATTCGATTTGCCCATGGCGGTGGGGATTCTGGGCGCCATGGGCATGGTGCCGCGGCTGGACGATTATCTGCTGGTAGGGGAGCTCTCGCTGGACGGGACCGTGCGTCCCGTGCGCGGGGCCTTGTCCATCGCCATTTGCGCGCGGCGCGAGGGCGTGCCGCGGGTGGTGGTGCCGGCCGAGAACGGCGCGGAAGCGGCGGTGGTGGACGGAGTGCGCGTGTACGGCGTGCGGCACCTCGCCGAAGTGGTTAAGCTGGCGAGCGATCCGAACGCGCTGACGCCGGTGGATCCGGCAGCACCGGCAGCGAGCGTTCCCGGGCCGGCGGCGCCCGATTTCCGGGATGTGCGCGGGCAGGCAGCGGCCAAGCGAGCGCTGGAAGTGGCGGCGGCGGGCATGCACAACGTGCTCATGGTCGGCCCGCCGGGGTCGGGCAAGACCATGCTGGCCAAGCGGCTGGCGGGGATCCTGCCGCCGTTGACGTTTGCCGAGGCGCTGGAGACCACGCAAGTGCACAGCGTGGCGGGAGTGCTGCCGCCGGGGACGGGGTTGCTGACGGAGCGCCCGTTCCGTGCACCTCACCACACGGTGTCCGATGCAGGGATGATCGGTGGCGGTACGGGGATCCCGCGACCGGGCGAGGCGAGTCTGGCGCACAACGGCATTCTGTTCCTGGACGAATTTCCCGAATTCCACCGCAACGTGCTGGAGCTGTTGCGGCAACCGCTGGAAGAGGGGGCGGTTCGCATCGCGCGCGCCAACCTGTGCCTGGAGTTCCCGGCGCGCTTCATGCTGGTGGCGGCGATGAATCCGTGTCCCTGCGGATTTTACGGGGACTCCACGCGCGAGTGCCGCTGCACGCCCGGAATCATCCAGCGCTATCTGAGCAAGCTGAGCGGGCCGCTGCTCGATCGAATTGACTTGCACGTGGAAGTGCCTGCGGTGCCCTACAAGGAATTGCGGGGACCGGAAGACGGGGCGGCATCCTCGGCCGAAATTCGCGCGCGTGTGATTCGCGCACGGGCACGGCAGCAGGCGCGCGGCTATTACAATTCCCAGCTGCCGCCGAAGATCTTGCGGCAAGTATGCCGGCTGGATGAGGCGGGCGAGCGGACATTGGAGCTGGCCATGCGGCGGCTGGGGCTTTCGGCGCGGGCGCACGACCGGATCTTGAAAGTTGCGCGCACGATTGCCGACCTGGACGAATCCGAGTTCGTGACGGCCAAGCATCTGGCCGAGGCGGTGCAATACCGCAGCCTGGACCGCGGCTACTGGAGCTGAGGCTCCAGGGCGGCCTCCGCGTGTGGTTGGCTGGAGGGGTGGAGCTGCCGCGCACCCCCGGCACGTACGCCATCGTTTTCCGCAACCCGCGGACCTGCGAAGTGACGGCGGGGGCGCTGGGACGCATCAGGCTGGCTCGCGGCTATTGGGTTTACGTAGGTAGCGCATTGGGGCCGGGCGGCCTGCGTGCGCGTGTCGGGCGGCATCTGAGGGGACCAGCGAGGCCTCGCTGGCACGTGGACTACCTGCACGGGAAACTGAGGGTGGTCGAGGTCTGGTTTCGCACGGGGCCAGCGCGGCTGGAGCACCGGTGGGCGAGGGTGCTGACCGGGGAAGCAGACGGGTGGGTGCTCGGATTTGGTTGTTCGGACTGCGGTTGCGGCTCGCACCTGTTTTACTTCGCGCGGAGGCCGGGACCGGGGGCGGTACTCGGCGGCCGTTTCAGCGAAAAGAAAATTGTCGCCCTCTATTGCCAGATACCGCAGATTAGTTTATAGTCGTGGGTTGGGCCAATGCGATCTAACCACACTCTCGAAAAGCTCAAGCGGGGCGAGACCGTTTTCGGGTGCGCGATTCAGTGCTACCGCTCCCCGATGGTGGTCAAGACGCTGGCCGCCGCAGGTTTCGACTACGTTTTCATTGACCTTGAGCACGGCGCGTTCGACGTGGAGACCGTCCAGGATATGGTGGAGGCGGCGGTGGCCGCTGGGATCACCCCGCTGGTGCGGGTCGGCGAGCTGCTCTATTCGCTGGTTGCGCGGGCGTTAGATGTGGGCGCGCAGGGGATCGTCCTGCCGCGTGTGGAGGATCCTGCGTTGCTGGCCAGTGCCTTGCGGTGGATGAGGTTCCCGCCCGAGGGTTGCCGCGGCTTCGGAGTGCTGCCGCCGCTGGTGGATTTCGCCCAGAAGCCGATGGCGGCCATCATGGAGCACATGAATCGGAACACGATGGCGGTGGTGCAATTCGAGAGCGTCGCTGCGCTCGAGAAGGCTGAGGAGTTGCTGGCCGTGAAGGGCGTGGACGTGGCGATGATCGGTCCGGCGGACCTCTCGGTTTCGATGGGGCGCCCGGGCGAGTTCAGCGATCCGCATCTGCTCGACGCCATTCGTCGTTTCATCGGGCAGTGCCAGCGTGCCGGAGTGGTTCCGGGGATTCACTGCCGGGACGCGGAGCAAGCCGAGTACTGGGCGCGGCAGGGCATGCGGTTAGTCGGCGCTGGCGGGGAGCACCGGCTCATGCTGGAGCGAGCCCGGCAGGTGGTGCAGGCGTTGCGCGAGGCCTCGCGGCCGGCTCGTTGCGAGACGGCGTCCGCAGATCGGTAGCGGCGGAGGGCGTAAGAAATGGGCGGCAACTTGCGCTGGCTGGATGCGCTCACGACGGCGATTTACATGCTCGTCGTGGTGGCGGTGGGCGTGAAGTTTTCGCGGCGGCAGACCTCGACGGAAGCGTACTTCGTGGCGCGGCGGTCGGTGCCGGCGTGGGCGATGGGCATTTCGCTGTTCGCCACGCTGATCAGCAGCGTGACGTTCGTCGCTTACCCGGGTTCGGCCTACGCGGGGGACTGGTCGCTGCTGGTGCCGGGCTTCATGGTGGTCCTGGTGCTGGCGCTCGTGGGATCGGTGATCATCCCGTTTTACCGGCGGGCGGTCGGTATGAGCGCCTACGAATATTTCGGGCGGCGGTTCGGGCGGCTGGCGCGAGCTTACGCGGCCCTGGCCTTTTCGCTCGGGCATTTTTCCAAGATGGGCTTCGTGTTCTATTTGCTGGCGCTCACCATTGACCGCATGACGGGATGGGGCGTGGACCAGTTGATCGTGCTCGTGGGCATCGTGACGATCTTTTACACGGTGGTGGGCGGCCTTGAGGCCGTGATCTGGAACGACGTGCTGCAAGGCTTCGTGCTGTGGCTCGGCATCTTCGTCTGTCTGGGATTCCTGTTGTTCCTGCCGCCCGGAGGCCCCTCGGCCGTGTTGAGTCTGGCGTGGGAGAGCGGCAAGATCAGCCTGGGGGATCCCGCGCTCGATCTTTCCCGGCCTACGATCCTCGTGTTATCGCTCTACGGGTTCTTCTGGTATTTGCAGAAGTACGCGGCGGATCAGACCGTAGTGCAGCGCTATCTGGTGGCGAAGAACGATCGGCAGGCGCTGCGCGGGGTGGCGCTGGGGGCGATCCTGTGCGTGCCGGTGTGGACGCTGTTCATGCTCATCGGCACGTGCACGTGGGCTTTTTACCGGCTGACGGGCGAGGCGCTGCCGCCGACGGTGACCAAGGCGGATCAGGTCTTCCCGCATTTCCTGGCCACGCACATACCGCCGGGCCTGGCGGGCGTTTTCGTGGCCTCGCTGCTGGCGGCGGCGATGTCCACGCTGGCCAGCGATCTGAACTGCCTGGCGGTGGTGGGCGTAGAGGACTTCTACCGGCAGTTGCGTCCCGGCTCGACCGACAGGCAGCGGCTTCGCGCGGGCCGCTGGATCGTTGCGGCGTGCGGTGGGGTGGCAGTGGCGATGGCGCTGGTGCTCTCGCGCACCCACGGTTCCGCCCTGTCGCTGTGGTACACGATTTCGGCGATCGTGGCGGTGGGGCTGGCGGGTTTGTTCCTCCTCGCGTTCTTGAGCACGCGGGCGCATGCGCGCGGCGTCTGGGTGGGGATTGCGGCCACCATCCTCTTCACGGCGTGGGCCACGCTGACCTATGGGGACAAGCGCATGCTCGATCTGGGGGCATGGAATTATCCGTGGCACGACTACACGATCGGAGCTGTCGGCCATCTGGTGCTGCTGGTGGTGGGTTACGTGGCCAGCGTGATCATCCCGGTGCGGGAGGCGCCCGATGAAGCGCTTCTGCGGATGACGCTTTGGGGCTGGATGAAGCAGCGGGCCGCTGAGCGGGCGGCGGTGGGAGCGGCCGAATGATGGAAGCAAGGTGGACTTCTTGGAAAATAACCTTGACAACTTCTGAGATTCTGTGTTATCTGAACCAAGGGGACGGCTTTGCCCCGGGAGGTGATCATGAGATCCGCATGGACTACACTGGCGGCTGCGGGCCTGACCGGATTGCTCTTCGCAGCTTCGCTTGCTTACGGACAGCGAACGACGGCCAACATTTACGGGGTGGTGGAAGACCCCACGGGCGCGGTCGTTCCGCAAGCCAAGGTCACGGCGACCAACGAGGGGACTGGCTACCAGCAGTCGGCGGTGAGCGATGAGCGGGGCGAGTTTACCCTGAGCTTCCTGCCCACGGGGCGGTATCAGCTCCGCGTGGAGGCTGCCGGGTTCAAAACCTTCGTGCAGACCGGGATCACGCTGGAAGCGGGCCAGCAACTGCGTTACGTGGCTCGTCTGGAGTTGGGGGCGCCTACCGAGAGTGTCACCGTGGTGGGTGAGGCTCCGCTGATCGAGAACGCCGCCACCGCCAGCACCTACCGCGTAACCAGCCTGCAATTCACCGAGCTGCCGCAAGGCGCCCGCGACTTCACCAACTTGCTGGCGCTTTCCACCGGTTTCCGATTCACCCGCGAGGGCATGATCCAATTCAACGGGCTGGCCAGCGGCGGCAATTCGATCACGGTGGACGGCGTGGACGCCTCGGCCAACACCGAGAGCCCCTCGGCGGCCATGTTCCAGAACTTCAACACCATCAAGGTGGTGAGCATGGAGGCTATCGAGGAGGTCACGGTTTCACGCGGCGTCGTCTCGGCCGAGGTCGGGCGGACTTACAGCGCCAATATCAATATCATCACCAAGCGCGGCACCAACGAATTTCACGGCTCTTTGTTTGAGGCGCTGCAGAACGACGTCTTCAACGCCAAGAGCGCGATGCAGCGCCCGGGGGATCGAAAGTCGCCCGTGCGCCTGAACCAGTTCGGCGGTTCGATCGGCGGGCCCATCCGACGCGACCGGCTGTTTTTCTTTTTCGCCTACGAAGGCAACCGGCGCAGCAATACGGGCCTGGCGCAAGGCGAGGTCCCTTCCCAGGACTTGAGGCAGCGGGCGATCGCCGCGGTGCCGGCCTATGAGCAGCTACTGAAGATTTTTCCGTTGCCGAACGCAGGCGTAGCCGGACCCAACACCGGCATTTATATGGGACCTTCGCAAAACCGGGCCGATGACAACCATGCGGTGGCGCGGGTGGATTACCAGGTCGGCGGCGGAGACCTGCTGACGGCCCGCTATGTGCGTTCCCGGCCTAACAGCTACGGCCAGCGATTCCCCACGCTCGGCTTCCGCAATTACCACGGCATTTTCGAGTCCGGCACGCTGACTTACTTGCATTCGGCGGCCTCCTGGACCGGCGAGACCCGGTTCAACTTCAAACTGGATGACACCTCGCGCGTGGAAACGCTTTGGGAACAGGGTAGGATTCCGGCGATCGAAGTCCAAGGCGTTTTCAGCACGCAAGGGGAAGGCCTGTTCATCCGCGGGCACAACTACGGGATCGAACAGGTCATTATGAGGGTGGCCGGGCGGCATACCCTGAAGTTCGGCGGAGCCTACAACGGGAAAGCGCCGGGCCGGTTTGACGAAGAGGTCCCCATTGTTCGCTACGGCAGCGTTGCCGACTTTCTGGCCAACCGGCCCAACCGGGTGCAGTACACTTTCGGGACCCCGGACTATCACGCGCGGATTTGGGACATCGGTTTGTTCGTGCAGGACGACCTCCGCTTGCGGTCGAATCTGATGTTCAATCTCGGTCTGCGCTACGAGTATTTCTCGGTCCTGAAAGAGCGCGATGGCCTGTTTTACAATCCCGACGGGCCGCTGGGCGCCGTCAGCAAGCCGCCCAAATTCCGCCCCAAGGATTCTCCCTACGAAGCCGACCGGAATAACTTCTTGCCGAGGGTGGGCATCGTCTGGGGATTGGACCGCGCCAGCCGTACGGTGATCCGGACCGGGTTCGGCGCTACTCTGGCACAGCCCGATCTTCGAGTTTTTTCCGGCCAGATGTACCTCAGCCCCGAAATCCCATTCCGGTTCCGTTTCAGCGGTGGCGATCTTACTCGCCTGGGCCTGAAATATCCCACCAGCAATGAGGCCCTTCTCGATATCATGCGCACCACCGACGTGCCCCGGGGTTATGGCATCTTCGAACCCAAGAACCGAAATGCATATGCATTGCACTGGACGTTCGACATCCAGCGGCAGTTGACCGGGACCATGGCACTGCAAACCGGCTATGTGGGAAACAAGGGGCTGAAAATTCTGATGCCTCATTTGAATAACTTCCCGGACCGGATTACGGGTTTGCGACCTTACCCGGAGGCTCTGGAGGACGCGTACAACTCGGATTCCGATTTCAGTTACTATCACGCCTGGCAGACGACGTTGCGCAAGCGGCTGTCCTCGGGCCTGGTTTTCAATGTGAATTACACCTGGGGCAAGGCGATGGCCATCGGCACCGGAGATTTCTGGCCGGGCAACAACGAGCGCATCCAGGACGAAGATAACTGGCGTGCGGACAAGGGGCCGGCGCGCTTCGACGTGACGCACCGGATGACGGCAGACTTCGTCTACGAGGCGCCGCTGGAAAAGCTGGCCGGCAACAGCCGCGGCGCACGCCTGCTGCTGGGCGGCTGGCAAATCAGTGGCACTTTCGGCGCCGAGACGGGGCAGGTGCTCAATATCATTCAGGCCAGTAACCGCGACGGCTCCCGGCCCGATTACATTGGCGGGAATCCGTACGCCAGTGGCGATCGCTTCCAGTGGCTGAACCCCGCCGCCTTCGCCCAGGTGCCCACGTCGCGAGCCAGCGGCCAGACCATCCGCCCGGGAACCATCGGCAAGAACGCGTTGCGCGGTCCGGGAAGCTGGGGCACCAGCCTGGGCCTGGCCAAGAGCTTCACCTTCAAGGAGCGCTACCGCCTGCAACTGCGGGGTGAGGCATTGAACGCTTTCAACCACGTCAATCTCGTTGACCCGCAAGTGGACATCACGCGCGCCACGTTCGGACGGATTCTGGGTGTGGGCGGCCCGCGCAGCTTGCAATTGCGCGCGCGGCTTTCTTTCTGAGACCCGCGGCGGCTCGCAGGGCGTGGTAAGCTCGGCGGAGAACGCCATGCGAGCCGCCGTCCTGTTTTGGTTTGTCTCGGGAGTTTGCGCCTTCGCGGCGCAGTGGAAGCCGGTCTGGTCGGACGAGTTCGACCGCGACGGTCTGCCCGATCCCGCCCGCTGGACTTACGAAGAGGGCTTCGTTCGCAACCAGGAGTTGCAGTACTACACGCGCGCCCGCGCCGAGAACGCGCGCATCGAGGGCGGCGTGCTCATTCTGGAAGCCCGGCGCGAGCGCTATCCCAATCCGCTTTTTCAGCCCGGCAGCACGGACTGGCGGCGCGCCCGCGAGTTCGCCGAATACACCTCGGCAAGCGTGACGACCGAAGGCAAGGCATCCTGGCGGTACGGGCGGATCGAGGTGCGGGCCAAGCTGCCCACGGGGCGCGGCTTGTGGCCAGCGATCTGGATGCTGGGCGTGAATCGGCGCGAGGTCGGCTGGCCGCGCTGCGGCGAAATAGACATCATGGAAAACGTAGGCTACGATCCCGAGCTGATTCACGCCAACATTCACACCGAGGCCTACAATCACGTCCGCGGCACCAACAAAGGCAACCGCATCCGGGTGGAAAAACCTTGGGCGGACTTTCACGTCTACGCGCTGGAGTGGACGCCCGAACGGCTGGATTTCTACGTGGACGATCGCAAGTACTTCACTTACGAAAACGAGAAGACGGGGCCTGCGACGTGGCCCTTCGATCAGCCGTTCTATCTGATTCTGAACGTGGCTGTGGGAGGGGGCTGGGGCGGGCGTCAGGGCGTGGATCCCGCGGTGTTTCCGCAGCGCATGGAAGTGGACTACGTGCGGGTCTACCAGCAGGGGCCTTGAGGGCAGGCTCGCGGGACCTCCAAAGGCGTTACAATACAGGGTCTTGTAATTTCCGTCTGGCGATCTGGCGGAGTGCAAGCCATGTCCGAACTGCTTTTATCCCGTCGTTACTTCTTCTTTGGCAGCCTCCTGGCGGGCGCCGTTCCGCCCGGCGGCTTTTCCAGCGTGGCGTCCCTGAAGCGGCTGGGCTATAAGTCCCCGAACGAAAAGCTGAACCTGGCCGGCATCGGGTGCGGCGGCCAGCCGTTCGCTGACTTGCGCATCGCGGCCTCCTGCGGCGAGAACGTGGTGGCGCTGGCGGATGTGGACTGGGAGCGCGGGGCCGAAGGGTTCAAGCAATGGCCCAAGGCCGAGCGCTACAAGGACTTTCGGCGCATGCTGGACCGGCAGGGTCGCGAAATTGACGCCGTGATCATCGGTACGCCCGACCACATGCATATTCACTGCGCGCTGGCGTGCATGCAACTGGGCAAGCATGTCTATCTGGAGAAGCCCCTCACCCGAACTTCCTGGGAGGCGCGCATTCTGACGCAGGCGGCTGACAAGTACAAGGTGGCTACCCAGATGGGCAACCAGGGTTACTCGCACGACGCCACGCGCGTGGCCTGCGAGATCATCTGGTCGGGCGAAATCGGCGAAGTGCGCGAAGTGCATGCCTGGACGGGCGTGGCGAGCTGGCCCCAGGGTATGCATAAGATTCCGCCGCCGACGCCGGTTCCCGAAACGCTGGACTGGGATTTGTGGCTGGGCGGGGCTGCGTGGCGGCCTTTCACGGCGGGCGACGAGGAGTACCGCCAGTTCGTCGCCGAGCGTAACGCGCGGCTGGGCCGCACGGTGGGCAGCGGTTATCCCGGGCAGGAAAAGTTCGGCTTTTATCTGCCTTTCAACTGGCGCGGCTTTTACGACTTCGGCAGCAGCCTCATCGGGGACTGGGGCGTGCACATTCTGGGACCGGCCAACTGGGCGCTGCAACTGGCGCCGGAGTATCTCATCAGTGTCGAGTGCGTGAAGAAAGATTCGCTGCCGCCGTTTACGTTCCCGGACGAGCTGGTTATCCGCTACGAGTTCGCAGCGCGTCCGGGCATGCCGCCGGTGACGGTTTACTGGTACCACCACGCCGGAGGAGACGCCTACCTGCCGCCGGGGATGACCGTGGAGGAGGCTCGCAAGATTCCGGGGCAAGGACCGCAGGTGGGTCCGCCGCGCGGGCGGGGAGGGTTCATCCCGGGTAGCGGTGGAGGCGTTCAGGCGGGACCTCGCCCGGGCGGAACGGGAGCGCCGGGCGGACAGGGTCAGCAAGCCGGCCCGCCCGCATTCCGTCCGCGTGGCAGCGGTTACAACTGCATTTTCGTGGGGACGAAAGGCTACCTGGGCACGAGCGGGCGCGGCGAGGACGTCGGTCTGCTGCCTGGCAAACGTTGGGCCGAGTACAAGCTGCCCGATCCGTTCCTGCCGCGATCGCCCGGCGCCAGCACGGGCAGCAATCACGCCGCGCACATTCGCGACTGGATCCGCGCCTGCAAAGGCGGCGCGCCCGCCTGCTCGAACTTCAGCATCGCCGGCCCGTACTGCGAATGGCTTTTGCTGGGTGCGGCAGCGGTTCACTACGAGGGCAAGCTGCTGTACGATCATCGGCGCGGCGAGTTCACGAACAACCGCGACGCCAACCGTTGGCTGAAACCGGAGTACCGCAAGGGCTGGCAAGTGAAGCTCTGAGGGATCGCTGCACGGGTGCGCTGAAGCACGGCACGCCTTGGTTATAATTCCCGAGGGAGGTTTTGATGCTCGTGAATCGGGACCAGGAATCGCGCCGGGAATGGTTGCGACGTTCGACGGCCGCGGCCGGAGGTCTGCTCATTGTGCGGCCTGAAAGCGTGCGTGGCACGCAAGCCAATTCCAAAGTGACCTTCGGGCTGATCGGCGCCGGCAACCGCGGGTCTTACGATGCGTCCATCGCGCACGCGGATCCGCGGGCCGAGGTGACCGCCCTGTGCGATCTTTTCGACGACCGCATCGAGCAGGCCATCCAGCGGATTCGCATCCAGGGCAAGCCCGCCATTTACAAGGACTACCAGAAGCTGCTGGCTTCCGACGTGGATGCGGTGATTATCGCCACTCCGCCGTTCCTTCACCCGGAGCAACTGGAAGCGGCTGTGCAGGCGCGCAAGCACGTTTACTGCGAAAAGCCCATGGGCGTGGATGTGGAAGGATGCAAGCGCGTGATCGCGGCCGGGCGCAAGGCGGATCCGAAGAAGTGCATTTCGGTGGGCTTCCAGCAGCGCTACGGCCCGGTTTACCTGGAGGCTTACCGCCGCATCCGGGAAGGACAGATCGGCGAGATCGTCAACGCGCGAGCGTTCTGGATCGGGGGCGATCCGTTCAAGCGCGTGCCCTACCCTGATCCCAAGATCGAGAAGCTCCGCAACTGGTTCTGCTACCGGGATTACTCGGGGGACTTCATCGTCGAGCAGGATTGCCATAATTTCGATGTGCTGCACTGGTTCCTGGGCGGCCTGCCCATTCGCGCAGTGGGTTATGCCGGCAGGAAGGTGCGCACCGACATGGAGATCCTGGATCACCTGACCTTGTCCTTCGAGTTCCCCAATGGCATCCACGTCAACTACGAAGCCAACCAGATCAGCCCGCCGGGTTTCAGTCGCATCGGCGAGGAATTCACGGGACGCAAAGGCGTGATCGCCACTTCGCGCGCCCGCATGGTGCATACGCGGGGTCCCAAGGACGTGGAGGAAATTCCCTCCAAACGCGATATCACTTTCGACGCCATCGAGCAGTTCATCAGCCGCATCCTGAGCGGCGACGTGGAGAATGTGGCCGAGCGTTCGGCGCTGAGCACCCTGATTGCAATTCTGGGGCGCACGGCGCTGTACACCGGCCGGGAAGCCACCTGGAAGAACGACATCGGAGTGTGAGCCATGAAGAGGCTGTTCGGGTTCCTGGTGTTGACGGCCGCGCTGGCGGCCGCGCAGGAAGGCAGGCTGCGGATCATCGCCTTCGGCGCGCATCCGGACGATTGCGATATTCGTGCCGGCGGCACGGCCGCCAAGTGGGCGGCGATGGGCCACCTGGTGAAATTCGTCTCGGTGACCAACGGGGACGCCGGGCACCAGAGCGAGGGCGGCGGCGCTTTGGCGCGGCGCCGTCGCGCGGAGGCGATCGAAGCCGGCAAGCGGCTGGGCATCGCCGAGTACGAAGTGCTGGACAACCACGACGGTGAGCTGATGCCTACGCTGGCGGTGCGCGAGCAGATCATCCGGCGCATTCGTCAGTGGAACGCCGATCTGGTGCTGGGCCCGCGTCCCAATGACTATCACCCCGATCACCGCTACACCGGCATCCTGATCCAGGACGCGGCCTACATGGTGGTGGTACCCAACATTTGCCCGGATACGCCGCCGCTCAAACGCAATCCCGTGTTCATGTATTACGAGGATCGTTTCGAGCGGCCCAATCCATTCCGCCCGGACATCGCCGTGGACATCACCGATGTCTGGGAAAAGAAACTGGACGCTCTGGACGCGCACGTCTCGCAGGTCTACGAGTGGTTGCCCTGGGTGGACGGGATCCTGCCGCAGGTTCCCAAGGATCCGGTGGCGCGCCGGCAGTGGCTGGCCAAGGTGCGCCGCGGCACGATTACGCCTGCCGTGCGGGCGGCTCTGGTGAAGTGGTACGGGGCGGCCCGGGCCAAGGAAATTCAGTACGCTGAGGCGTTCGAGATCTGCGAATACGGGCGTCGTCCGAGCGAGGCCGATCTCCGCCGCCTGTTTCCGATGGTGAAGTGAACGCGGACGAGCAGCTTCGCGCCCTGCCGTCGGTGGACGAGCTGGCGCGGCGGCTGGAGCGTCTCCAGATCCGGTTTCCGCGGCGGCTCATCGTGGAAGAGGCGCGACGCGCCATCGAACGCGCACGAGCGAGAGCGCGCCGCGGCGAGTCGCTGTCCGGTCTCGATCTCGAGCGGGAAGTGGAAGAGTCGCTGGAGGCGCTCACGCGTCCCTCGCTGCGGCGCGTGATCAACGCCACGGGAGTCATTCTGCACACCAACCTGGGACGCGCGCCGCTGGTTTCTTTCCAGCCCATCGCCACTTATTCCAATCTCGAGTACGACCTGGCAGCCGGGCGGCGCGGCAAACGTGACGTTCACGCGGGCGCGCTCCTGGAACGGCTGTTGGGCAAGCCTGCCATCGCCGTGAACAACAACGCGGCCGCGGTCTACCTGGCGCTGCGCGAGCTGGCCGCCGGCGGCGAGGTGATCGTTTCGCGCGGCGAGCTGATCGAAATCGGCGACGGCTTCCGCATTCCCGAAATCATGGCGCAATCGGGCGCCATCCTGCGGGAGGTGGGAACTACCAACCGTACTCGCATCGAGGACTACCGGGATGCGATCACCGAGCGGACGCGCCTGCTGCTGCGCGTGCATCCCAGCAACTTCCGCATCGTCGGCTTCACGGAGCGGCCCGAGCTGGCTCAGCTGGTGGCCTTGGGCCGCGAAAGGGGCATTCCCGTGTACGAGGATCTGGGCAGCGGCTGTGTCGTGGATCTGAAGCCGTTGGGCCTCGACGAGCCGCTGGTGCAGGACAGCCTGCGCGCCGGCGTGAGTCTGGTTTCTTTCAGCGGGGACAAGCTGCTGGGCGGGCCGCAGGCCGGTATTCTGGCGGGCGAACCTGATTTGATTGCGCGTCTGCGCCGCAATCCGATGTATCGGGCGCTGAGGCTGGACAAACTCATCCTGCAAGCTCTGGAGACCACGCTACGGCATCTCGTCCTGGAGCAGTGGGACCAGGTGCCCGTGCTGCGGATGATCCACGAACCCGCCGAGCGAGTTCGCGAGCGGGCGTTGCGGGTGCTGGAGAAGCTGCCGGCGGGGGCGGGGGAGTTGGTGGCGGGCCAGTCTGTGGTGGGGGGCGGATCCGCGCCCGGGCAATCGCTGGCGACCTGGCTGATTGCGCTGCACGGGGATGCCGTGGCGCTCGAGCGGCGGCTGCGGCAGGGCGATCCGCCGGTGATCGCGCGGATCGAAGAGGAGCGGCTGCTGCTGGATTTGCGCACGGTGCAGGCGGAGGAAGAAGAGGAGCTGGCCCAAGCCGTGCGGCGAGCACTGGGCTGAGGGGGCAAAAAATCTGTTGACAGGGCGGGGCGGGAGTGTGTAGACTCGGGATGGTTCAGGACTACCGGATTCCGTTCAGCCATGCTGAACAAAGCCCAGCGTTCCGAAGCCGTCGGCGCCGTCGCCAAGGCGCTCCGCATTCTCTGCCAGTTCGACGCGGAGACGCCCGCACTTTCGGTCAGCGAGGTCAGCCGCCGCCTCCAGATTCCCAAGAGCACGGCGCACAACCTGTTGCGCACGTTGGAAGCTTTCGATTTCCTGCATCAGGATCCCGGGGATCGTCTTTACCGGCTGGGGCCGCGGTTGTTCGAGCTCAGTCGCCTGTTTTCCCACCACACGCCTTTGATGGCGGCGGCCCGACCGCATTTGCAACGGCTGGCGGAGCAGACGCGCGAAACGGTCAAGCTGGGCGTGCTGAGTGAGGACGAGGTTCTTATCCTGGCGGCTATCGAGTCACCCTACCAGCTTCACACGCGGGGGGACGAAGGCAAACGCGCGCCGTTGCATTGCACCGGTCTGGGCAAGGCCATTTTAGCGGCGCTGCCGCCCGAACGAGTGCGTGAAATCGCCGCCCGCCGCGGCCTGCCCCGGTACACGCCGCGAACCATCACCAGTCTCGACCGGCTCGAGCAGGAGCTGGCGCTGATCCGGTCGCGCGGTTATGCGCTGGACTGGGAGGAAAACGAAGCGGGTGTGGTTTGCGTGGCCGCACCGGTTCCCGATCCTCACGGGGGGCTGGTAGCCTCCATCAGCGTTTCGGCGCCGATTTCGCGCATGACGCGGGAACGGGTGTCGCGTCTGGCGCGGCAGGTCCTGGCGGCAGTGCGCGCCACGGCGGCGACGCTGGGGCAGACCAACGGTCACCGCACGGGACGGAAGGGCAAGTTATGAAAACGCTAGCTGAAATCATGGGCCGCGTTTCGGTCCCTTTGGTTACGCCGTTTCACGAGGACGAGACGGTGAACCACGATGCGCTGGCCCGTCTGGTGGACTTTGTCATTACGCGCAATTTTTGCGATTCGCTCATCGTGACCGGCACGACGGGCGAGTTTTACGCGCTCGATGACGAGGAACGGATCGCGATCTGGAAAACGGCGCTGGAGGCGGCGCGGGGCCGCGTGCCCATGGTGGCCGGCGTGGGCGCGGCCAGCACGAGAGCCGCGGTTAGGTTCACGGAAGTGGCCGAGCGGATGGGCTTCGACGTAGTCATGTGCGTGTTGCCTTACTATTCGCGGCCCACCCAGGAGGGCATTTACCGCCACCTGGAAGCCGTGGCTCGTGCGACGCGCCTGCCCGTGCTGATCTACAACATCCCGCTGTTTACCGGAGTGAATCTGGAGCCGGCAACGCTGGAGCGGCTGGTCGCCATCCCCAACATTCGGGGCATCAAAGAGGAGGCCGGCATTCAGCCGACGCAGGCTACGGAATTCGCCCTGCGTACGCCGCCGGATTTTTCCATTTACTGCGGCGATGACACCATGGTGTTGCAGGTGCTGCCGCAGCGCGGCGTGGGCGTGGTGAGCGGCGGCAGTCAGGCGATCGGCAACTGGATGAAAGCCATGATCGCGGCCTATTACGCGGGCGATAACGAGCGGGCCTCGCGGATTTACTTCCGCCTGGCGCCGTTCTTCGCCTCGCTGAACCAGAACGGACGGATCAACCCGATTCCGATCCTGCGGGGCGCCATCGAGGTGGTCTCGGGTATCAAGATCGGGCCGCCCAGGCGTCCGCAGGTACCGGCGACCGAGGAAGAGATGCGCGTAACGGGTGCGCTGGTTCGCCGGCTGGCCGAGGAGGAACCTTGCTGAGCCGGCCTTCCGGCGCGAGGCAGAGTTCAGAAAAACAAATCATGACGGACCCGTTGTGCGGGGCGGCGGGGCTGTCGGGGAGGAAAGAGCCGTGTTTCGCCTTCGAGGACAGATCATCGCGACGATTTGCCTCATGGTTGTTCTGACGCTGGTGCTGGCTCCGGCAGCCTGGGGACAGGGTGCGGCGCTGGGTTCCATCAGCGGGCGCGTGGTGGACCCCTCGCAGGCCCCGGTGCCGGGGGCCACGGTAACCGCGGTGAATGACCGCACGGGCGCTGTCTCGTCGGCGGCCACCACCGCAGAAGGTTACTACGTCATTCGATTCCTGCCCCCGGGCGCGTACACCGTGAGCGTGACCAAGGAAGGATTCCAGAAAGCGGTTCAGCCGAACGTAGTGCTGGAGACCGCTTCGCATCCCACGGTCAACTTCACGCTGGCCTTGGGTGCGGTGACTCAGACGATCACCGTGACCGAGCAGGTCGGCATGGTGGAGACGCAGAGCGCCGACAAGGGGGCGATCATTGACAACATCCGCATGGCCAACACCCCCTCGCAGGGCCGCAACATCATGGGCATCGTGTGGACGGCGGCGGGAGTGACGGTGACGACCAACGCGAAGAGCTTCACGCCCTACGACAATTCCGGTTCCACCTCGATGTCCATCAGCGGCGGGCAGCCCAAGTCCAACGAGATGGTCATAGACGGCGTGCCCAACCGCGGCGGCACGGAGGGTGGATTGTACGGCACCATCCCCACGCAGGAAACCGTGGCCGAAATGAAGGTACTAACCAACGCCTATAGCGCCGAGTACGGTCGCACGACCGGCGGCGTGATCAATGTGACTACCAAGTCGGGCGGCAATTCCTATCACGGGGAGGTCTACACGTACAATCGCAGCACCGGCCTGTCCGCGAACACGTTCGAGCGCAACCTGGCCGGGCAGCCCAAGTTGCCGGTGCACTTCAACACCTTCGGCGGTCTGGTCAACGGGCCGATCTTCCGCAACAAGCTCTTCTTCAGCAGCGGCTACCAGCGCCTGCACTCGGGCAGCAAGAAGAGCTATATCGGCCACGTACCCACGGAAGCCGAGCGCAACGGCGACTTCACCGACACCTGGTACAACAACAAGGGCCAGAAAGCGCAGGTGATCATTTACGATCCCTGGAGCGTGACTTATGACCCGAAGACCGGGCGTTACAATCGCCAGCCTTTCCTGGTCACGACCGGCCGTAACGCGATACCGCCCAGCCGCATCAATCCCGTGCCCAAGGCGTTCTGGAAATATATCCCGCTGCCCAATGCGCCGGGCGATCCCATCACACGGGCCAACAACTACGCGCCTTCGGGCGGCAATGCCCGGGCCGACTTCAGCGAATACTCGAACCGCGTGGACTGGAATGTCAACGACTACACGCGCTTTACCGTCAGGCACATACGGAATAACTTCAACTCCTACGATGTGGAGTTTTATCCGGGCGCGGCGGATCCCAATACGGGTTTCCCGTTCACCCGCGCCAATCACAACCTCGTGGTGGACCTTACGCGGACGCTTTCGCCCACCAGCGTGCTGAATTTCCGGGCTGGCTTGCAGCGTTACCTGACCGCGAACCGGAATTACAAGCGCGGGCAGGTAACTCCGAAAGACCTGGGTTTCAGTCCTACTTTTGTGGCACAGGCTTCGCCTTACTTCCCGTATTTCGATTTCGGCGGAAGCACTCTGGGCAGCGCCGCGTTCACCGGCGCCGGACAAGGTTCGGGTAACTTCACGCCGGACCAGATCAACAACGTGGACGCGACCTGGTCGAAGATCACCGGGCGGCACTCCCTGAAAATCGGCGGACAGGGCCGTCTGGAGCGGACCTACGATATCCGCGCGGGCTACGATGCGGGGGCCTTTACCTTCTCCTCCACGGCCACCAATCTGGATCCCCAGGTGGTGGACCCGGGCGCGGGCGATCCCGTGGCCTCGTTCCTGTTGGGCGTCGGACAAGCGTTCATTGACGTGAATGCGGCGCCGGCCCGGCAGGGCAAGAGCCTCGGCCTGTTCATCCAGGATGACATCAGCGTGACGCCGAAGTTCAAGTTGAACGTGGGACTGCGCTGGGACTGGAACGGTCCCATGACCGACCGCTTCAACGCCATGACCGGCAAGTTCGATGAAACGGCGCCCAGTCCGCTGGCGGATAAGGTCCGCAACGCCAAGGGGGTGGAGAATTGCCCCGCCTGCAAGGACCTGCGCGGCGGGCTGACCTTCCCGGGCGTCAACGGGCAGCCGCGGCACGTTTACGATTCCACGTTCAGGAACTTCGGGCCGCGCATCGGCTTTGCCTACTCGCCCGACGGCAAGACCGCCATGCGCGGCGGCTTTGGCCTGTTCTACGGCCCCATCTGGTACGATCCGGGCCAGCCGGCAGGCTTCAGCCAGCGTACTTACTCGATTCCCTTCGATTCCAACTGGATGCCGCTTCATTTGATAGATAACCCGTTCCCGAACGGGCTGCTGCCTGTCACGAAAGCCAGTCTCGGGCTGGCTACTAACATCGGCGGGTCGGTGAGTTTCGTGGATCCGCACACGCGCGAGCCGCGTTCCATCCAGGCCAGCTTCGAGATCCAGCGCCAGCTTCCGTGGAATGTTTTGGCAAGTGCGGCTTACACGTTCAACCGCGTAGACCGCCTTCCCGTGGACCGGAACCTCAACTCGTTGACCGAGCAGCAGTTCACCAGCGGCGCCGCGGTCCTCAACCGGCGCGTGGACAATCCCTTCGCGGGCCTGGTCCCCGGTTACGCACTCAACCAGCCCACTATCGCTTACTCAGCCCTGATCGTGCCCTATCCGCAGTTCACCAGCGTGGTCAAACGTTTCATCCCCATTGGCGACTCGCGTTACGACGGCTTCCAGCTTCACGTCACCAAGCGGTACAGTCACGGGCTGAGCATGAGCCTGGCTTATACCATCTCCAAGAAGCTGGGTCATTACAACTACCAGATGCCGTATGACACGGCGCTGGAGAAAGAAATTGATGAGTACGATATGCCTCAAATTTTCGTGCCCAACGGTTCGTGGGAACTTCCGTTCGGGCGCGGGAAATACCTGGCCACCGGGATTCCGGCTTGGCTGGATCGCGTCGTCGGCGGCTGGCAGTTCAACTGGCTGATCCGGATCCAGAAAGGTCGGCCATTCCGGCTGGCGGCGGACGCGATTCCGGTGCCCGGCGTGGATCCCAAGGCGGTGCCCGGCGGGCAGAACCTGAATCAGTGGATCAACCGCGCGGCTTTCGAGCGCAACACGGATCCATACCGGCCGCGGCGCTGGTCCACAATTACCGACCGCCTGCGGACTCCGCCGATTCACAACTTCGACTTGGGCATAACCAAGAACAACCGCATTACCGAACGAGTCAACTTCCAGGTGATGGGATTGTTCATCAATGCCTTCAACACCCCGCAGTGGTGGAACGGACCGAGCAGTTGCGCCAGCCCGTCGCAATCCTGCTTCGGCCAGATCGCGGGATTCCACACGCAAAGCAATCTGCCACGGCAGATCCAGCTTGCGGGGAGGATTACGTTTTGAACCGGACGACGTGCATACCCCGCGTGCTCGCGTCCGGTTACGGGGCGGGCCGGCGCCCGCCCCGGTTCTTGGTGGCGCTGCTGCTCCTGGCCTGGACGGGCGCAGGCTGGGGG
>JAPWUP010000222.1 GCA_028275505.1 Bryobacteraceae bacterium
GCACCGGCGTGGCCCAGATCTGCCGGTAGGACTCCTGCCAGGCCGAATTGGCCCACAATAGAGCGACCACCGCCGCAAGCGCCAGCAACCCTCCTCCCAGCGCCTCCGTTCGGGTAAACGCTTCGATGGGCCGCACGAGCCAGGCAGGCAGCACGGTTCTGCGCGACATGTCCTGATTGTACGTGTCCGCTTTCATCCTCCGCTTCGGAGAGACGATAGGATAGGCCGCATGAAGTCACTTGGCGTAAGGGTTGGAGCGCTGTTGCTGGTCGAAGCAACGTGTCTGGCGGCCGCCGAAACTTACCGCCAGCAGGTGAGTTTGTTCTACGCGACTGCGCACGGCCTGCCCTCGACGGATGTGTTGGCCGTCGTCCGGACGCCACCGGGCGTTGTGTATGCGGCTACGACCTCAGGGCTGGCGCGGTACGCGCAAGGCGCCTGGCGCAGGGTCGAATCTTTTCCGAGTCGCGTGGAGGCCCTGGCCGCAGACGGTGACGGGCTGCTCGTGGCGTTTCAAGGTCTGCTGTGGCGACTCCGCGATGACAAGGCCCAACGGCTTGCCGCCCTGCCGCCGGGCGTCAAGGTCCGTTGTCTTTCTCCCGGTCCCCCCGTGCTCGTGGGCGCGGATAACGGCTTGTACGAGCTGGCCGGGAATCGGCTGCGTCACGTCTCTGCACTGCTGCCGTTGCTGGGCGGCAAGGGCGAGATCCGACAGGTGGCCGTGGCGCCCGATGGCCGCGTTGCCGTGGCCGCCGAGGCCGGCCTTTTCCTGCGCGATTCCCGAGGCCGCTGGAGCCGCCTTTTCCCTCGTCAAGGTTCGCGAAGCTGGGCGGCTGAGGACGCGCGGGGCGTCGCCTTCGATGCGAGAGGACGGCTCTGGTTCGCGTGCCCGCAAGGCGCTGGTCGGCTCGATACGGAGTGGACCTTGTACACCGGCGAGGACGGCTTGCCTTACGACGACTTCACCACGGTGGCCGCAGGTGAGCCGGGAGTCGTCTGGTTCGGCACGCGTCGCGGCGCGATTCGCTTTGACGGAACCCACTGGGAATACCGGCAGGGGCGGCGCTGGCTCCCGGACGACGAAGTCCGCAGCATCGCCGTCGCTCCGGAAGGCCACGCGTGGATCGCAACGCCGCAGGGCGTAGCCTGCATCGAGCTGCGCCCCATGAGCCTGCGCCAGAAAGCCGCTTATTTCGAGCAGGAAATTGACAAGCGGCACCGCCGGACGCCGTTCGGGTACGTGGATTCGGTCCGGTTGAAGCGGCCCGGCGATACCAGCGAGTGGATCCAGCGGGATAGCGACAACGACGGGCTGTGGACCGGCATGTACGGCGCGGGCGAGTGCTTCGCGTGGGCAGCAACGCGCGATCCGGCGGCTCGCCGGCGGGCACGGGCTGCGTTCGAAGCACTGCGTTTCTTGAGCACCGTTACGCAGGGCGGAAAACCCCCGGCGCGACCGGGATTCGTAGCGCGCACGGTGCTGCCCGCGGATGGCCCCGATCCCAACCTCGTTTACACGCGCGAGCGCGACGAGCAGACGCGAGCCACGCGCGATCGGCTGTGGAAGATTCTCTATCCGCGCTGGCCGCTCAGCGCTGACGGCAGGTGGTACTGGAAAGCCGACACCAGCTCGGACGAGCTCGATGGTCATTACTTCTTCTATGCGCTTTATTACGACCTGGTGGCAGAGACTGCCGCGGAGAAAGAAGAAGTCCGGCAGGTCGTCACCGCCATTACCGATCACCTGCTGGCCCACGACTATGCGCTGGTGGACTGGGACGGCCTTCCCACGCGTTGGGCGGTGTTCACGCCGTCCAAACTCAACCAGGATCCCGACTGGTATGTCGAGCGCGGCCTGAATTCGCTGAGCATCCTCTCTTACCTGGCGGTGGCCGAGCACATGACCGGCAACGGGAAGTATCGTGCTGCCGCCGAAAGGCTGATCCGCGAACACCACTACGCACAGAACCTTATGGTTCCCAAAATTCAGGCCGGCCCCGGCACCGGCAATCAGTCCGATGACGAAATGGCGCTGATGAACTTCTACAATCTCATCCGCTACGAAACCGATCCGGGCCTGCGTTCCCGATACGCTTTCGCCTTGTATCAATACTGCCTGCTCGAGTTGCCCGAGCTCAATCCGTTGTTCAATTTCATTTGCGCCGCGAGCCTGAAAGGCGCAACGTATCGCACGCCTTTTGCGAGCATCAACCTGTCTTTGCCCGGGCCGTGGCTCGAGGAATCGCTGGACACGCTGCGAAGGTTTCCGCTGGATCGCGTGGACTGGCGGCTGACCAACAGCCATCGCAAGGACATCGTCCCTTTGCGGGTGAATCTGCCCGGTGAGGAACGCGTCGGGCGAGGCTGCCGCCGGAACGGAAAAGTTCTGCCGGTGGACGAACGGTTCGTGGAGCACTGGAATCACGACCCGTGGCGGCTGGATCAAGGCGGGCAGGGCCTGGTGCTGGCGGACGGGGCCGCCTTCCTGTTGCCCTACTACATGGGCCTTTACCACGGCTACGTGCGCGAGTAGGCGCGCCCTTACGACAGGGCTTTGCTACAATCGTGGGTTCGATGCCCAAGACCGAGCGGGAGCACCGCCAGGAGATCGTCGAGGTGGGCCGCTTGATCTGGCAGAAAGGCTGGGTCGCGGCCAACGACGGCAACATCACGGTGCGCCTGGACGAGGAACGCGTGCTAGCGACGCCGACCGGCGTCTCCAAAGGGATGATGCACCCCGACGATCTGATCATCTGCGACATGAGCGGGCGCAAGCTGGTGGGCCGGCTGGAGCAGACCTCGGAACTGGGCATGCACCTGACGATCTACCGGATGCGGCCTGACGTGCGGGCCGTCGTCCACGCGCATCCGCCGGTAGCGACCGGCTACGCCGCTGCGGGTCGCCCGCTGAATCTGGCCCTGCTGCCCGAGGTCATTATCGGACTGGGCTGCGTCCCGCTGGCCGAGTACGGCCTGCCAGGCACGCCCGAGTTGACCCAGCCGATGCTGCCCTATATCCCCAAGTACGACGCGCTCCTGCTCGCCAATCACGGCGCCGTCTGCTACGGGCCGGACCTCTGGAAAGCGTACTTCCGGATGGAGACGGTGGAGCACTTCGCCCGCATTTCCCTGGTGGCGGAACTGGTGGGCGGGCCCCGCGTGCTGCCCAAGGAAGAGGTCGAGAAGCTGCTGGCGGCGCGCAGTCGCTACGGCATTCAGGCTCGCGTACACGCGGAGCCGGGCTGTCCGCTGGTGGCCGAAGAAGTGGGCGTCGAAAAGTTTCTATTCACGCGCGAAGAGCTGATCGCGCTGGTCAGCGAAGCTTTGCGCGCAAGCGGGAAATCCTGATGGGAGGCGCGCCCGGCGGTTTTCCGTTGCGGGCGCGGTGACGGAGCACCATGGGCGAAGCATTGGGAATGATCGAAACGCGCGGCCTGGTGGCGATGATCGAGGCCGCAGATGCGATGGTCAAGGCCGCCAAAGTGACTTTGGTCGGCTGGGAGAAAATCGGTTCGGGCTATGTGACCGCGTTGGTGCGCGGCGACGTGGCAGCCGTACGCGCGGCGACGGATGCTGGCGCTGCGGCAGCCCGCCGGGTGGGCGAGCTGGTCGCCGTGCATGTGATCCCGCGGCCGCACCCGAGCCTGGAAGACGTCCTGCCCATCGGCAAGAGCAACGCCGGCAAGTGAAGGCGTCGGCAGGGCCAGGCAGGCGGCCATGATTCTGGCTCGGGTTGTGGGCACGGTGGTGGCGACGCGGAAAGATCCGCGTCTGGAGGGCAAGAAACTGCTTGTCCTCAAGCCGGTCTCCCCGGACGGCAAGGAAGAACCGGGCTACGTGGTCGCTGTGGACACCGTCGGCGCGGGGTTCCGGGAGACCGTGATCGCGGTCTCGGGCAGCTCGGCGCGCATGGCGGAGGGCTGCCGCGACCGGCCCGTGGACACGGCCATCGTCGGCATCGTGGACACAGTCAGCCTGGACCGCAAGGAGTGACGCCGTGTATTTGGGTCGCGTCGTCGGCTGCGTCTGGGCTACGGTCAAGAACGCGTGTCTCACGGGTCATCGCCTGCTCATCGTTCAGCCTGTGACGCCCGAGCTGCAAGACAAAGGTCGCTGCATCGTCTGCACGGACTGGACCGGCGCCGGCGCCGGAGAGCTGGTCTACTGGACCCGGGCCCGCGAAGCCAGCTTCGCCTTCCTGCCCGAGGAGGTCGTTACTGACGCCACCATCGTGGGCATCGTGGACACGATCCACGTGGACCGCACCGCGGGCCGCCGCGAATCCGGCCAGGGAGGCGCTGCTTGCTGATTGCACGCGTCATCGGTGAGCTGACCGCCACTCGCAAGCACCCCTCACATGAGGGCCTCAAGCTGCTGCTCGTCCAGCCGCTCGATTTGGACGGCAGCGACCGCGGTGACGCCGTGGTGGCAGTGGACGCCGTGCAGGCCGGGATCGGTGATCGCGTGCTTCTTACCACCGAGGGCTACAGCGCCTTCAGCAGCGTCGGCCGCCTCATGACTCCCATCGAAGCCGCCGTCATCGGCATCGTAGACGAGGTCAACCTGAAGAGCGTTTGAACACCGCCCTCGCGGGTGGCTACTTCCAGAAAGCTGAGAGGTGCGCAATGAACCGGAGGTCTTTTCTTGTCAGCGGGCTGGGTGCGGTCGCCGCAGCCGCGGCCGAGCCCCGCTTGCAATGCCGCCCCGCCGGCTTCAAGATTCTGGTGATCTCGGATCTGCACTACACGCCGGTTCCCGATACCCACGGCATTGCCCTGACCGAACAGCTCATAGACGCCGAGAAGCCCGATCTGGTCATCGTCACCGGAGACTGTCTTTCCGGCAGGGATTGTGAATCGCCCGAGGCCGTCCGCAGGGCCATCGCCAACGTGGCCGCAGCCATGGAGAAAAAACGGACGCCGTGGGTCATTACTTTCGGCAACCACGACCAGGAACACTTCGCCAAAACCGGCCTGGACAAGCACGCGGTGCTGGAAATCTACGCCTCGCACCCGCACAACCTCAATGCCGGTTACGTTCGCGGACTGACGGGCGCCGGCAACAAGCACATCCTGATCTGGGACGCCAGAGGGACGCGACCCGTCTACTGCATCTGGCTGCTCGACTCCAACGAATACGTTACCGAGGGCAAAAATACTTACTACGACTGGATCCACACCGACCAGATCCACTGGTATTACCGCACCTCGATCGAACTCGAAAAACAATACGGAGGCAAGATACCGGGCCTGATGTTCTTTCACATCCCGCTGCGTGAGTTCAATGAGATGGTCAACCAGGCCAAGATCATCGGCGCGCGGCACGAACCCGAGGCGCCCTCACCGATTAACAGCGGGATGTTTGCCGCGGTTCTGGAACGCGGCGACGTGCGCGGCATTTACTGCGGCCACGACCACACGAACAATTACGTAGGCCGCTGGAAGGGGATCGAGCTCGGCTATGTGGGTTGCGCCGGACACCGCGCCTATCCTCGCGTGCCGCCGGAAGATCCCTCCAACGGCAAGGTCCGCGGCGGACGGGTCTTCCTGATCTCGGAGGGTCCTCCGCCCCGCCACAAAACCTGGATGCGCTTCAAGGACGGCTCGGTGAACTGGGAGTTCGAATACGAAGCGTACTCACGCTATCAGTTGGGGTACTGAGGCGCCTTACCGCTTCTTCAGCGTGATGCTGAGGCCGCCGCCCAAAGCTGATCTCCGAATCTGCCGCGCTATGACCCGCCCGAGTTGGGTAGACGGTGGGATCCATCCTCGGTAAAAAAGTGAGGCCTCAGTTCGCTTTCCGGCACATACCGGACGGCCTGCCGAAAAATGGCGCGCAGCGTTCCTTTGTCTACCTCGTCATGAAGGACAATGGTTAGCGTCTGCCGGACACCTCCAGGCAGAAGCCGACGCAGTTTCACATGACTGCCCCGTTGGGAAGCCGGCTCGAAGCCGAAAGCAGCGAAGATTCCCAGAAGGTCGCGGCCCGTCAGTGCCCGTAGTTTCGGCATCAGGCCGCAGCGTCCAGCTCGAGGGTGGCCAGGATCGTGGGGTTGTTCACGAATCCAAGCTCGGCCAGATCCTCCCCTTCCAGATGCAAGGCGATCGCTTCCCGGATGTTCGCTG
>JAPWUP010000223.1 GCA_028275505.1 Bryobacteraceae bacterium
CCTTTCACCGCGCGGCGCAATCCGTGGATGTGGAACGACCTGCGGCAGCATTACCTGAACGACTGGGATCTGGCCGTGCTCAAGAACACGCGACTGCGGGCCGAGCGAGTCAACTTGCAGTTCCGTGCCGAGTTCATCAACGCCTTCAACCGCGTGTGGTTCGGCGCGCCCGACGTCAATCCGGCCAGCGCCAACTACGGCAAGGTCCTTTCCCAGGCTAACTCGCCGCGTAATATTCAACTCGCCCTCAAAGTGAGTTTCTGATGAGAAGCAGTCTCGGTTTTCTCGTGGCCACGTGCTGTTTGCTCAGCACCGCAGAAGACGAACTTCCGTATCGCATTTTGCACGTGAATCTGGGCGTGGGCCGTGCGGCCCAGGGTCCCTCGGGCGAGCCTGCGCACGTCGCCTCGGTCATTTCCAGATTTGCGGGAACGCTGGATCTGGCGCGCCGCCACGGCTACAGCCATGTGCTGATTGCCGGCCTCGAAGACTACGTACCTGACGAGGATCCCGTGGGTCGCCAGCGCGCAGAGCGCTTCCGGCCCTACTTGCAAGCAGCGATCCGCGAGGCGCACACTCGCGGCCTGAAGGTGCTGCTCTACGGCGACGAAGCCATTTATCGCCCAGCGTGGCTCGAGCGCACCGGCGCCAGACCGTCGGTCAAGGATCCGCGTTTCTGGGAAATGCTGGCCGACAAGTACCGTCGGCTCCTGCGGACTTACAAGGACCTCGACGGAGTCGGGGTGCGCATCGGGGAAGTGATCCCCTATCGCGGGTACGAGGCTCTGGATCTGCTGCACAGCGCCGAGAGCGAGCCTGATCCCCGGCTGGAAGAACGTGTCCGCCGCTATTTGCTGACCGCGCATCGGGTCATTGCCGGGGAATTTGGCAAACTCTTCCTCTTTCGCACGTGGACGACGAGCGACTGGGAGCAACATAGCGTTCCCGCGATCTACCGCGGCATCTTTACCCGCGAGGTCCCTGTCGAGAATCTGCTGGTGTCCATCAAGCTGACCAAGCAGGACGCGTGGTACTACGGCTCCGCTTTCAACCCTACCTTCGGTCAAACTGCGCACACTACCGTAGCCGAGGCTGAGTTGTACAGTCAGTACCACGGGCTGGGAACTATCGTGGACTTTCCGGCCCGGTGGATGGCGGCCGCATTGCGATATGCGCGGCTGCGCGGAACCCGCGGAGTGGTCGCCGCAGCGCCGGGCGAGCGCCTGCTGGCGCGCGGAATCTTCACTGTGTTTTCGCGGCTGGCGCAGAACCCCTGGGCCGACGAGGAGGAGCTGACAAGGCAATGGACAGCGCAGGAATTTGGCCAGCCGGCGGCCGCGTCTGTGGCGGAGATCCTGCTCGAGTCCAGCGAGGCCGTGCGCGATGTCTTCTATCTGCCGGCGTTTCTGACGCTGGGATGGAACCCGCTGCCTCACGTTCGCGTGAACCGCATCGTCGCGCGAGGCGATCCTTTGTTCGACGAAGGCCGTGGCCATGACGAGTTTCTGCGCGATCTTTATCTGATGTCGAAACCCTATCTCGGGCGGACGCGCGAGAGCGTGACTCGCGGCCATGAGCGTTTTGTTCAGCTCAGGAACAAATATCTGGCCGTGCGCGACCGCATCACGCAGGGCAGTCCCCGCGAGCAGCTCGAGGAACTTCTAGATCATTCCGTAGCCACCAGCGCCTTGCTGCGCGATTACGTCCTGACGGTCCTGAGTTACTTCGAGTACCGTGAGAAGCGGACGCCCGCGCTGCGCGCTCGCCTCTCCTCGGATCTGGCGGCGCTGCGAGCCTCGGCGGAGGCGTACCGTCGCCGCCACCGTTTTTACGATCTTGCGGGAGTCGAGGTCACCATCAAGCTCGCCTCGCGGATGCTCGAAGATCCGGAACGCGCTGAGCAGGTCCTTCGCCAGGCGCCTACGCGCGAGGAACTCTCGGCGCGTTTCGCCCGTGCGCGCGAGGAGAGCTTGCGCCTGCTGGCCGCGGATCCGCGCGCCGAGAAAATCGTCCGCTGGCAAGGAACCGTAGACGGCCGCGCGATCGTTTCGCTGCGGGGCAGGGAAGCGAGCCTGGAGATTCTGGCCGGCGATGGGGTCGCAGATCCCGTAGCCGAGTTCTTCCAGCCCGTGACGATTCGGAGCGGCGGGCGGTGGCTACTCCGGCCGGTCAGGGCGCGGGGCGTCGCTTACTTGCTGGAAAGCCCGTCCGAAGGCAACAAAGGCACGGCACGGGTCTATCTGGATGATCCCGATCCCGGCAATGCCATTTACGAATTCGAGCTTTACTGGAGCAAGCAAACTCCATAAGGTCCGGGCGGGATTTCAAGACAAGGTCTCTCGAAAATGAGCGCGCGCCGGTGGTAACCGTGGCCGGGCCGCGGTCGCCGTACCCCTTGAAGCGCAGTGAGCGGCAGCATACTTGGTTAGCGGATAATAGAATGCGCAAGGAGGCTTTATGCACCCGCACGACTGGCGCAAACCGCACGAACGGAGCAAGCCCGCTGTGACCCGATTGGCGTGGCTCGGGCCGCTGGCAGGGCTGGCGGCATTGCTATGGTTTCTGATCCGCGTAATCCCGAAGCCGGCCCGGGCCGCGTACCCGTGCCAGAGGGCCGCAGCGCCTTTGGCTGGAGGGTTCCTGGTGTGGGTAGCCGGAGCGATCGGTACGCGCTTGCTGCGGCGCAAGTTGCTGGCCGCGGGCTGGCGAGGCAGCGTCGTGGCGGCGGTGCTTGTGGCTGCCGTGTACCTCGTCTGGTTGCCTTTGGGGATCGCTCCCGAGGCCGGCGCTCAGGAAGCCTTCACGCCACCGGAGCCTCCGAATCAGCCCATGGGCGTGGGCAAGGGGATCCATCCCGGGCGCGTTGTCTGGGTCTATGAACCCGACGCCACTCGCTGGGATGGCAAGACCGGCAACTGGTGGGATGACGCCAATACCGACCCCAAGGTTGTGTCGGCGATGCTTTCCCAGGCCTTGCGCGGGCTGACCGGCGAGAAAACGGACAAGGGCGCCTGGGAGGCCCTGTTCCGCTACTTCAATCGCACGCACGGCTATGGCGATACCGGTTATCGTCGCGGGGAGAAGATCGCCATCAAGATCAATTCCAACCAGGACCGGGGCGGCGAATGGAAACCGGGCGCCGGCATGCACAGCCCGCAATTGATCGTGGCGCTGCTCGAGCAACTGATCAGAACCGCGGGCGTGGCTGCGTCGGACATCACGATTTACGACGCATCGCGAGGCATCGGCGACCCGATCTATCAGAAAGTCAAGTCGCGGCCGGAGTTTCAGGAGGTACGGTTCGTGGTTACTCCGAAGGCGGCGGGTAATGGCCGCCTGGCTGCCGAACCGGACATGGACAATCCGGTTCATTTCGCCGAGGGTGCTTCACCAGCCTACCTGCCGCGCGTCGTAACCGAGGCGAAGTACCTGATCAATCTCGCGCTTCTGCGCGCTCATACCCTCTTCGGAGTTACTTTGACAGCGAAAAATCACTTTGGCTCGGTTTACTTTGCGGATAAAGGAGGCTGGACGCCGGCGCCGCTCCATGCCACAGGATCGCGCAGTCGTCCCATGCGGAGTTATAACTGCCTGGTGGACCTCAACGGTCACCGCCATCTCGGGGGCAAGACAATTCTCTATCTGCTGGAAGGCCTGTACGTGGCCGAGCATCAGCAGGGCAGCGTCATGCGGTTCGCCTCCTTCGGCGATCGCTGGACGGCCAGCCTGCTGGCCTCTCAGGATCCGGTGGCGATTGACTCGGTCGGGTTGGACATTCTCCGCGCGGAGCCGAGGGCTACGCAAGTGCGTGGGAGCGCCGACAATTACCTGCACGAAGCCGCGCTCGCCGACCGGCCGCCCTCCGGCGCCGTGTACGATCCCGAACGCGACGGGGTGAGGCTCACCAGCCTGGGCGTGCACGAGCACTGGAATAACCCCACGGATCGCAAATACTCGCGGAACCTGGGCAAGAAGGAGGGGATCGAGCTGGTGGTGCTCGGCAAGCCGCTGCCTTTTCCCGCCGGCAGCGCGGCGGTCACTTCCGAATGACGCTCTGCGCGGCAGCGCCGGAAACGATCTGCTCCAGGATCTCGCGTCGCGCGGTGACGATGGGTTTCTCGAAATCGTCGCCGGATTCGATCATGTACTTGAGATAGCTGGCGGCCAGGCGGGCGCACCACGGGTCGGTCACGGGCCGACCGACCTTCCGGCTCAGTTCGAGCAGGACCGGATGGGGCAGCGCAATCACCATCGTGCGCTTCTCGTCCCCTGAGGTGAGGGCGAATTTGACGTCCACCGCGTCGGCGCGGCGGATGGCAATTGCGTTCTGAAGCCAGAGAAACTCGACGCGCCACATTCGCCCCAGCAGATCCGGCCCTGCTTCAAAACTGCGAAAGCGTTCAACCATCGCGCTTATGCTAACACGGGCGCCACGCTCGACGCGCGGCGGCTATAATGGTCCGCTGGCCAGGGAGGTCGAATGCAGGATCTGTTTTCAGTTCGTGACAAGGTGGTCCATGTTTGCGGCGGCTCGCGCGGTATTGGGCGCGCCATTGCCATGGCCTTTCATGAGGCGGGCGCGCGGGTGATCGTCAGCGCGCGGAACCGCGAAGCTCTGGCGGCAACGGGACTCGAATTCGAAGTCTGCGACATCGCCGACAGCGCTCAGATCCGGCGCTGCGTGGACAACATCGTGGCTCGCCACGGCCGGCTGGACGTGTTGTTCAACGTGGCAGGCATCAACTACCGTCACGCCGCAGAGACTTATCCCGAGGAGCGGCTCGACGACATCCTGGCCGTGAATCTGCGCGGGAACTACCTGATGGCGCAGGCCTGCGGTCGCGTGATGATCGGGCAGGGAGGCGGGAAGATTATCAACGTCGCCAGCCTGCACAGCCATTTCAGCCTGGCCGGGATGGCGCCTTACGGGGCGAGCAAGGGCGCCATCGCCGCCATGACCCGCGCACTGGCCGTGGAGTGGGCGCGCTATAACATTCAGGTCAATGCCATAGCGCCAGGCTTCATCCAGACCGACCTGAACAGGGCGCTGTGGGAACAGGAAGAAATCCGTCGCTGGGCGCTGGAGCGCACGCCGGCAGGCCGGCTGGGCGTTCCTGAGGATCTGGTGGGCGTCGCTATCTTTCTGGCCAGCGCCGCCAGCGATTACATGACCGGCCAGGTTCTCTACGTGGATGGCGGCCTCACGGCCGGGCAGACCTGGCCCCTGAAGGTGCCTCGATGAAACGCATTGCCGTGCTTACTTCCGGCGGTGACGCACCCGGCATGAACGCGGCCATCCGCGCCGTGGTGCGCACCGGCGTGGACAAGGGCTACGAAGTGTACGGCGTGCGGCACGGCTACCGCGGCCTGATCGCAGGAGATTTCATCCGGCTGACGCCTCGCGACGTGGGCGGAATCATGCAACGCGGCGGAACCATTCTGGGCAGCGCGCGCAGCGAAGAGTTCCGCAGCGAGAGCGGGCGCAGTCAGGCCTTACGGCAGCTCGGCGACGCCGGCATGGAAGCGCTGGTCGTGATCGGCGGAAACGGTTCCCAGACGGGTTCCCACGCCCTGTGGAAGGCCGGCTTCCCTGTGGTCGGCGTGGCCTCCACGATTGATAACGATCTGTACGGCTCGGATATCACGCTGGGAGTGGACACGGCGCTGAACATCGCGCTGGAAGCGATTGACCGCCTCAAAGTCACGGCTTCCAGCCACCAGCGCGCTTTCGTGGTCGAAGTAATGGGCCGCGACTGCGGCTATCTGGCGCTGATGACCGGAATCGCCGGCGGAGCCGAAGCCATCACGCTCCCCGAGGTGGAAACGGATCCGGAACAGATCGGCGCTGAAATCCGGTCCGCTTATGAACGGGGCAAGCCGCACGCGCTGATTGTTGCGGCTGAGGGGGCGCGCTGGAACGCGCAAGCCCTGGCCGACTATTTCCGGGGCCGCAAGGAATGGCTCGGATTCGAGCTGCGCGCTACGGTGTTGGGTCATGTCCAGCGCGGGGGTGCGCCGACCTTCGCGGATCGCATGCTGGG
>JAPWUP010000067.1 GCA_028275505.1 Bryobacteraceae bacterium
CGCGCCGCGCCAACCCAGACGCGTCCGCGATAGACGCCAGGCGCGAGCTTCTCCAGACGCATCACGCGCCGCACGCCCTGGTCGCCGAGCACGAAAATCGCGGGCGGTTCAGCGGGAGTGTCCACGTTCGGGGCCAGCCGGTATTCCGCCACCAGCTCACCGGTGGCGCGCTCGTAACGCAGCACGGCTTCCCCTTCGGGCGCCTTGGGCAGCAGGTCCCGGAACAAATTCGCCCAGAAACGATCGAATCCTTCCCATCCCACCCACTGCACGGCCCAGCGGCTCTTGGCATCGGAGGTGAAGACGGCGGAGCGGCCCAGGCCGAATTGCCAGCGCACCAGCAACGGATCGCGCTCGTCGGCCTTGAGCAGCAGATCCGCCGCAGGGCGGGCGATGAAACGCACGTATCCCAGCAAGGGCGGCGCCGATTCCATGGCCAGATTCTCGAACAGCTCGGCCCGTCTGACCATCACGGGGCGGAACTGCTTTTCCACCGCCGTCGTGCCGGTGTGCTCCATGACGTCCCGGATCAGGATCTGCTCCAGCCCCGAGGGATCCGCCATCAGATAAGCCTTGCCGCGCGCCGTGAGGGCCAGCTTCTCGAGGAACGAGCGGTTTACATCCTGCCCGAGGCCTACCGTGGATATGGTGACCCGGTTGGCGACCGCATCCCGCGCCAGCGCCATGCTGTCACCCTCCTCGGAAATGCCGTCGGTGAGCAGCACCAAGTGCTTGTAAACGGCACGGACGGGCAAGATCCGCCGGTATGCCTCCTGCAAGGCGGGCGCGATCTGCGTGCCGCCGTCGGCCATGATCCCCGAGACCAGGCGCTTGAGAAGATTGCGATCGTCCGCCTTGCGGATCGGCACGATCCAGTGAAAGGAATTGTCGAAGATCAAGATTCCGATGAAGTCAATGGGCCGCAAGTGTTCGATCACGCCGATAGCCGCCAGCCGGGCCAGCTCGATTTTGCGGCCCTCCATCGAGGAGGACTTGTCCATGATCAGGACCACGGCGACGCCTTCGGGCGTACGGGGCGGTGCCAGACGCGCCGGGAGCACGCGCTCCAGAGGATCCTCGACGCCTTTCCTGTCCACGTAGATATTGTTCTCGCCGCCAATCACCAGCAGGCCGCCGCCGCCGCGCACGAAGTCTGCGAGGGCCTGCTTGCGGGCCTCGGGCAAATTCAGCAGATCCAGGTTGTTCAGGACGATCACCTGGTAGGCATCGAGCTTCTGTGCGGGCGGCTCGGTGCTGCGCTCGACCTGGAACTGGGCCGCCTCCAGAACCTGCACCAAATGCCTGTCGGCGCCGGGCGGATCCTGGCTCACCAAAAGCACGCGCGGACGTCGCACCGCCACAGCCTGAGCAAAGCGCACTTCTCCAAGCCCGGCTGCACGGATCACGCCGAGCAAATCCACGGCGCCCGTGGTCGCCAGTCGCGCATGAACGCGCACGAGGTTCGAGCCGGCCTCCAGTGCCACCTTTTGCACGCCGAGCGTCTTGCCCGAAGCCAGGATTTCCACTTCCGCTTCGGCGGGGCGCGGCGAGTGCAGCGCCAGATCCAGCGGGAATTGTTCGCCCGCGAACACCTGAAGCGGCATGCTGACCGAGTCGAGCCGCAGATCGGGACGGGGCCGACCTTCCAAGGGAATCGTGTCAATGGGAACGCCCAGCTCCCGGGCCTGCCAGGCCGCTCGCGCGGCGCTCCCCTCGTTCTGGCGGCCATCGCTGATCAACACCAGCCTCGGGACCAGGCCGGGCGCCTGCTCGGCAAGGGCCTGGCTGATCGCGGCCTCAAGATTGGTGGCGCGGGCCTGCTCTGCCGGACTGTGACGCAGCTTCCAGCCGCCTTCGACCTCGGCGCGATCGAGAGCGCGCGTGCCCCGCGCGAACGGAATCACCCGAACCGCATGCCGCCCCCGAGCCGCGTAGATCTGCGCCACCAGGCTGGATGCGCGGGCCAGGTCCGCCTCGCTGACGCTGGCGGAGGTATCTACGAGCACCGAGACGCCGAGCCGGGTGCTGGAAACGGTGAGCCGCGGTTCGGACAAGGCCAACAAAATCGCCACCAACGCCAGCGCCTTCAGCGTCAGGGCGATGCGGCGCGGGCTCTGCTTCCACCGCCAGGCCAGCCACACAAGGGGCAGCCAGCAGAACGCGAGAACCCATGCGCGCTCGACGCTCACGGTCGGGTTCCTCCCGCCTGGCGCCAACGGGCGACCAACAGGTGCCAGGCAAAACGCTTGCGCTGGACAGCACTCGCCCGCACGAGACGCCCGTAAAGCAAGGCTTCCAGCCAGAGGCAGACGCCCGAGGCCAGCGCGAGCCAGGGCCAAAGGGCCAGACTGGCGCGCCGCTCCACCCGCCCGGACGGCAACCCGCGGCGGATCCCGGCAGGCGGCTTCCACCGTCCCGCGGCCACCTCGGGAAGAGTGAGCGAGAGAACACGCTCGCCCGCACTGGTGAGAACGCGGACCTGCCGCGGGGTTGAAACGAACAATTCAAGCTTGTTTTGTTCCAGCGTGAAAGGCGCCGTGCGCCCGTCGTCCCCCACCACGCGCACTCCCTGTGCCTCCTCCTCGCCGAGCTCGAGCGTCAGCGTCCCCGCACTCAGCGCCCGCACTTCCTGGCGGGCAAAGGCCTCGGGAACCATCCAGCGGAGCGCGTTAGCGATCAACAAAGGAAGGGTCACTTCATAACGCATGGCGGTGGCCAGCGGGTGAAAGCCGAAGACGAGCATCTTGGTCCCCGCTGCGCGCGCCAGGATCACAGGACCCGCCTCCACTTCGGCCACCGGCACATCGCCGGGCGCCGGCGCGAGGACGCGAACGCGGGTCAGCATCAGGTCCCGCGTGCGCAACCCGGCCGCCACAGGATGATCCGTGCGCCAGCGCGCCAAGGACGCCTGCGCCAGGCTCTGCCGGACAGCCACGGGCGCTCCTTCCAGCGGGGGATCCAGCCAGATGGAGTGCGCCTGCGGAAGCGCCGGGGGACAGAAGCGGTCCAACACCACGACGTCGCCGGGCGCGCCGGCTTGATAGGCTTCGGGGGAACGAAATTCGGCGCGCACCCAGGGGCTTGCGGAAAACAGGGGCCGGAACAGCTCGGGCTGGCGCGTGTACACGAGCACGCGGGCCGGCCTCACTGCGGGAAGCTCGAGCACCGCCTCATCGTCTTGCGAGAGCGCGTCGCGCCCCAACAAGCGAACTTCCAGCCAGCCTGCCGCACGCGCACGGATCGAGAAAGAGGCCTCCTGCTCGGAATCGGGCGGCAGGCGGAGCAAGGCGCTGCCGACAGGCGCGCCGCCAAAGGCCAGCGCGAGTCGCCGAACCTGCTCCCGTTGCCCGTAGTTGCGCACCTTTACGAGAACCTGCCAGACCGAGGGATCCTCCCTTGTGCGCTGCAGGACGATGTCACGCAGTCCACAGTTTTCAGGATCGCCGCGGACTTCGAGGAATCGCAGGGCGCCAGGCAGCGGAGGAGTCTCGCCGGCGCCTTCTGGAACGATTCTGCCCGCGCCTATGAGGACGATTTCGCCCGCGCTTCCGCTGCCGCGCCGGGCGTGATCCGCGAAGGCGAGGGCGCGATCGAGACGCAGAGCCGTGGCGCTGGGTTCGGACCGGGCGATCGCCTGATCAAGCAAAGCGCGATCGGTCGTGAAAGGCGTGGCAGGCGTGGCCAGTGCATCCGCCCGGACCAGCATCACACGGTCACCCGCAGGCAGCCGCCGGAGCCAGGCGCGGGCCAGCTCCCGGGCCTGCTCGATCAGGGCATGACCGTTGACGCGGGCCGCCATCCAGGCGCTGGTATCGAGCACGAGTACGTGGTCACGGTATTGCGCGCCGCGCTGGCCGACTCGCAAGTCCCCGAGAGCGGCAAGCAACAGCGCCAGCGAGAGCAACTGCAAAACAAGGGAGGGCCACTGCTGGATGCGGCGCCGCCGGCGAGTTTCCGGAGCCCGGCGCGCAGCAATCCAGAACTGTAACGTCGAGACCACCTCCCGCCGGCGGGAGCGATCGAGCAGATACAACGCAACGACCAGCGCGGAGCCGGCGCCGAGCAGTCCGAGGAACTGCGCGAGGCTAAGGTTCAGGAAGAACATGCTTGCACCGCCCCGGCTGTAGTCAGCAGACCGAAGACGGCCTCTTCCAGATCGAGCGAGGTAGGCAGGCCGAGGTAACGCCCGCCGTTGGCCAGAGCCACGCGGCGCAGAGCGTCGCAGTAGGCGTCGAAGGCTCGGGTGTATTCGTCGCGCGCCACCGAATCGAAATCCAGTTCGAGCACCGCGCCCGACTCCGCATCCACCAGATCCAGCCGGCCCTCCCAGGGCGGCACGCGATCCTGTTCGGACCAGAGCTGAAGAAGCACCAGCTCGTGACCGAAGTCGGCCAGATACTGAAGGGCCTTGATCGGGTCGGCATCGTCGAGAAAGTCAGAAATCACGATCAGCATGCCCCGATCAGGGAAGCGGCCCACAAACTGGCGCGCGGTTTCCAGGAAATCCGTCCGGCCCCCGGGGCGCAACTCGGAAAGAAATTCAACGACGGGAGCAAAACGGTGACGGCCACCCACGCAGCGCAGCACGGACCCCAGGCCATCCGCGAATGGAACGAGGACCATGGCGTCCAATCGCACCAGCGCCACATAGCTCAGGGCGGCTGCCAACTGGCGGGCGTAATCGAACTTGGATGGCTTCCCCACTTGCATGGAGGCGCTGACGTCGAGCAGCAGCCGGACCGGAGCGTGCGGTTCGATCCGGAAGATCTTCAGGAAAAGCTTCTCGAAGCGGAGATAGGCGCGCCAGTTCACCGCCCGCAGATCGTCACCGTGGTGGAAATGCCGGTGATCGAGAAACTCCATGCCGGGGCCGCCGAAGCGCGAGGGGTTCCTGCCTCCGATCAGGCCCGGGAAAGACTTGCGCCAGCGCAGAGCCAGCCGCTCCAGCCTTTCCAGAAACCGCTGATTGAGCCAGTTCTGCTCGGGCATGGACTGCCCGCGCCCCCTGATCTCAAGCCGCCGGCGCCCGGGCGGCGAGGGCGCGGATGATCTCCTCCAGAATGCTGTCGGCCGTCTGGCCGTCAGCGTGGGCGTCAAAGTTGAGGATGATGCGATGACGCAAAACCGCGGGCGCCACGCGGAGGACGTCCTCCACGCTCACGTGGAACCGGCCACGCATGAGGGCCAGCGCACGGCCGCACTCGACCAGGGCCTGCGCGCCCCGCGGCGAACTGCCATAGCGGATGTAGCGCCGGGCCAGCGGATGCGCCTGCGGATGAGCCGGCTGCGTGCTCAGCACCAGATCCACGGCGAACTCGCGCACGTGTGGGGCCACCAGAACTTCGCGGCACGCAGCGCGGATTTGCAGGATCTCGTGACGGTCCATCACGCGCTCCACCACGGGATCTTCCTTTTGGATGGTGCGCTCGACGATTGTGGCCAGCTCGTCGCGCGAAGGATAGTTCACCAGGATCTTCATCAGGAAGCGATCCAGTTGGGCCTCGGGCAGGGGATAGGTGCCCTCCATCTCGATGGGGTTCTGTGTGGCCATCACCAGGAAAGGCGCTTCCAACTGGTGCGTGGTGTTGCCGCTGGTGACCGTCCGCTCCTGCATCGCCTCCAGCAGCGCCGATTGCGTCTTGGGCGTGGCGCGGTTGATTTCGTCCGCCAGCACGAGGTGCGCGAAGATCGGGCCGGGCTGGAAACGGAGGGTCTTGGCGCCGCTGTCGCTGGTCTCGAGCACCATGCTGCCGACAATGTCCGCCGGCATCAAATCAGGGGTGAACTGAATGCGCGAGTACTTCAGGTTGAGAGCACGAGCCAGGGTCCGCAGCAGAGTGGTCTTGCCCAACCCCGGCACGCCTTCCAGCAGGACATGGCCGCCAGCCAGCAGGCAGATCAACACACCCTCCACCACGTCCTGCTGGCCCACGATGATCTTGGCGATCTCCTGGCGGACCCGGTTCAGACGCTGGACGCACTCCAGCAGGCGGGGCTCGGCCTCCACACTCCCATTGTAAGGGATCGGGCGTGATGCCCTCGCCCGGCGGCCTCAAACCGCGGCCCGGTTGCGAAGCGCGTGTACGCGCCGGGCCAGCGAGTCGGCCAGGCGGTTCAGAATGCGGACCATTTCCCCAAGGGCGCGCCGCGGGGGGCGATTGGCAAGGCGTAAGGTCAGCCAGAAGGAGGCCTGCATGAGCCGGAAGTCAGCCATGAGCATGCGATCTGTGAAGGTCGGGCGCGACTGCCCCACGCTGCCAGCGTGCGTCAGTAGAAAGGTTAACAGCTTGAACTCCCTGCCCAAGGCACGTCCTGCGTTTTGCCATTGCTCCAGGCTCGCGTCGGCCCCGAGACGCTGCTCGATTTCGGGGAAGCTGAGGTTGTTGGCGCGGCAGACGGCTTCGACGTGCTCGCCTGGCGGTTGGGACTTCAGTTCGGCGAGAACGTTGCGTCGGAACCAGTAAGCCAGGAAGAGCACCACGACGAGGCAAAGGAGGAGGGCCTCCCTCCACATCGGCGGGTACCAGGCCAAGACCGTCATGGTACTACTGGGCCGCGTTCCAGAGTACCACTGAAATGAGGGCAGGGCAAGACTGAAATTGATTAACGTTAACCTGCTCGGCTTCGGTGGAACCAAGGGAGGCCGGGCAGAGGTCGGGAAGCCAAGTGCGGACTCTCGAACTCGGGCGAGCCTGACTCAGAACGCGATGCCCAAGCCCATCGAAACTTCCAGCATGTGCAGCATGCCCTTTTGATCCGGGAACGATTCGCCGAAGGGCTTGGCGGTCGTGTAGTCGCGCAGATCCAGCCGCATCATCAACAGCGGGCTGATGCGGAACTTGATCCCGCCGCCATAGTTAAACCCGAACTTGGTGACGCCGTTACCGGAAAAGACCCCGGTGCCCGGGGGATAGAACGTGGCGAAGTGGCCGCCCCCGGTAACGAAGGGGCGCACGGGGGAGCCTTCCGGCGTGGCGTAGGCCAGGAAGTTATAGATGCCCTGGTGGACGGGCATGCCAACCTCGGCGGGTGGCGTCGTGTTCACGGTCAACTTGCCGCGGTTGTACGCGTAGCCGATCTCGTGGCCAAAGAACCGGTAACTGTTGAAGGTGAACCGGAAACCCAGGCGGAAGTTCGTCTCGCTCTTGTACTCGAACACCGTGCCCGCAAGGTCGCGGGCCGTGCCCAGCAGGTTATTGCGGGATCCAGCCCGTCCGGCGCTGATGGACAGCTCGCCGAGCTGTCCGTAAAGAGCGGCGCTGGCGGCGAGCCAAAGTGCGGCGGAAATCCATGGGTGCCTCATGATCTCGTCTCCCTATCATCCACCACGATGACATGAATTTCACCTGGCCCGTGGACGCCGCGGACCAGAATCTGTTCGATATCGGCGGTGCGGCTGGGGCCGGTGATGAGAATGAGCGCGCTGGAGCGCTCGGCGGGGTTCGGGACCAGGCTCAGCAGCTCATCCAGCCCGGTCAGCAGGCGGGAAATCGGCAACAGTGCGATATGCACCGGGGGCAGGAGCGAAATCAGCCGGGCCTCCTCGGGGGAAGCGAACACGGCGAGCGAGCCGGTGTCGGCCAGCGCGTAGTCGGCGCCCGTAATACCGAACTCGGCTTCAGCGCATGCCGCGCGTAACTCGCCGGGATCGCGAAAATCCCTGCGCACGCCAGCCAGTTGATGGATGCCGCAGACCTCGAGGAAAAGCGAGCGCGAAGCTACGGCGGCGCGGCCGCAGGTCAGCCCCGCGACGTAACGCTGGGCCTCGGCGGGTTCGCTGACGCGAACGGCGTTGCCGCCCAGCTTTTCCAGCGCGGAGGCGAAACGCTGCCAGCGCTCTTCTACGGTCCACGCGGGAACGCAAAGCCGGGCGGGAGGAGGGGCCGCCGCCGTGCGCCCGACGGCGTGACCCAGAGCCGTTCGGACCTTGTTGAGAATGTGATCGCGGCTGATCATTCACGCACCCTGGCTGTGCGCTGCCTCCACAGCGCACGGAAGCTGCGTCCTGGCGCGGGCAGATCCCGATAGTCCAGCCAGGCGCGCAGCGGTCCCGCGTTGAGCAGACCCGGGAGCTGCCGGAGCCAGCCCTGGTCCGATCCTTCCCCGGCGAGCAGTCCCGCCGCCAGACTGAGTGCCTCGTAAAGGCGCGGGCGAGTCATCACCCAGGACCAAAGCCTGAAACCCAGCCGTTCCCACCGGTTCTGACCCTCGCGCGCCTGGGTCTTGACGATTTCCGCGCGCAGTTCGAGCAACAGGCGCGGGATCTCGATCTTGACCGGGCAAACCTCGGCGCAGGCCCCGCACAGGCTGGAAGCGAAGGGCAGCCACGGGTCCTCGGTCAGCCCCTGAAACTGCGGCGAAGCGATCTTGCCGATGGGGCCGGAGTAGATCCACGGGTAGTTGTGGCCACCGATGCGCCGGTAAACCGGGCAGTGGTTCAGGCAGGCGCCGCAGCGGATGCAATACAGGGTCTGGCGCTTGTCGCGGTCGGCCAGAACGCGGCTGCGTCCTCCATCCAACAAAACGACGTAGAATTGTTCTGGCCCGTCCCACTCCCCCTGGCGCCGCGGCCCGGAAAGGATGGAAGTGTAGACGGTGAGCGGTTGCCCGGTGGCGCTGCGGCCCAGCAGCTTCAGGAAGACGGCCAGATCCTGGGCGCGCGGAATGAGCTTTTCGATTCCCGCCACGGCCACGTGGATGCGGGGCGCGCTCGTGGTCAGGCGCGCGTTGCCCTCGTTTTCCACCAGCACCACCGCACCCGAATCCGCCACCAGGAAATTGGCGCCGGTGATCCCGATGTCCGCCGTGAGGAATTTCTGGCGCAGGACCGTGCGGGCGATCCTGGTCTGCCGTTCCGGCACATTCTCGCGTGGCACGCCGAGGCGCTGGCTGAAGATTTCTCCCACCTCCTCGCGCGTCTTGTGCAGGGCAGGGGCCACGATGTGATAGGGGCGTTCCTGTGCCAACTGGATGATGTACTCGCCCAGGTCGGTTTCGACCACCTCGAAGTGCTGCGCCTCGAGCCGCTCGCGCAAGCCGATTTCCTCGGTGGTCATGGATTTGGACTTGACCAGCAGGCGAGCGTTCGAGCGCCGCGCCAGATCGAGGACGAAATCAGCCACCTCGGGGCCGTCCTTGGCCCAAATCACTTCTCCGCCCCGTGCCCGCACCTGGGCCTCGAACTGCTCCAGGTAGGCGTCCAGATTTTCCAGGGTGTGTTCCTTGATGCGACGCGCCTGCTCGCGCAGCTCCTGATAATCGGGAAGGACTTCGGGGGCCACCACCTGGCGGCGGTGCTCCATGAGCCGGCCCGTGGCGCTATAGATCGCTTCTTGCAGGCGAGGATCGGCCAGGGTGCGCCGGATTTGTTCGCGGGGATAGCCGGTCATCATGGCGTCACCGGGAAGCCAGCACTTCAGCCAGGTGGAGCGTGCGCACCGGTGAGCCGGCGCGGTTCAGCGCCCCTTGGATCTGCATCAGGCAACTGGCGTCCACCGAAACCACGTACTGGGCGCCCGTTTGGTGGATCGCCTCGACCTTGGTGCGCACCATGCTCGCCGAAATCTCGGGGAACTTGACGGAAAAAGTGCCGCCAAAGCCGCAGCATTCCTGGCTGGCGGGCATCTCGCGCAGCTCGAGACCGCGAACTTTGGCGAGCAGGCGGCGCGGCCCCTCGCGAATGCCGAGTTCGCGCAGGGCGTGGCAGGAGTCGTGGTAAGTGACCACAGCGGGCAGGCGCGCGCCCACATCCTCGACGCCTGCTACCTCGAGCAGGAACTGGGAGAACTCCCAGACCCGGGGCGCAAGTCGGCGCGCCTGTTCGAGCGCTTCCGGGTCCTTGCGAAACAGCTCCTCGTAGTGGCGGGTGATCATCGAGGTGCAGGACCCCGAGGGCACAACCACGTACTCGGCATCGCGGAAGACCGAAAGAAAGTGACGGGCCACGTGGCGGGCCTCTTCGCGATAGCCGGTGTTAAAGGCCGGCTGACCACAACATGTCTGGGCCTCGGGGAAATCCACGCGGTAGCCGAGGCGTTCCAGGACCTCGGCCATGGCCAGGCCTACGCGAGGGAAGAACTGGTCCACGATGCAGGTGACGAACAGAGCGACACGCGCAGGCATGAAGTTGAAATTGTACCGTACCGCTGCGGGCCAGGATCGTTACCGAGGAGGGCGGCGGGCCATAAAGCCTGCGAGCGGGCCTGCCGATAGCAGGGGAGTAGGGCGCGCCATGCGATTCCAGACGAGGCATTTCGGCATCATCGAGTTCGACGACGACGCCGTCTTTCAGTTCCCTGCGGGCTTGCCGGGATTCGAGGACGAGCACGAGTTCGTAGCCTTGGAGCAGCCCCGGATCCGCCCCATCGTTTTCTTGCAAAGCCTCAAGCGGCCCGACCTCTGCTTCATCACTTTGCCTGTGCAGACGATCGAGCCGGCGTACCGGCTCAGCGTGTCGGCGGAGGATCTGCGTTTGCTGGAGTTGCCGGAGGACCGGCAGCCGGAAATCGGCAAGCAGGTGCTATGCCTGGCGATCGTAGCGGTCGCCGAAGGACAAACCCCGACCGCCAATCTGCTGGCGCCGCTGGTGATCAATCTGGCCAACCGCCGGGCGGTGCAGGCCATCATGAGCGATTCCGGCTACTCGCACCGGCATCCGTTGCCGGTTCCCGCCGACGAGGAGAGCGTATGCTCATCGTGCGCCGAAGGGTCGGGCAGGCAATCCTGATCGGCGATCAGGTAGAGGTTCACGTGCTCGAGATCCAGCCCGGGCGCGTCAAGCTGGGCGTGGTGGCGCCCAAGGAGATCCCGGTCATCCGGGCGGAAGTCAAGCTCACGCGCCAGCAGAACCTGGAGGCGGCGGGCGGAGCGACGCCGGAGAAAGCAGCGGAACTGGCTGAGAGGCTGCGGTCGCGCGGAGCCGGCGCCGAGTCCGGTTCCGGTCCCCAGCACGAATCGCCGGAGCGACCCCGCAACGACGAGGTTAGCCGAAGCGCATGAGGCCCCAACCATGTTGAGCACCGTTGAGCTGCTGGAACTGGCGCTCGAGCATCAGCACCAGAGGCGCTGGCAGGAAGCTGAGCGGATCTATCGCGAGGTGCTGGCAAAGCAACCCGATCAGCCGGACGCGCTTCATCTGTTAGGAGTCCTAAAGGCTCAGACCGGAGAACCCACCGTGGCGGCGGCGCTGATCGCGCGCGCCATCGCCGGAAATCCGGCGGCGCCCGCCTATCACAACAATCTGGGCAATGTGCTGCAAGACCTCGGGCGGTTCCGGGAAAGCCTGCTGTGCTACGAGGAAGCGCTGCGGCTGGCGCCGGATTACGTCGAGGCGCTCGTGAACCTGGGTAATGCGCTGAACCGGCTGGACCGCTTTGCCGATGCGCTGAGCTGCTACCTGCAAGCGCAGCGGCTACGTCCCGATGATCCTGCGGTGTATGTGAACCTGGCTCGGGCGCTCGTCGAGGAGGGCATGCTGGCCGAGTCCCTGGCGTGTGTGGAGGAGGCGCTGCGCCTTGACCCCGACAACGCCGAGGCCCACGCCACGCGCGCCCTGATCTGGCTGCTCGAGGGCGATCTCGTGCGGGGATTCGACGACTACGAATGGCGATGGAAGCTTCCCGGCGTGGCATCGCGGAGCTTTGAGCAGCCATTGTGGGATGGCTCGCTGCTGGATGGCCGGAGGATCCTTCTGCACGCCGAACAGGGTTTGGGGGACACGATCCAGTTCTTGCGGTTCGTTCCCGAGGTGGCGCGATTGGGCGGGCGGGTGGTGGTGGAGTGCCAGCCGCGTTTGGTAGAGCTGGCGCGGACGGTTGCTGGGGTAGACGAGGTGGTGGCGGCTGGGGCGCCGCTGCCGGCTTTCGATGTGCAGGCGCCGCTGCTCAGTCTGCCGCGAATCCTGGGCGTTACGCTGGAAAGGATTCCATGCCAGACGCCCTACTTGCAGTCTCCGGAGCCCTCGCCGGAGTGGGGTCCTCTGCCGGGCGAAGGGACCCTGCGGGTCGGTCTGGCCTGGGCCGGAAATCCCTCGCACCGCAACGATCACAGGCGTTCGCTTGATCTTTGGGAGCTGGCGCCGCTGGGCGAGGTACGCGGAGTCACCTTCATCAGCTTGCAGGACGGCCCGCGGGCCGAGCAGGCTCTCGATCCGCCCGAGAGCCTATCGCTTAGCTTGCTGCCAGCGGCATGGCGCCAGTTGCCTGCGCTGGCGGCGGCTATCGAGCGCATGGATCTGGTGATCACCGTGGACACCATGTACGCGCACCTGGCCGGGGCGCTCGGGCGACCCGTGTGGGTCCTGTTGCCGTTCGCGCCCGACTGGCGTTGGATGCTTCACCGCGAGGACAGCCCGTGGTACCCGACGATGCGGTTGTTCCGCCAGCCGGCGCGGGGCGCCTGGAGGCCGGTCATCGAGCGGTTGCGCAGCGAGCTGGAGGCGTGGGTCAAGGACAAGCGAGCATAGCCATGACCGCGACGATAGAACTGCTGAGCTTAGGTCTGCAGCACCAGCGAGCGGGACGCCTTCAGCAGGCGGCCGCGGCCTATGAAGAAGTCCTCCAGAGCGATCCCGGAAATGCCGACGCTCTGCATTTGATGGGCATGCTGCTCTATCAGAGCGGGCAGCCCGCCGAAGCGTTGGGTTGGATCGAACGCGCGCTTCAAGCCAGCCCGCGCGTGCCCATGTTCCACAACAATTTGGGGACTGTTTTGCAGGCGCTGGGGCGGCTCGAGGAGGCCTGCGCAGCCTACCGACGCGCCCTGGAGCTGGAACCGCGCTACGCGGAGGCGCACAGCAACCTGGCCAGCGTGCTGGCGAGTGTGGGGCAGTTGGCGGCGGCCATCGAGCATCACCAGACAGCCCTGCGTCTGGATTCGCGGCGGGCTGAGGCTTACAACAACTACGGAAACACCTTGCGCGCCGCCGGGCGATTAAGCGAGGCCCGAGCGGCCCTGGAGCGCGCGCTCGAGCTTGCGCCGGACTACGCGGAGGCCTGGCTGAATCTTTCCAGCGTGCTTAGAGAAATGGAAGAGCTGGAGGCAGCCGAACAGGCGTGTCGCAGGGCGCTGGCATGCAACCCGCAACTGGCCGAAGCCGAGGCCAACCTGAGCGCCATTCTGCTGGCCCGCGGGCGGTTGCGGGAGGCCGAGCTGGCGGCGCGGCGCGCGATTCGTCTGAAGCCCGGTCTGGCCGAGGGTCATGCCAATCTGGCGGCAGCTCTCATCGAACAGCAACGGCACGCCGAAGCCAGCGTGCCGTGCCTTGAGGCTTTGCGGCTGAACCCTGGGCTGGCGGAGGCGCACGCCAACCTGGGCGATGTTCTGGCCTGGCGGGCGCGCGATGAGGAAGCGCTTCAGTGCTACGAGCGGGCTCTGGCGCTGAAGCCCGGCGCCGCCGAATTCTGGAACAAGCGCGGGTTCGCGCTGGAGCAGTTGGGACGCTGGGACGAGGCGCTCGAGTGTTTCGAGGAGGCGGTGCGACGCAAGCCCGACTTTGCCGAGGCGCGCACGAACCGGGCGATGGCGTGGCTGCGGAGAGGGGATTTGGAGCGCGGCTTTGCTGAGTACGAATGGCGTTTCCGGCGCAAGGATTTTCGCATGCCCGCGCGGCCGGGTTCGCCGTGGCGGGGCGAGCCGCTGCGAGGCCGAACGATTCTGGTGTATGCCGAGCAGGGACTGGGCGACACGATCCAGTTCGTGCGCTATCTGCCGCTTCTGGAGGAAGCGGGCGCGCGCGTTCGGCTGGAGTGCCAGCCCAGGTTGCGGCCACTGATGCCAGCTCGCTGGCTGGCCGATGGGAACGAGCCGCACGACGTGCATGCCGCGTTGCTGAGCCTGCCGCACCTGATGGGCACGAGGCTGGAGACGATCCCGGCACGGATTCCGTATCTGGAGGTCGCTGCCGAAGACCGGGCGCGGTGGGAACGAAGGCTGTCGGTGGAACGGGGCTTCCGAGTGGGACTGGTCTGGGCGGGCAATCCTCAGCACCGGCAGGATCGCAAGCGCTCGATCGCGCCCGAGCTGCTGGCGCCGCTGGGACGGGTTCCGGGCGTGGCGTTCTTCAGCCTGCAACGCGGCTGGCGCGCGCGGATCGAAGGCATCAAGCTGTGCGAGCTGGAAGAGGAAACCGGAACGGTGGTGGACACCGCGGCGGCGATCATGAATTTGGATCTGGTGATCTCGGTGGACACGATGGTCGCGCACCTGGCAGGGGCGTTGGGCCGGAAGGTGTGGCTGCTTTTGGGATTCTCGCCGGACTGGCGCTGGATGCTCGAGCGGGAAGACACGCCGTGGTATCCGACGGTGCGACTGTTCCGGCAGCGCCGTCCGGGAGATTGGCCTGAGGTGATCGAGCGCGTGGCAGAAGCGCTGCGCGCCGAGGTCGCTGGATCGCCCGCGTAAAAGCGTTCAAGTCCGCGTCTGGCGCGGCCGATAAGGCGAGTGAGGCTGTGCCTCGGGTATCCGAACCCAAGGAGAACCCGGGCCCGGCAGGAAGCCGGGAAGCACAGCGGAACAGGATGTGAAGAAATGTTTTCGGTCGTAACCAACGTCAACTCGCTCATCGCCCAGGAAAACCTCCGGGTGAACAATGAATTCCAAAGCCGGACGATCCAGCGATTGACCTCCGGCTATCGCATCAACGCCTCCGGCGATGACGCTGCGGGCCTGGCCGTGGCCAACAAGTACCGCAGCGATATCGCAGAGCTGGTGCAGGGCGTGCGCAACGCCAACGACGGCATCAGCGCGCTGCAAATCATTGACGGGGGCTTGAACAACATCGCCAAGATTCTCGACCGGCTGAAGACGCTGGCCACGCAGTCGGCCTCGAGCACGTTTTCCGGCAGCCGCGTCACGCTGAACACGGAGTATCAGGCGCTGCTGGCGGAAATCAACCGGCAAGCGGCCAACATCGGGCTGGTCGAGGGCGGCACCTACAACACCACTTTGCAGGTCTACATCGGCGGCGGCTCGAACCAGGCCAACGCAAAGGTGACGGTGGACCTGAGCGGGAGCCTGAACCGTGTGGACGCCAACAGCCTGGGAATCGGCGCCACTAGCGTGGCCGCCGGCGGGACGACCGTCGGAAACGTGAACCTCAACGGGACCACACTGTTCCTGGCGGGTGGAACGCAGACCTTCAGCTTCAACATCTACGACGCCACGCTGGGGCAGACGGGCACGGTGACGGTCACGGTGACGGGCGGCGCCAGCGGGATCACGGGCTCGGCGGCGTTGACGCAGTTGAACAATGCGCTGGCCAGCTACGGGATCTCGGCCACCACGGACGCCAATGGCTATTTGGCGTTCGGCGGCACGCGGGCCTTCGTGGTGACCGCCGGGAACCCATCGGCAGGGACCGGGCTGGCGGCGAACGGGACGGCCCGCGTCAATGAAGGCGTCTATCGGCTGCCGTCCACCGCTTTCTCGGGCATCAGCGGAACCAACTCGGAAGTGCTCGTCTTTCAGAACGCCAGCGGTTCGGTAGCGGTGACGCTGAACGCCTCCAACGCGGGTTCGGCAGCGGCCGCGGTGGCAGCGATCAACGCACGGACCGCCAGCCTGGGTATCTACGCGCTGCCGGGCACGGCTGCGGGTCAGATCACGATCCAGAGCGCCAGCGACTTCAGCATCGTGGTCACCTCGAACACCGGCGATGACGGCTTCGTGACGGACACCGGGCCACTGACCGTCGAGGATCCCTCGGCCAGCGCCACCACCACGGCGAATGCGCTGGCGGCACTGTCGGCGATTTCGACCGCCATTGCCAACCTGGGTCTGGTCCAGGGGCGCGTGGGTACCGGTCAGAACAAGCTCCAGTACGCCATCCAGCTCGCGCAGTCGCAGATCGCCAGCTACTCGGCAGCCGAGTCTCGTCTGCGCGATGCCGACATGGCGGCGGAAGCGGCCAACCTGACCAAGGCGCAGGTGATGCAGCAAGCCTCGCTGGCGGCGATGGCGCAGGCCAATGCCGCGCCGCAGGCGGTGCTGGCGCTGTTGCGCGGCTAGTGAGAAGTTGGCTTCCGGGCCGGGCCCCTGAGCCGGCGCGATGGGGCCCGGCTCTTGCTTTGAGCATGTAACGAATCATGGCCGAGAGCACGCTGTTTACGGGCGCGAGCCGGTACGCGGCCGACTTTCAAGGTCTGATCGAGCGTGCGGTGGGCATCGCCTCGCTGCCGCTCAAGCAACTTCAAAGCGTACGCACCTCCTTACAGGACCAATCGTCCGCCCTCGAGCAACTCCAACGAAGCTTCGAGAGCTTGCGCAGCGCGCTGGATGGTCTGAAGAACATAACCGGAACGGGCGGTTACACCACAGCCGTTTCCAATGGCGCCGTGCTGAGCGCCTCGGTGGGCGCAGGCGCGATGAGCGGGGTGTGGAGCGTCGAGGTAACCAGCCTCGGCGCCTGGACGAGCACGCTGAGCAAGGACGGCCTGCCGCGCGTTTCCGATCCGGCGACGCAAAGCATCACCAGCGCCACCAGCCTCACGCTGAGGGTCAATGGCGAGGCGAAACAGATCACGCCGGCCTCTGCCACGCTGACGGCCCTGGTGGAAGCCATCAACGAGGCAGGCCTGGACGTCGAGGCCTCCATCGTCAACGTGGGCACCACGAGTGCGCCGGATTACCGGCTGGCCGTTCGCAGCACCAAGCTCGCCGCTGTCACCATCGAGCTGGAGGATGAGGCGGGGGCTTTGCTGGACACCCTGGCGTTGGGGTCGCCTGCGACATACAAAGTCAACGGCATGTCGCAAGCCATCGAAAGCGATTCGCGCACGGTGACGCTGGCGCCGGGCTTGACGATCACGTTACTGGGAACCAGCGAACCCGGTGTGCCGACAACCGTGACCGTGTCGCGCTCGACGTCCGCGTTGAGCAACGCCCTTTCGGCGTTCGTGACGGCATATAACAGTGCGGTGGATGCGCTGGACGCGCATCGTGGCAAGGCAGGCGGCGCGCTGGCGGGCCAGAGCATTGTGCGAACGCTAACCGACGCGCTGCGCGAGCTGGCCCGCTATGACCGCGGCGCCGGGCCCTTGAGCACCCTCACCGACCTCGGCCTCACCTTCGACGACAAAGGCAAACTCTCGCTCGATGCCACCGCGTTGCAGAACGCAGCCGCCGGAGGCTGGCAGCAGTTGACGGAGTTTCTCGGCTCCGGCTCCAGGGAAGGGTTCCTGGGGTGGGGCTCGCAAGTGCTGGAGGCGGTCCTCAACTCGGATTCGGGGAGCCTAAGCCTGGCGAGCAAAAGCCTGCGCGATGAAATCAGCGCGCAGGATCGCCGTATCGAAGAGGAGCAGGAGCGCGTGGATCGAATGCGCGAGGAGCTGGTGGCGCGGATCAATGCGGCGGACGCGATGATCGCTGCGCTGGAACAGCAGGCGTTATACATCACGAATCTGTTCGAATCCATGCGCATTGCCCAGCGGATGTACAGCGGATGAGAGAGAGAATCCAGGGCGCACAGGCACGCTTGCAGGCAACTGCGGCCGCAGGGGACTACCAGGGGGCGGCCAAGGCGCTCGATGAGCTGCTCGAGGCCGTCGAGGAGGCGGTCCGACAGGGCATGTCCCTCGAAGATCTGCTTTCAGAAGTGCTCAGGGACCTCGAACGGGCGCGGCGGTTGATCCTGGCGGCCCGGGCGCATGACGCGGCGCGGCTGGCGCGATTGAAGCGGCTGCCGGTGGAATACGGTGGCGGTCTCCGGTCCGGCTGCTCGATCCAAGTGCAAGCCTGAATTAAGGTCGCAACGGAACCGCGTGCCGGCGCACATAGTCGTCCACGGCGTCGGGCTGGGGGCCGATGTAATGATAAGCCTCCGCGTATTCCAGGCCGTAGCGCTGACCGAGCTCGCGGTTGCGCGCCAGCACGAATTCCTTGATGTAGCGGCGGCTCGCAGTCAAATCGTCCTCGCCGAGCAAAGGCAGGCGTAGCCCTTTTTCCGCCAGGCTCCGCCGCAGCCGGGCTCCCGTATCGCCCGCCGGTCCCTGGGCCCGGTTCAGCAGATTGACTTCCACTTTGCGATCTATCACGGCGCTGATGTCCACGATGCGATTGACCAGTTGCGGGCCGCGGGCGTAGTAGTAGCGTTCGCGGACGGCGTGGGGCTGCAGGCCGGCAGCGAAATGCTCCGGATAGTCCTTGGACATACCCGCCATCCAGCAGGCCGCTTCGACGCACTGGGCGGTGACGTAGTGGTCGGGGTTCTCCTCGTAGGGACACCAGGGATCGAAGCAGATGACCGTGTCTACGCGTAGCAAACGGAACAGGAAGATGAGGCGGCAGCGCAGCTCGGGCTTGGAAATGCCGTCCATCTGATGGTTGCCGTAATTGAGGTCGAAGACCTGCTTGAGGCCGAGAGCGCGAGCCACCGCCTGATTGTCGCGCTCGTTAGCGAGAACGCCTTCCCCGATGCCGCCCGGGCCGGTCATGTCGTCGTTGGTGGTCCGGATGAGATAGCCCGTGTAGCCTTCGTCAATGAGTTTGAGGACGAGGCCTGCGGCGAACAGCGGGATGTCGTCGGCGTGGGGCTGAATGGCGGCGAGCACCTTGCCGGCGTGCGGCTTGCCGGGCTGCGGTCGCTCGATGAAGACTTCACCCGGCGGCGGAAGCTGAAAGGCGAAGGCGGCGCTGACGCCGCCCAGAAAGTCGCGTCTGCGCATGGCGGATCCTCCGGATGCGGGCCATTATAGTCCGGGCATCACGGCGGAGAAAAAGCGCAGCTCGCACTCCATGGCGTAACGGTAGGCATCGTGGACTTCAGGGCTGTCCGTGGCGCAGGAATCGAGCAGGGATTCGATGCGGGCCGCGAGCTGTTCGAACTCCGGAGCGCTGTAAGTTTCGATCCAGCGGCGGTAAGGGTTCTCGGGCACGGCGCGGGGAGCCAGGTTCTGTCCGAGCCAGGCATAGAGGCGCATGCACGGCGTCATGGCGGCCAGGATTTCACCCAGCGAGCGGCCCCAGGCCGTGGCGAGGAGGAAGTCGGTGTAGGCCAGACAGGCAGGATTGGGGCGGACCGCGCCGAGGTCGAGGCCGAGGCTGCGCGCGTAGTCGCGATGCATTGCAATTTCCTGAAGCACGCCGCCGATCAGCTCGTGGAAGGCCTGCGCGGCAGACAGGTCGTCGCATCGCGCGAGGGCAAGCGCATAAGATTTCATGAAGGCGCGCAGGTAGAAGGCATCCTGGGCAACGTAGTTGCGGAAGACGGCCGGATCGAGCGTGCCATCGGCGAGGCCGCGCACGAAGGGATGATCCAGACAAGCCTGCACCAGGTCTCGGCAGGAATCCCACAAGATTTGGTGGAGCATCGCGCTATCCCTCCCAGGCCATGCGCCAGAAATCGCGCTCGTAGACGAGGACCTGATTGAAAGCCTCTTGCGCATCCGGGTGCGGGTGGCGGCGGGCCAGCGCGGCGAGATCGTTCACGTAGTTGACGAACGCGGGGTTGGACCAGCGCTCGATGAATTCAGCGTAGGGGCCAGCGGGCGTCAGGCGGCTCCAGGCTTCCAGATAGGAAGCCTCGACGCCGAAGAGGATGGCGGCCAGGACGGGCCACGGCTGGGTGTAGGCGCTGCGCATGAGAAAGTCCACGTAAGCCCGGCAGACCGGGTGAGGCCGCTCGCCCAGCGGGATTCCGCGGCGCTCGGCGTGATTTTCGAACCACTCGAGTTCGCGGTCCAGCGCGACCAGCCCGCCGATGAGGACGCGGTGCGCGTCGCGGGGCGCTTTGGCCAGAGCGATGGCCTGGTAGCTGGTGAGCCCGCGGGCGAAAAGGTAGTCCTGGGCCAGCCAGCGACGAAAGGCGGCCTCGGGGAGGGATCCGTCGGCGACGGCATCAAGGAAGGGCGACCAGGTGGCCTCCGTCCACAGGCGCCCGGCGCGCACGATCAATTCGGAATCCGACCAGGAAGGCTGCTGCATATAGCACACTCTCGTCCGCGACCGCGGTGTCAAAGCCGCGACGCGGTTGCCTGGATAGATTTTCGCACAGGGGCTAGCGGCGCGACGAGGTGCGGTAACAAAGAGAACGCGGAAAGCGCGAAGGCTGCAACCCATTGAGAGCAGGCAAGTTGGCGTTCCGCGGAATGAGTCCGCTTCCGGGCGGCGCCCGACCTTCCGCCGTAGACTGTTGCCGGTAGTTTCCACTCGTTCGGGCCCGGCGCCCGGCCGCACCTGGCTTCCGCTGCAACTCGAAGCTGCGTTGGGGATGGCGGAATCAGGGACGGACGCCGGGCCGTTTCTCTTCGGGAGGTTGACCGAATCCTATGCGGGCCATGTGCGCTTTGCTGGCCGCCACGACACTGTGGGCGGCGCCGCCGCTGACGACGATTCAAGACGTGCTCTACCGGGCCGACGGGACGCCGTTCCAGGGGCTGCTGATCATCGAGTGGCGCAGCTTCGAAGCTTCCGACCGATCCAATATCGCCATGCAGCAGTTGACGGTGCCCATCGTCAACGGCGTGCTCAGGGTGCGGCTGGTTCCGACGACGACGGCGACGCCGCCCACGACTTATCGCGTCCGTTACAACAGCGGAGGCAAGGTCCAGTTCGAAGAGACCTGGGCCGTGCCGCCCAGCGCGGCGCCGCTGCGCGTGCGCGACGTGCGGGTCGCCGGACCGTCAGCTCCCGCGCCCGAGACGGGAACGATCCAGATCGGCGACGTTGCCGGCCTGATGGAAGCCCTGGAGGAGCGACCTGTGAAGGGTCCCGGTTACGTGAGCTCGCGCGCAGTGTTCATCAACTCGAGCGGCGCCCTCGAGGCGGTCTCGGGCAACCTCCAAGACTGCGTGCGGGTGGACGGCAGTTCGGGGCCGTGCGGCGTGGGCGGCGGCCCTTCGGCGGAATTCGTGGACGCGGAGACGCCCGCCGGCCTGCTCAACGGAACCAACGCGGTGTTCACGCTGGCGGACAGCCCTTCGCCTCCCTCTTCGCTCGAGCTGTACCGCAACGGCCTCCTGCTCAAGCAGGGCCTGGACTACACGCTGCAAGGCAACGTGATCACCTTCGCCAGTGAGGCCATCCCGCAACCCGGCGACGTGTTGACGGCCTCATACCGGCTGTCCGCGCAGGGATCGGGCGCGCACGCTTTGCTGAGCGCGGCGCATACGGATACCACGCCTGCCGCTCCGGTTCGCGGCGACCTGATCGTGGCTCTGGGGACGTCGCCGACAACGTGGTCGCGGCTTCCATTGGGTCCCGCCAATCGCTGCCTCACGTCGAATGGACAGGACGCGGTCTGGAATACCTGCCTGTTCACGAACTTTCCCGCCGGCTCGGTGCCGTTCGTAGACGAACAGGGCAACCTGGCGCAAAACC
>JAPWUP010000224.1 GCA_028275505.1 Bryobacteraceae bacterium
GGCATCCTTTATTCACGCCTGCTGGTCGTACTGGTGCGAGTCGGGCTGAACCTGACCATTGGTTTCCTTCACAAGCCCCGCCCTGGCAAGCCTGCGCTACTCTATGATTTCATCGAGGAGTTCCGAACCGCAGCGGTGGACCGGGTTGTTTTCAGCATGCTTAACTGGGGCAAGAATTACGAGGTCACCCAGGAGGGATTGAACACGCAAACCAGGCGCGACCTGGCGCGAAACATTCTGCGCCGGTTGCACAGTCCGGCCCGCTACCATGGCGAGTTAATGCCCTTGGAACAGATCATGGATCAGCAGGCTCGCCTTTTGGTTCGCCACGTGGAGGGCAAGGACCGCTATAGCTGCTTCGTACTGCCGTGGTGAACGCGTGCCCAAGTGTGCTTCGCCGCAGGCCGTCGTGCAGGCGCCGGTTGGCTGCTTCGTACCGCCGTGGTGAACCGGTCGGCAAAGGGGTGGCCCGGCCTGAAGACGTCTCGGCCCGGCCTCGGGACCTCGGGTGCGTTCCGCAAGCGATTGACAGGCAAGGTGGTAGCGATTTGCGAAACACCAGGTCCGTGTTTTCAGTGAGTTGCGAAAGCGAGGGTTTCGAAATTCGCTAAAGGCAACCCGGTCTTCAGGGGGTTCTCGAAATTTTGGCTGGGAGGAGGGTCGGGGCCGCCCTGTCGAGCTCGAGAATTCAACGACTTCGGGGTTGCCCGGATGGCGGTTTTCGCAAACCCCGGCCTCGATCACTGGACGGGGGAGATTTGCGAAAGCGCGAATTGGTGATAAGTAGCTGTTTTTCAAAGGGATGGGTCAGGTGGGACCCGCAAGGGAGTGTGAATCCGGCGCCAGCGAGGCGGCGATTTTCGAAGGGCGCGCGGCTGGCAGCGGGGCGGGCGCGGAATGCCGTGCGGGATCAGCCAGTTGCGGACGAGGACGCGGGCGGGCATGCGAGCGGCTTGCCTCCGCAACCCATTGATGGCATAATCGTTTAGGCTGGCAAAGACGCAGCGGTGCGACTGAAACCCCTTCTTAAAAAAACGACCAACTCTACACTTTCCTTCTAGTTTAGGCTGGCAAAGACGCAGCGGTGCGACTGAAACTACTACACCCCCGCCGATTTATCACCTCCTTTCTCTCTGTTTAGGCTGGCAAAGACGCAGCGGTGCGACTGAAACAGTTTGGTAATGCTCCACCGTAAAGCGCTCCCTTGCGTTTAGGCTGGCAAAGACGCAGCGGTGCGACTGAAACCCGGTGGACATCACCACCGGCATGGCCTCCGACATCGTTTAGGCTGGCAAAGACGCAGCGGTGCGACTGAAACACTAAATATTTCTGGGAGCGATCCGCGTATGCGGATTGTCCCATGTTTAGGCTGGCAAAGACGCAGCGGTGCGACTGAAACAAAAGAGGCTATTCGTCTTCACTGTCTCGCTCGAGGTTTAGGCTGGCAAAGACGCAGCGGTGCGACTGAAACTTAAAAGCATGTTAGCACCTGCGCTGGCGTAACAGTGAACAGTTTAGGCTGGCAAAGACGCAGCGGTGCGACTGAAACGCGACCATAGCTGCCATCTGAATGGCGATGCGGCTCACGTTTAGGCTGGCAAAGACGCAGCGGTGCGACTGAAACACCCAATTTGCGGGCGAAACAATTGGGTTCCCACAAGAGGTTTAGGCTGGCAAAGACGCAGCGGTGCGACTGAAACCTCTTTTATTGCGGCCACCAAAGTTTCCTCCGTCCACGTTTAGGCTGGCAAAGACGCAGCGGTGCGACTGAAACTACCCGGACTTCTTTGTCCCCGGCGTTCGCTACTGCGTTTAGGCTGGCAAAGACGCAGCGGTGCGACTGAAACAGGTACCACGAAGCCTCTGCCAGTGCCTCAATCGCCGTTTAGGCTGGCAAAGACGCAGCGGTGCGACTGAAACAGGTAGGCCAGCACGAGGCCGAGCCAGAACATCATACTAAGTTTAGGCTGGCAAAGACGCAGCGGTGCGACTGAAACAAAAAACTTACCAGACGGTTTCGAGGCATCGTCAAACCTCCTGTTTAGGCTGGCAAAGACGCAGCGGTGCGACTGAAACAAAATCGGAGACCGCCCCTTATCTTCCCTTATCACCTCGTTTAGGCTGGCAAAGACGCAGCGGTGCGACTGAAACTACACACCCGCCGGTGAGATGGTCTGCCGGAAAACGCCGTTGTTTAGGCTGGCAAAGACGCAGCGGTGCGACTGAAACACTTTTCCCATCTTTTCGGCCAGCTCTTTTATTGCGGCCGTTTAGGCTGGCAAAGACGCAGCGGTGCGACTGAAACCACCCCAAGCCGGCAAAACGGGGTGACCGCCGGTGGCGCCGACGTTTAGGCTGGCAAAGACGCAGCGGTGTGATTCATCGCGCGGCGGCTATTTCTTCGGGCGGTACTTTTGCCCACCCGCAAGGCGCGCGTCCGCAACGCGCTCCGGAAAAACCCGCCCACGGATGACACGGGCTCAGCGCCGAGTTCCTGCACGGACCACCTCCGCACCCTCAATGGAACTTGCGATCCAACTCGCCGCCGAGCTTCGCTGAACGCTGAGCGAAAGGCACAGGCATTTTCGTAGCCTGTGATGTATGCGGATCTTAAGGAATCTCACGCTCCATTACCAGGGTGACCGCGAGGTGGCGCTGGCCGCCGCCCGCGGCTTTGACCTGACGCGGGAGCCGGAAGGCGTCAATGTCGCCCCTGGCCAGCAAGGGCTGCGAAATGCTTTGCTCAAGCTGGTTGCGCGACTCCGCGAGTGTCGCCGGAAAGGCGAAGCCGTCCTGCTAGGCGGGCACACGGGCCTCTGGGTCGCGGCCATCGCCCATCTTGTTACGAACGGCGAGGCGCTGCCCGAACTCTATTACTTTGACACCCGCCGCGTTCACGACGCGGAGGGCCGATTCGTGTTTGAACCCGAGGACCTGGTACGCTTGGAATGGTAAGTGGGCGGCGAGCCGGAACCAGTCGCGCCCGCCCTGCTCAAGTAGCTCCCGGGAGGCGATACCCCGGCAGCCATGCCGGCATCTTCAAGGTTGGACGGGGCGAAACGTTTCTCGCTCGGCCCTCACGGCGTCGCTGACAAACGCCCGAACAGGTACACGACTAGCAGGCCAAGGAACAGCCAAAGGAAGCCTTTCAGGGCCAAGCCTACGTACCGCCCACACAGGTAAAACAGCAAAGCACTCGCGTAACTCAACAGAAAAGCCCATTGCCAGGCTGGGCCGTTCAGCTTGAGCAGCTGCCAGTAAATCAGCAGGGAAGCCACCGTGATCCCGGTTCGAAGTACGCTGCGAACGGGGTGCCGTACTACGCTTAGCCAGTCAGGATCGCCCCCCGCCATCCCTAAAAGGAACGCCAGAGTGCATGCCGCCAGGACCGACATGAGTACGGTGAGGCCGCCGCGCTCGGTAAGTTGCTGGAGCTCTTTGCACAGCGCCGCGATGATCAGCAAATCGGCAGCAAGCCGGGCCAAGTCTCACTCCCCAAGAGGCGGCAACGCTCGGGAATAAGCGACCAACTCGGCTCCCGATGCGGCGAAATACTCCCTCCAGAATTTCTCGATAGCGGCCCAGCGCTCCAGTGTGTCAGCGTGGGCTCCTGCCACGTAAACTTTCACCCCTCGCAAATCCGGCAAGATCCCGGCCCGTCGCTGCCGCTCAATCTCCTTGCGGGTAAAGGCCTCGTCCGGGCGGGATCGGGCAAAATTGGCGACCTCGGACTCTTCGATCATGTCCGAGAACAAGATGAGTTGCTTGTTGGGTCGCCGCTCCAGACTGGTGAGCTGCCCCGCAGCTCGCAGGGTTTCGAAGATCCTTGTCCACCGGGCGGAACTTTCCCAGTTCAAGAAAGCCTCCATTTTTTGCTTGAGCTCGCGCTGGCGTTCCGCGAAGCCACGCTCCCATTCGGCCTTTCGCTTCCTGTACTGGGATTCAATGTCCCACAGTTTCATGGGAGGGAACGGCGGCGGCAGCTCTTCATCCAGGGCGTGCCGAAAATCGGCGACAGACTGGTCGGTGATGTAGGCCGCAAGCAGACGATCTCCCGCTCGGAGGTTAGCCAGAATTCTCTCGCACGCCTGATGCTGGAGCTCTCGATCCTCCTTGGTGCTCTGCGAGCGATCAACAAGCACCACTACGAGCTTTCCCGTCTGAGCAGGCTGTCGTTCAAGGCAGCCTATCAACAGCAAACCCGCCCCCACGGCTGGCACCCACCGCCTTCTTGACACGCCGGCTACCTCCTTTCACTTGAATCCTCAGATGGCGATGAGGCGGCGGGCGCCCCAATCTCTGCGGTTTGTGCCTCCCTGCGCATTTTGCGGAGGTGCTCGATCTGATCGCCAAGGGTTCGAAAATAATTGTCCCCGACTGGCGAGGGCTCCGGAATCTGCGGTTCCGTCTCGAAGGATTTGGGCTTGGCACCGTCCTTGCGGGCCAAATGGTTTTCGGTCCGGTAAAGGTGAATGAGCTCCATTGTGATGTGTTTGATCAAATCCAGGTCAGTTCGCTGCCTGTCCCTGAGTCCTTTCAGGTGCCCCTCGAGGTTGCTGATTTCGCTTTCCACTGCCTTGATTTTGCGGCCCAGCTCTTTCACCTTTTCATACAGGTTGTCAAGTTCCTGATCCTGCTCATGAGCAGCATAGGAAAGAAAGGTGGCAGCGAGAAAGACAAGAAGGTTAATGCCCAGGAAGGCCCCCTGAAGGGCTCGCGCCTCCGATGCGCTGGCGAGACCGGCCTGTTCCAGATGCGCAATGCGCGCGGTGTTGATGGCCAGAAGCCCTCCTACCGTGCCCAAGACACAGATGGCAAGCTTGATCGCCGTCCGAAGGGTAGGCTTCGGCCACTGTTTGATCCAGATGCCGCACAGATGCGCCAGCCAGGGAATGCCGATGCCCACGCTGGCAGCCATGAGGATGGTCATGAACAGGGGCTTTTGAAAGACCTCAAACGCTTGAGCGTTCAGGGCAAACTCGCCCAGCGCGATGCAGACCATGATAATCCTGTAAGCTCTCTTGCTCACGAAATGCACAATGACATCGCGACCGAGTTCCTGCCTTCTGCGATTGTAGCGCCCCATCACGTCGGTGAATCGCGAAGTCAAATCCTTGAGGCGCTCGATCATCGCTTCGAGCTGCGCTTGTAACTTGCGAATCTTGGGTGCGTAGGCTGCCACCACTTGAGTCATATGCTGGGCGCCCCGGCTGACAAGCTGCTTCTCGTATTCGCTGGGTTCGGGATCGTTCAGGGCCGGGATTCCGGCGCGGCCGTCGCGCCGGCCCCGCCTGCGGACCAAAAGTCTGTGCCAAAAGGAGTTGGTTGCAGGGATCATGCTCCGCCCGAGTGCCATGCAGACCTCCAGACCGCTCTTAGAAATTATCACGCCGCACCGTCCCCGTCAACCCCCTGCGCAGGTCCCGGCCATTTCCCAAACCCCGCCGCCAGCAGGCGAAATCGGCAGGCAAAGGCAGGGGCAAGAGGCCTAAGTGAGCCAGAGGGTCCTTCGAAAACGGGCCCTTGGACGGTCACACAAACAGGGCGGGCACGAGCGCCTTTACAAGACGCGGAACGGGCGCTACTGGGTGGAGCGGAGGAGCCAGTGGCAGGGAGTGCGCCCTACTGCCGAGTGGTTGTCTGAGCGTGATGCCGCCCGCTGGCTGCTAGCCAACGATCACGTGCTCCCCGAAGATCTGTCGCAGTTCGCGGAGGAGCTTTCCGAGTAGGCTTGCCGGGCGCCCGCACTCGGCGGCGATGATGCCGCCGAGTGCACGATGCGCCGCCGCTTGCGCGGCACGCAGTGGCCCGCTTGCATCGCTGCCTAGGCTCGCGCCGGCGGGGCGCGAGACTGGCCCGGCGCAGTCTGCCTGGCCGCCCGGGGCGGGGGCGCGGATGAGGGCTTCGCTCGGGCCATGGCGCAGCAATACCGCCGGCTCGCTTGCCGCCGGGGCGAGGGCCGGCTTCAAGCCTTGCAGGGCTGGCCTGCGCGCGCGTTTCGAATGCCTG
>JAPWUP010000068.1 GCA_028275505.1 Bryobacteraceae bacterium
ACATCGCCCCTGTCGCGCTGTGGCGGGCCCGGCGAGGCCGCGGTAAAATGGTGCGCTTATGCGCGAGGCGCCCCCCGCAGCGCCCAGCCTGAGTGTGTTTTTCCCTGCTTACAATGACGCTCCCTCACTGCCCGGGCTGCTGGAGAAGACCTTCGCGCTGTTGCCGCAATTGACCAGCGACTACGAGGTCATCGTGGTCAACGACGGCAGCCGTGATGAGACCGGTGAAGTGCTTGCCCGGCTCCAGCAAAAGTACGGGCCGCGCCTGCGCGTCGTCACGCACGAAAAGAACATGGGCTACGGTGCGGCCTTGCGCAGCGGGTTTGCCGCGGCCACCAAGGAGCTGGTGTTCTACACCGACGGCGACGGCCAGTACGACCCCGCCGAGCTGCCCAAGCTGCTGGAACAAATGAAGCCGGACGTGGGCCTGGTCAACGGTTACAAGATCGAGCGGCACGATCCCTGGCACCGGATTCTCATCGGGCGCGTTTACAATGCGTTCGCGCGCTTCCTCTTCCGCATTCGCATCCGCGACATTGACTGCGACTACCGGCTTATTCGCCGCAGCCTGCTGGATGAAATCCGGCTCAGCTCGACCAGCGGCACGATCTGCGTCGAGTTAGTCCGCAAGCTGGAGCTGAGTCCTTACCGCGTAGTGGAGGTCCCGGTTCATCATTACCCGCGGCTGCACGGGCGTTCCCAATTCTTCCGCGTGCGGTCGCTGGCCACGACGTTTCTCCAACTGATCCGTCTGTATTACCGGCTTGTGATCCGGCCGGCAATCAACGGGGAGAATCCCACGCTGGCATGAGGGTCCCCTTTCTCGATCTGGCGCCCGCGATCCGGGAGACAGAGCCGCTGTGGCGCGCCCATCTGGAGCGCATGTTCCAGCGATCGCAGTTCATCCTGGGCGAGCAAGTGGAAGCGTTCGAACGCGAATTCGCCGAGGCGATGGGCGCGCGATATGCCGTGGGCGTAGGCACGGGTACGGCCGCGCTCGAGCTGTGCCTGCGGGAAGCGGGCGTCACCGACCGGCGCATGGAGGTCCTCACCACCCCGCTGACCGCCCCCTTCACGGCCCTCGCCATCCTGGCCGCAGGCGCCACGCCGCGCTTCGCGGACGTGGATCCGCAGACCCTGCTCCTCGATCCCGAGGACGCCGGCAACCGCGCCACACGCCGCACGGTGGCTTTCCTTCCCGTGCATCTTTACGGTCGCCCGTGCGAGCTGGAGGCCTTCCGACGGCTGGCGCGCCAGTTCGGCGCGGTGCTGATCCAGGACGCCTGCCAGGCCCATGGAGCGCGCTACCGCGGGCGGAGCCTGGCGTCCTTCTCCCCTTACGTGGCGTACAGCTTTTACCCCACCAAGAACCTGGGAGCGTTGGGAGACGGCGGGGCGATCGTAACCAACCGCGCGGGCATTCGCCGGCGCCTGGCCATGCTGCGCGATGGCGGGCGCAGCGGCGGTCATGTGAGCCGGATCGCCGGGATCAACTCGCGGCTCGACGAAATGCAGGCTTGCTATCTGCGTGCGTTCCTGACGCGACTGGAAGAGTGGAACCGAAGGCGCGCCCGTCTGGCCGCGCTCTACGACGAGGCCTTGAAGGATTGCCCGGGCGTCCGGCTGCTGGACCGTGCCGGATCCGTCCACCACCTGTACGTGATTCGCGTCCGGGAGAGGGAAAAGCTGCGGCGCTACCTTGCTTCCCATGGCATAGGCACGGCGGTGCATTATCCGGTCCCTCTGCACCTACAGCCTGCCTTTCGGGATTGCGGCGCGCGTCGCGGCGACCTGCCCGTGGCCGAGCGAGCCTGCCGCGAGATCCTCTCGCTGCCGCTTTATCCCCACCTGCCGGAATCCGCGGTTGTGGAAATTGCCGGGCGGATCCGCGAGTTCTATCGCCGCGGAAGTTGTTAGACTGTTAGTAACCCCATGCTCTCGGTTGTTCTTCCGGTCCACAACGAAGAAGCGTCCCTGCTGCCTTTGTACGACCGGCTTACCGCGACGCTGGAGAAACTGGGCCGGCCCTACGAAATCATTTTCGTGGACGACGCCTCGACCGACCGCAGTTTCGAGCTGCTGGCGAATCTGGCCGATTCCGACGAGCGGGTGAAAGTGATTCGCCTGCGCCGCAACTTCGGGCAGACGGCGGCGCTTTCGGCCGGCTTCCACGAGGCGCGAGGCGAGGTCATCATCTCGCTGGATGCGGATTTGCAACATGCGCCGGAAGACATCCCGGCGCTGCTGGCCAAAATCGAAGAAGGCTACGACATCGCCAGCGGCTGGCGCAAGAATCGCGTGGACAATCCTATTACCCGCAAGCTTCCCTCCCGCGTGGCCAACTGGCTGATGGCGAAACTCTCCGGCATCGAACTGCATGATTTCGGGACTACGTTCAAAGCCTACCGCGCGGAAATTCTGAAGGACATCAACTTATACGGCGAGTTACATCGTTTTATCCCCGCCCTGGCCAGCTTCTACGGCGCGCGCATCGCCGAAGTGCCGATCCAGAACGCCCCGCGGGCCAGCGGCGGCTCGCACTACGGCCTGGGACGTACCTTGCACGTGCTGTTCGACATCATCACAATCAAGTTTCTGCTGAGTTATTTCACCCGCCCGATGCATTTCTTTGGCAAGCTGGGTCTGGCCGGAACGACGATCGGAGGAGGTATTTTGGGTTACCTCTTCATTTACAAAATTACCGGCCACGAGATTCTGGTGAACCATGGGCCGCTGCTGCTCGCGGGCAGTCTGTTGCTGCTGGCGGGCATCATGATGTTTTCCACCGGTTTGCTGGGCGAAATGTTGATGCGCACTTACTTCGAAAGCCAGGGCCGGCGCATTTACGCGATTCGCGAGATCCGGACGCGCGCGGGGCGCGGCGCCGTGGCCCAGCGTCCGTGAAAGCGCCGCTTCACAGGGCTTCTGCGCGCCGCCAGCGATCCTCGAAGAGGCCCTGCATGGCCTCGCCCAGGGCGGGGTGATCGAACACCACGGCGGTCCAGGCCGGCCGCGTGACCACCGGGTCGAGCAGGGCGATCAGACCGCGCGTCCCGTCGAAAACCGCCAGCTTCATGGGCAGCGACGCGGCCTGACGAATCTCCACTCCAGCCGCTCGATATTCTTCCAGACGGCGCCGGTGCTCTTCATCGAGCGTTCCCGACTGGATGAGCAGGCGACACTGGACCCCGCGCTGCGCGGCTTCCTTGACCAGCCGCTCGTCCAACGGATCCACGGCATAAGGCGGGCGGGAAAATTCCAGGTACTCGGACCTGGCCTCCTGCAACATGCGGCGGTATTGAGCGGCGATCTGCGCAGGATCGCCCACGATGCGGAGGTACTCGAGGGTTCCGCCTCCGCCTTGGCTCTGGGTGCAAGCGGCCTTGAGCTGCTCGACCAGCTCGGCTGCCTGACGCGACTGCTCGTTCAGCTCCTGTTCCTGGGCGCGTCGCTTGCGCTCCAGCCACGCCGGGATGGCCAGTTCCGGATCCACAGCCGAGAAGAGTTTGGTTTTTTCCTGGATCACCTGTGCGAAACCTTTTTCGACCAGGCTGTCCAGGACTTCGTAGATTTTCTGCCGTGGGACGCGGGCGCGCGCAGCCAGTTCCAGAGCCTTGAAACGCGGATGGCCCAGGAGCACCAGATAGGACCGGGCTTCGTAAGCGTTCAGGCCGAGCTGTTGCAATCGCCGCCAGTGGCGCTGAAAAGCAGTGTCCGGCATCCTCGAATCCCCTTCCTGAGCCTCAGCCCATCAAAAATAGCAAACGCGCGGGCGCCTTGCCGCGTCCCTCTGGTAGAATCGCCGGTATACGGGGATGCGGAGCCATGAGGGGGAAGCCACACGATCTGCCTGCCACTCTGGGCGCCTTGCGCCGCAGCGCCGAGTTCAGTGAAGAGCGAATCGGTCGCCGCAGCGTCAAGGACGAACTGCGCAACAATCTGATCCGCCGCCTCCAGACGGGCGCGGAACTGTTTCCGGGGATCGTCGGCTACGACGACACCGTGATTCCGCAACTGGTCAACGCCATTCTGGCCCGACACAACTTCATCCTGCTCGGGCTGCGCGGCCAGGCCAAATCGCGGATCCTGCGAAGCCTGACGAGCCTGCTCGACGACTGGCTGCCCGCCGTGGCCGGCTGCGAAATCCACGACAACCCTTATCGCCCGCTGTGCCGCGCCTGCCGCGAGCTGATCGCCGAGATGGGCGACGAAACGCCTATCCGCTGGCTGACTCCGGAAGAACGCTACGTCGAGAAGCTGGCCACGCCCGACGTCACGATTGCCGATATCATCGGCGACATTGATCCCATTAAGGCGGCGCGCCGTGGACGCGATATCTCCGACGAGCTGACGATTCACTACGGCTTGCTGCCGCGCGCCAACCGCGGCATTTTCGCGATCAACGAGCTGCCGGATCTGGCGGGCAAGATCCAAGTCGGGTTGTTCAACATCATGCAGGAAGGCGACGTCCAGATCAAAGGCTATCCCGTGCGACTGCCCCTGGACGTGCTCCTGGTGTTCACCGCCAATCCGGAGGACTACACGGCGCGCGGCAAGATCATTACGCCGCTGAAAGACCGCATAGGCAGCGAGATCCGCACCCACTATCCGCTGACCGTTGAGCAGGGCATGGCCATCACACGGCAAGAGGCCTGGACGGACCGGCCCTCGCCCGTCCGCATCCAGATCCCGGAGTTCATTCGCGAGGCGGTCGAGCAGTTGGCGTTCCTGGCGCGCGAAGACAAGCGCGTAGACCGTCGCTCGGGTGTATCCCAGCGCTTGCCCATCTCGCTTCTAGAGAACGTAGTCTCCAACGCGGAGCGGCGCGCGCTGCGCACGGGAGAAGACCTGGCCGTGCCGCGGGCGCTGGATCTTTACGCTGCGCTGCCCGCCATCACGGGCAAACTCGAGCTGGAATACGAAGGCGAACTCAAAGGCGCCGAGGCGGTGGCGCGGGATCTGGTGCGCGCCGCGATCGGCAAGGTGCACAGCCGGCTGTTCGATGGCGTGAATCTCTCGCCCGTGGTGCAGTGGTTCGAGCTGGGCGGCTCGCTCAAGCTCGAGGAATACGAGCCGGCCACCGTGTTGCTCAAGCGCCTGTCCGCCATTCATGGCTTGATGGATCACCTGGGCGTCTTCGGCGTCGGGCCGAAGGATCCGCCGGCGCTGCGCGTGGCTGCGGCCGAGTTCATTCTCGAAGGTTTGTACGCGCACCGTCGCATCAGCCGCAGCGAAGAGCTGGGCTTCGTGGCGGGAGAACGCCGTCGCGACACCACTATTGAAGAAGGACGCCGTCCCGGCTTCCGGCGCCAGCTCAACTAGGAGGCTGCCGTGCGCTCGATCCGGTATTCCCGCTACACGGGCGAGGACTTCGGCATCAGCTCGGAGAATTTGCTGGGAGCGCTGGCCGATTTTCTGCTGGAAAGCGGCTTTTCGCGCTGGCGCTTTCGCTTCACGGAATTCGACGGCCACACGCTGGAGGACCTTCGACAGGCGATCGAGCGGGCTTTGCAAGAGGGCTCGCTGGCCGGCGATCCCGAGTGGGAACGCATTCAGGAGCAGCTCGCAGGGCTTTCCGAGGCGGAGTTGCGCCAGTTGGCCGATCGCCTGGCGCGCAAGTTGATCGAGGAAGGCTACCTGGCCGCGCCCGAAGAACCGGAAGCTGAGCCGGCCAGCGTGCGAGTCGAGCTGACCGAGAAGTCGCTGGACTTTCTCGGTTACCGCGCCCTCAAGGACTTGCTCGGGGCGCTGGGCAGAGCGAGTTTCGGCGCGCACGACACGCGGGAAATGGCCACGGGCGTGGAGGCCTCGGGTGCTTCCAAGCCCTATGAGTTCGGGGACACGCTGAATCTCGACGTCCCGGCCACGCTGTTTTCCGCCATCTTGCGCGAGGGGCCGCGAGTACCCCTGGAGCTGGACTACACGGATCTGCAAGTCCACCAGTGCGAGTACCAGAGCTCCTGCGCCACGGTGCTGATGCTCGATGCCAGCCACAGCATGATCCTTTATGGCGAGGATCGCTTCACGCCGGCCAAGAAAGTAGCGCTGGCGCTCGCCCATCTGATTCGGACGCAGTATCCCGGAGACAGCCTGCGGTGCGTGCTGTTCCACGATCACGCCGAGGAGTTGCGTCTGTCGGAGCTGGCGCGCGCCCAGGTCGGCCCGTACTACACCAACACCTGCGAAGGCTTGAAGCTGGCCCAGCGGCTGCTCGCGCAGGAGCGCAAGGACATGAAGCAGATTATCATGATCACGGACGGCAAGCCTTCCGCGATCACACTGGAGGACGGGCGCATTTATCGGAATGCCTACGGTCTCGACCCGCTGGTCATCGCCAGGACGCTGGAAGAGGTGGGCCGCTGCAAGCGCCAGGGAATCCAGATCAACACGTTCATGCTGGCCAGCGATTACGACCTGGTGGCCTTCGTCCAGAAGGTAACCGAGCTGTGCCGCGGCAAGGCCTACTTCACCACGCCCTACACGCTGGGCCAGTACCTGCTGATGGACTACCTGAACCGCAAGACGCGGACCATCCACTGAGCGGACGGCCTCGGCCTGCCATCAGCGCTTCACGTGAATCATGGCGCCGGACTGCGTGCGCACACCGCCGATCTCGGCGATGACTTCGACGTCGCCATCAGGTACCGCGGGGACGACGACGTTGAACTGGTAGAGTCCCGCGGCTTGAGGCGCCAGACCTGCGAACTGGACCTCGGCGACCACGTTGCCGAACCGAATCTGCACGGGATTGGCGAGCCGGGCGGCAGAGGTCACCACGCGGCCCGCAGGCACCGCCGGATCCGTGGGGCCGAAGCCCGTGCCGAACAGCAGGATGACATCACCGGGCCGCGCGGGGCGGACGGACGCGCCGGGGAACAAGCCCTCCGGGCCAACGTATACGACGTTGCCCCGTTCGTCACGCTGGGCGTGCACAGCGGCGATGTACTTGCGTCCCTGAGGATCGAACAGGAAGAAGCCGGGAGCAAACTTTTGCAACTGCGCTACGGCCGCCTGGCTGGTCCCGTTAGGCGTGGTGACCCGCACCTCGACGGGACCGAGCGAGTCGTCGTCCGGCGCTTGCACGTTGAGCTGCGTGGGGCTGATGTAGTACACGGCAGCGGGCTTGTTGTTGATGCTGACCCGGACGCCGTCGAGTTCCGTGGGCAGCTTGCCGTCCACGATTTCGTCCGCGCGCCAGATGCGGGTGGTCGGCGCCAAGTTTTCTCCGAAGATGCTCACCCAACTGCCGGCGGCGATTCCGGGCAGGAAGCTGGCGCCGTTGAGCACGCCGTCCTGCATTCGGATGGTAGGCAGCGGCGGCGCGGCGGCGGGATTCAAAGTGTAACTCGCCGTGTAAATGCGATCGCCAGTATTGCGCCCATCGCCGTTGGCAGCGGCCGCCGCTACGTAAACTCGCACGGGACCTGCGCCAGGCCCGGGCGGATTCCAGGCGAAGGAGAACACGCCCGTGGTGCTGAGCCGGAGGTGCCCGATGAATTCGCGTTCCCCGGAGCGGACCACCACCGTATTCCCATCGGTTGCGACCAATTCGCCGGCTCGCGAGTTGCTTTCGTTACTCGCCAGGCGCACGGTCAGCTGGAAACCGAAGACGCGGGCGGACGGGTCGGTGATGCGGACCGTCCAGATCTGCCGGTTACCGGGAGTGTACGTCAAATCCCCCGGAAACTCGACCCTGACGCTGCCGCCCGGCGGATTGAGTGTGCCGGCATGGCACCTCGTGCACAAGCTATCCCCCGGAGCTCCGGTGCTGCCCGCCGGAGGATTGCTGGAAAAAGCGTAGAGCAAGAAAGGCACGGCCACTGCTGTGGCGGCGACGACCGCCTTTGCTTTTGCGCTAACCCCTGGCATGAACTCACCCCCGGGATCCCGGTTTGGATCCGCGGTCCCTTTAGATGCGGCCGGTATCGCACGGGATGCGGCTTAATTTGACTCTTGTTTTCAGTGGGATACAACCCAGTGGAGCGCAACGTACACCGCGGGCATCGAAAAGAGCAAGCCGTCGGTGCGGTCCAGCCACCCGCCGTGGCCGGGAAGGATGCTGCCGCTATCCTTGACTCCCGCGCCCCGTTTGATCGCGGATTCGCCCAGATCGCCGAGCTGCGCCGTCACGTTGCAAACCGCGGCCACGACCAGCACGGACGCCGGCTCCATGCCCGGCCAGACCGCTCGCGCGTACAGCCATCCGGAAGCCAGCGCAGCCAGGATCGAGGCCACCGCGCCCTCCCAGGTTTTGGCCGGGCTGATTTCGGGCGCAAGCTTCCGCGAGCCGAAAGCGCGTCCCGCGTAGTAGGCTGCCGTGTCCCCTACCCAGTTCAGCACCAGCACGAACAGCAGCCAGCGGGGATCCACCGAGCGTAGCTCAAGCCCGCAGCGCCAGGCGCCGAAGATCCAGAGCGTACCCAGCACCAAGGCCGAGGCCCGGGGCAATGCGCCCGCTAGCGGCCTCTCCCGCATCGCCCACGCGAGCGCGAGCGGCGCGATCAGCGCCAACAGGCTCCGGTGTTCCGCGGGTACGAACAAAATGGCAAGACCCGCTCCGTAGCCCAACAGACCGGGTTTCGGGATGCCATGCGCGGCGGTGAGTCGCTCGAACTCCCGATAGCTGGCGCAGGCAAGCGCGGCAACTGCGAGCGCGAAAACCGGCGCAGGGGCGGCCAGCACGAGCGCGACCGCGATCGGTACAAGGATGAGTGCGGTCAGTACCCGTTTCACGAAGATCCCGGCTCCTTGCTCTCAAATCGGCGCCAGCTTCAGGTAGGCCACCGCCAGCGCTCCCACGCCCAGGAAACTGCCGAAGGGAAGCGCGTATTCGGAGGCTTTCTTTCCTGTCGCCTTGATGTAGACCAGGCCCAGCATCGAGCCCAGCAGCGAGCCGATCAGCAGCGCCTGAAGCGCGCCCCACAAGCCGAGGAAGGCGCCCAGCATGGCCGCCATCTTCACGTCGCCCAATCCCATGCCTTCCCGCTTGCGAACCTTTTCGTAGAGAGCGCCCATAAAAAACAGCAAACCTGCCGTGACCACGGCTCCCAGCACGGCTTCGCCCACCGACAGCCATCGCGCACCCCATCGCAGCGGCGCCACGAAGAGGACAAGCATGGAATCCATCGGCGTCAGCGCGGCCATGATCAGCCCCGCCGCTGCCCCGCCCAGCGTCAGCTCGTCGGGCAGGATGCGCTCTTCCAGATCAGAGAAAATCAGCCCGATGGTAGCCGCGGCCAGCAACATCAGCTTCACAGCCTTGAGCGTGGGGCCGAAGATGACCACGGCGAGGACGAACAACGCCGCGGTCAGCAGTTCGACCAGCGGGTACCGCAGCGGGATGCGAGCGCCGCAGGCGCGGCACCGACCCTTGAGCAGGAGGTAACTGAGAAGCGGGATGTTATCGTACCAGGCGATCGGCTTTCCGCACGCCGGGCAGAAAGAGCGCGGGCGGACCACGGAAAGATCGCGCGGCAGCCGGTGAATGCAGACGTTGAGAAAGCTGCCCACGAGCAGGCCTGCCAGCACGGCGACTAAGTACGGCATGAGAGCACCTCTTCGTAATTTTGCAGAGTGCGCTGCACCATGTGTTCGATGGTGAACTCCTCGAGGATTCGCTGACGGCCCGCTTCGCCCATGCGAGCCGCCAGCTCGCGGTCGCCGGTGAGCCGGTTCACTGCGTCGGCGATTGCGCCGGCTGCGTTCTCGACCAGCAGACCAGTCTGACCGTCCGCCACCGCCTCCGTCAAGCCGCCGACCTTGCTTGCCACGACGGGAACTGCGGCGGACATGGCCAGCAGCACGCCTGACCCGAGTCCTTCCATGCGGCTCAGGTAAACCATCAACGAGGCTGCGCCGAGATCCGCCACCAGATCATGGGACCGCAGCACGCGAAACCCGCCCGCTGCTTCGGCCTCCCGCAGCAGGCTTTCGCCCTTCATCGGATCGTCCTCAGCCGGGGCAATCGCCGGGCCGGCTCGGGAGGAGCGCGGCAGCAAGGGCACGCCATCGTAGACGACCGAAACGCGAGAAGCCTCCACGCCCGCCGCCAGCAGCACGCCGCGCACGTACTGGGAGACAGCCAGGTAACGTTTCGCCTTTCGCAGTTTCCACCGGGACCAGACGCTCGCCCGCGGCGCAAAGCCGACGCGGCGGGAGACGATCAGCCGGGGATGGCCCGTCAGTGCAGCCAAGGTGTGAGCGCGTGCGTCGTGGGCGTGGATGAGGTCCGCGCGCCGGGCCAGCCGGAGCAGGGTGGGCAGACGCAGACATTCCGCGGGCAGGCCGCGGGCGCGAGCTTCCCGCAACAGCGGCGAACCGAGGCGCGCCAACAACACGCTGTCCCAACCGGCCTCCACGAGTCCCTGGTGCAGGAACAGCGCTTGCCACTGGCCGCCTCGCATTCGCGGTCCCGTGTCCACGTGGACGATCCGCAAGCCGGCGCCTCCCCAAGCCGCCCGGCGCGCCCGAGCTTCAGCTCATGTTCCGCGCCTTGGCGTATTTCAGGTAAGTATAAATGGCGGCCATGCGCGCGATGGTCAGGCCTTCGAAGCCGTCCAGAAAGCCGAGCTGGAAGACGTACGTTCGCCAGAACGTCGCCAGCGGGGCAAGCAGCAGATGTCGCCAGCCGATCTTCTGGCGGCGGGCCACCAGCTCCTGCGCGGCGAGCGTGGTATAGCGATCGAGCCTTTTCAGGTGCTCGGAGAGCGAGTCGCAGGTGAAGTGTAGCAAGTTGGAACGCAGGTGCCCGACGCGGCCCTCGGTGACCACTCGCTCGTGAACGAATTCGCCCACCCAGCGCGCCTTCCGGCGGTCGTAGAGGCGAATCTTGCGATCCGGATACCAGCCCGAGTGCAGGATCCAGCGACCCAGATATTGGGCGAGGCGCGGCACGGTGTAGGCGTCGCAGTCCGGCCCGGTTTTCTTGAGCTGCCAGATTTCGGCTTCGAGCGCCTCGCTGAGCGCCTCGTCGGCGTCGAGCGAGAGAATCCAGTCGTAGCTGGCCTGCTCGGCAGCAAAGTTCTTTTGCGCCGCGTAGCCGCGCCATTCGGCTTCGAGCACGCGGGCGCCCAATCGTCGCGCCACCTCGACGGTGCGGTCCGTGGAGCCGCAGTCCACCACGACAATTTCGTCGCAGCAACGCAGGCTTTCGATGGCCCGCGGAAGGTTGCGTTCCTCGTTCTCCGTGATGATGGTGGCCGAAATCTTCATGCCATCGCGTTCAGGAGGCCAGGCCCGGGCGGATCGGCGACAAGGTGAAGCAGAGCAGGAACACCGCGAGCGCGAGCCACGCCAGGCGACGCCGGCCCTGGTCCATGGGCGTCGGATCGTAGATGGAGGGGTGGCGCATGCCGAACAGCAACAGCAGCACCGCCCACACCAGCCATCCCTCCCAATAGAAGTATCCGATGGGCAGCAGGGCCAGCACGAAGACGCGGGACAGCAGCCGGTGTCTTTCACCCGCGAACGAGTAGAGGATGTGGCCGCCGTCCAGTTGCCCGATGGGCAGCAGGTTCAATGCCGTGGCGAACAGTCCGACCCAGGCGGCGCGGGCTACCGGATGCAGGTAGATGTCCGAGGAGGGGACGCCGGGAAAGATCAATCGCTCCAGCAGCCACTGCAGCAGCGGCGTTCCGAAGACCAGATCGCCGCGATGGGCGATGCCGGGAATCACTTTGGAGTAAGCCAGCCCGATGGCCAGCGCGGGCAGCAGCACTACGAAACCCGCCAGCGGACCCGCAATGCCGATATCGAAGAGCATGCGCTTGGAGTAAATGGGCGAGCGGATGCGAATGAAAGCGCCCAGCGTGCCGATGAAGGTGGGCGCGGGCAAAAAGTAGGGCAGCGTGGCGTCCACCCGGTAGTAAGCGCAGGCGACGTAATGGCCGAGTTCGTGCGCCAGCAGGATCACGAGCAGCGTAAGTGAGAAGGGCAGGCCGTCCACGATGCGCCACGGCTGCACCCAGAGATCGCCCAACGCGGCCAGATCGCGCTCCAGATCGAAGGCAGGCCGATTGTAGCGGAAGTTCAGCGCCAGGCGCGCTCCCATGACGCTGGTCGTCAGGAGGGTGAGCCCGATCAGCAGCAGATGGACGCCGTAGCGCGGGCGGGCGGACTTGCTTTGCCACACATAGACGCGCCGCCCGGCGCCGTTGCCGGGTTCGAGGCCGGATGCGCCTGCTGAGTACGGCTGAAAGGACACGGGGCCACGCTAGTCCAGGGACTGCAATTCCTTGCCTGGCTTGAAGCGTACGGCCTTGCCGGGCGGAATGGCCACTTCGGCGCCCGTGCGCGGGTTGCGGCCGATGCCAGTCTTGCGCGGCCGGACGGTAAAGATGCCGAAGCCGCGCAATTCGATCCGCTCCCCCTGGGCCAGGGCGCGCTTCATGGTTTCGAAGACCGTCTCCACCGCCATTTCCGCTTTGGTCTTCGTGATGCCGGTTTTTTTGACGACCTCGTTGATGATGTCGAGCTTGATCAAAGCTACCTCCTCAAGTCGTCCGTCAGGGGGACCGGCAACCCGGCCCGAGCGCCCTGAAAGCGCAAAGCCCATGATAGGGTTAGGCTTACAGGCTTGTCAAGCCGGACAATGCCGCGGCCGCGGGGCGACTTGACGAGCCGGCTCCCGGCGCAGTCGCGGCCCAGCCGTTGGCTATCATGGAGGCGATGCGAATCGCCAAAATCGAAACCTACATCGCGGGCAATCCCTGGAAGAACTGGCTGTTTGCCAAGGTCATCACGGACGAGGGCATTTACGGCATCGGCGAGGGCACCCTGAATTGCTTCGCCCGGACGGTGGAGGCCGCCATCCACGAGCTGGAGAATTTCGTCTTGGGGATGGATCCGTTCCAAATCGAGATTCTCAGCCAGCGGCTGATCCGCGACGTTTACACCGACGGCGGCCAGATCCACATGTGCGCCGTGGCCGCGATCGAGATGGCCTGCTGGGACATCATCGGCAAGGCCCTGGGGCAGCCGGTTTACAACCTGTGGGGCGGGCGTTGCCACGAGAAGTTGCGCGCTTACGCCAATGGCTGGTACCGCGGACCGAGGCGTCCGGAAAGCTTCGCGGAAAAGGCAGCCGAGGTCGTCAAACGCGGTTACACGGCGCTGAAATTCGATCCCTTCGGCGACAACTGGCGCGTGCTGCCGCGCTACGAGTTCGATCTCTCGCTGGATATCATCCGCGCGGTTCGCTCGGCGGTAGGCGACGGGGTGGACATTCTGATCGAAGGGCACTGCCGGTTCAACGTGGCCACAGCCATCCAGTTCGCCGAGGCTATGGCGGAGTTCCGTCCCATGTGGTTCGAAGAGCCCGTGCCGCATACCGATATTCAGGCCATGGTGGAAGTGGCGCGACGCAGTCCGGTGCCCATCGCTACGGGCGAAAACCTGTTCAACAAACAACAGTTCGCCGAGCTGCTTTCCCACCGCGCCGTCAGTATCTACCAGCCCGAGCCCCTGAATCTGGGTGGGTTGTTCGCGGCGCGCAAAATCGCCGACATGGTGGACGCCTATTACGGCATGATCGCCCCGCACAGCGCCCAGGGGCCGGTCTGCTCGGCTGCCTGCGTGCAACTGAACGCCTCGATCCCCAACTTTTTGATCCACGAAATTTTCGATGAATTCAACGAGCCGTGGGAGCGGGATATTGTCACCCATCCGGTGGAAGTAGTCAACGGTTACATCCCGATTCCCGACCGGCCCGGTCTGGGCGTGGATCTGAATATCGAGGAGATACTCAAGCACCCGTATCATCCCGAAAATTACCTGCCGCTTTTCAAGCCGGGTTGGGAACGCCGCGGCCGGGCGAGTAACTGAGCGGTGTGCTTTCAGCCGGCCGTCCGGCTCCCGGTTCGCTCGGGTACAACTACCGGGATGCCCAGCCTGCGTAACTCGGAAACTACCTGCTCGTCGGTCAAGCGGGTGCCATCATAAGTGACTCGCAGGGTGCGGCCGCCCGGTTGGGCGTCCAGTTTCAAAAAGCCGTAAATGGAATAAGCCCGCATGAGGCGGGCGAGCATGGCTTCATCCAGCGGCCGCAACAGTTCCAGATGGATTTCGGTCTTGCACATCGCTGCTGCCCTCGGTAAGTTTCCAGAGAATCTGCCGCATCATACCGGTAAGTACGATGGCGTCCCGCTCGGTAAGCGCCAGTCGCCGGATCAGCCGGCGGGTTTTAAGGCGCGTCGAGGCGGCAGTTACCGGATTCACATATCCGCTGCGCTCGAGCACTTCCAGCATAACATCGGTCAGGCGTTCGAGGTCAGCGGAGGTGGCCGGGCGCGGTGCTGCGGGCGTTCGTCGCGCGGCGCCAGGATTGCGCGCCAGCTCGTACAGGCAAACCGCGACCGCCTGGCCCAGGTTCATGGACTCGTGTTCCGGGCGCGTGGGGATATGAAGGATCCAGTGGCAGTAACTCAGGTCTTCGTTGCTCAGCCCGAATTTTTCCGAGCCGAACAGAAGCGCGACCGGACCACGCGCCAGAGCCCGCCGGATCAGGCGGGCAGCCAGTTCAAGCCGGCGCACCGGCTGCTGCGGTTGCCTCGCAGTCACGCCGGCCGTGCCCACCACCAGGGTACAGTCCGCCACGGCGTCTGCCACCGAGCTGAATTCTTCGGCCCGCGCCAGCAGTTCGCTGGCGCCGACCGCCGAGCGGGCTTCCCGGAACGCGACTTCGTAGGGATTCACCACGCGCAGGCGGGAGAACCCGAAGTTACTCATCGCGCGCGCCGCGGCGCCGATGTTCAGGGGATTGCGAGGGGCGACGAGGACTACGACGAGACGGTCGGCTTCGGCAGGCTCCACCAGACACCGTTATTCTAGCGCCGCAGGCCAGGCCTCACCACGGCGGCAGCTCGGTCGAAGCTTCCACGCGGACCGGGTCGTCGCCCACCATATAAGACGGCAGCGGCAGGGAGAGCGGCGCGGTCGTGGTTTGGGGCCGGAACGGAATCCAAGCCCGCAGGTCCTGGCCCGAGTAAATCTTGTAAGAACGAATCGGTTCGTTGCCGGCGAGGCCCGTGGTCCAGCGAATCCATACCCGGTCGCCGTCCTGCTCGACCTGGGGCGGCGGAGGATGCACGAGGCCGCGAGAAGCCTCCTGGAAGTAATTGGTCCTGGTTCCGTGACGCTCGGCCACCGCCGACTCGATCCGCCGTCGCTCGGCTTCCGAAGGTACGTCCATGACGGCGGCCGCCAGGTTGCACGCTAATTGGTCGTTTTCGGGACGCTCGCGATCCACGCGCGAGACGCCCGCGATGACCACGGCCACGCCGGGCACGGACAGCGGGTAGCGGATCAGATCCGCACTGTCCACGCCTCCGGGAACACCCACGGTGCGGATCAGCTCAGAGGCTTCGCGCGGCTGCCGCTGCATGCCCGTGTAGATACCGCCGGCGCAGAAAACTTTCATGGCGATGATGCCCATGCCTTTGGCCCGCGCCACCGGGATCACGTTGTACTGGTGCGACAGATACTGACGATCGTTGGCGTTCAAAGCCACCAGCAACGTATCCAGGATGTTGAGTTCGTCGCGCTGAATGGCCTTCATGAGCACGGGCGAGCTCAGGTGGCCTGTGATTCCGTTGTGGCGGATGAAGCGGCGGTATTCGGGGTTGAGTCCCGTGAAGTTCGTGCCGTCGCGGTAATCGAGCAGCCCGGCCAGGGCGCCGATGCGGTCCGGCATCTTGCCGCCGCGCAGCTCGAGCGCCTCGTAAATCTGTTCGACTTGCTCTTCTGTGGTGAGGTTGTGGATCTGGAAAAGGTCCAGATACGCGCCGTCGGGGATCCAGCCCTGCCCGTCGCCGAACATCTGGGTCAGGGCGCGCTTCAGGTCGCTGACCGCGGTGGCCGCCTGAGGCCGGCTGCGATCGTAGGCGTAGCGCTGCCCGGTCTTGCTGGTGATGAACAAACGCTCGCGCAGGGCCGCGTCGTAGTCGGGGTGTCCAGGAGTGATGCGCAGCTTCCAGAAGGCGCGTCCGTACAGCGATTGACTGGGGCCATAGGCGTTGGCGGTGTCCAGATAGTTAATGCCCAGCTCGATGGCCCGGACGATGATGTCCACGGATTCCTCTTCCGAAGTCGGAAACTGCAAAGCTGCCTGACCGCCCAGACCGAACGGGGTGACCCAGCGGCCCGTCCGGCCCAGCGTGCGGTGCGCCAATGCCGTCGGAGGCGGAGCAGAGCGGGCGCGCCCGGCCAGCGCTGCCGCTCCGAAAATTCCCAGCAACTGCCGGCGAGTAATCATGGCTTTATTGTAAGCCGCCTCGGGCGCCCCCAGAGGCGTTTTCGGGCGATCTTGACCCGCTTTTTCTCAGCTGTGCGGCGCGCCCTCCGGGCGGATGGGAGGCAGGCCCAGGCGCCGCCGGCATTCGTCCAGGATATCTTTGGTCCGCGTCGCGCCGATCCGCGTGGCGCCCAGCTCCCGCATCCGCAGCAGACTGTCAAGGTCGCGGATCCCGCCGGCTGCTTTCACCTGCACGTGCGGCGGCGAATGCCGGCGCATCAGGGCGACGTCCTCGGGAGTCGCTCCGCCCGTGCCGTAGCCGGTGGACGTCTTTACCCAATCCACGCTCAAACGTCCGCAGATTTCACACAAGCGAATTTTCTGTGCATCGTCCAGGTAACAGTTCTCGAAGATGACCTTGAGTTTTGCGCCCGCCTGGCGAGTAACTTCGAGGACGGCGGCAATGTCCCGTTCCACGTAATTCCAGTCCCCGCTGCGGACGGCGCTGATGTTGACCACCATGTCGAGTTCGCGGGCGCCGTCGGCCAGAGCCTGGCGAGCTTCGGCGGCCTTGATGGCCGTGGCGTGTGCGCCGTGGGGGAAACCCACCGTCGTCGTCGGCAGCACGGAACTGCCCGCCAGCAGCTCGGCGCAGCGGCGCAGATAGTAGGGAAGGATGCAGACCGTGGCCACCTCATAGTCGCGCGCCAGGCGGATTCCTTCTTCCAGTTCCTGCTGCGTCAGCACGGGCTGGAGAAGCGAGTGATCTATCATTTTGGCGATTTCGGCGTAAGTGTATTGCTGCATCGGATGCTCACCTTGCCTGCCGGGCGGTTGCGCCGGCGGGAACGCGTCTTTCGCATTGTAACCCTGCCGGAGCGCGGGCTGGCGGGAAGCATTCCGGCTGGGCTACAATGTGGCCCGTGAGAATCGCGGTCCTTCTGATGCTTCTATCCGCCTTGGGCCTGGCGCAGGAGCGCCCCGGGCTATTCTTCCGCGAAGACTTCAAGGAGACGCCGCCGGAAACTCCCATCACGCAGGCGCATATTGCCAATCCCGACCTGATTCTGTCGCTGCACGGTCCGGGGGCGGCGCAGATCAAGAAGAGTCACCACGACAAGCCGGCCGATGATCCCTATTACGTCTGGTCCGGGCAGGCCGTGGGCAATTGGGCGGTCAGTTTGAGGCACAAGAGCGCTATGGTGGACCTGACCGGGCTGGCCAAGATCCGCTGGCGCTCCAAGCAATCCGGCTTTCGCGAAGCGCGCATCATCCTGAAGCTGGCCGACGGGACCTGGCTGGTGAGCGACCAGTCCGATCCGGCCTCCGCAGACTGGCGAGAGCGCGAATTCAACATAGCCGACATTCGCTGGCGCCGGCTGGACATCAAGAACGTCATCGAGGGAGACTGGGTGCCCAATCCGGACCTGAGTCGCGTGGACGAAGTCGGCTGGACGGACCTGATGGTGGGCGGCGGCTCGGCCGCCTGCACGCGCATAGACTGGATCGAAGTCTGGGGTCGCCCGGTGCCGCGGGATCACCAGTAGCCGTACTTGCGCGCGTACCAATTTTTGACGAGCTGCGCCAGGACCACATAACTAGCCAGGATAAGCGCGAGGAACGGGAAGTAAGTCCACGGCAAGGGCTGGAGGCCGATGGTCCGGCCAAAGCCGGTGAAGGGGATCGCGAGACCTGCAAGCATCACGAGGGCCGTCAACAAGGCCAGGGGAGCGGCGGCGCGGCTTTCCAGGAACGGGACTTTGTGCGTGCGAATAATGTGGACGATCAGGGTTTGAGAGAGAAGTCCTTCGACGAACCAGCCAGACTGAAACAGCGACTGGGCCTCGGGCGTGCGTGCGCCGAAAAAGAACCACATCAGGCAGAAAGTGACGTAGTCGAAAATCGAGGAGACCGGGCCGAGGTGGAGCATGAAGCGGGCGATGCCGGCCGGCTCCCAACGCCGAGGGACCTTCAGGTATTCGCTGTCCATGTGATCGAAAGGAATTGCGGTTTGGGAAAAGTCGTAAAGCAGGTTTTGCACCAACAACTGGACCGGCTGCATGGGCAAGAAGGGCAGCCAGGCGCTGGCGCCAACCACGCTGAAGACATTTCCGAAGTTGGAGCTGGTGCCCATGCGAATGTACTTCAGGATATTCCCGAACGTCCGGCGACCTTCTACCACCCCTTCTTCCAGCACCAGCAGGCTCTTTTCCAGCAAGATGATATCGGCTGACTCGCGGGCGATATCCACCGCGGTGTTGACTGAGATGCCTACGTCGGCCTGCTTGAGAGCGGGTGCGTCGTTGATCCCATCACCGAGGAAGCCGACGACGTTCCCCTCGGCTTGCAGGGCGCGAACGATACGCGCCTTGGCGTCGGGCGAAACCTTTGCGAATACGTTGACTCGCCGGGCGGCTTCCGCCAGTTCCTGGTCGGACATGCGGTCAATTTCGGGACCGAGAAGAATGCCCTCGATTTCGAGGCCCACCTCCTGGCAGACCCTTGCCGTGACCGCTTCGTTATCCCCTGAGACCACCTTGACCGCCACGCCATGCTCTTTCAAGGCCCGGATGGCGGGGGCAGCCGACTCCTTGGGCGGGTCCAGAAAGGCCATGAAGCCCGCCAGGGTCATTTGTTGTTCGTCCTCGCGGGTGTAACGCTGGCGACCCAGAGGGAAGCGGCGGTAAGCGATGGCGATGACCCGGAAGCCTTCCTCATTGAGTTTGCGAACCAGGCTGCGGGCGATTTCGCGGCGGTGATCATCCAGCGGGTAAGGTTTGCGGTCAATCTCGACGAAACGGCACACTTCCAGCATTTCCTCGATGGCGCCCTTGGTAATCAACAGTTCTTCCCGTTTTTCGGTTTCCACGCAAACGGACATGCGGCGCCGGTTGAAATCGAAGGGAATCTCGTCCACCAGGCGATAGTCGCTGGCGACGCGAAGGCCCTCGTAAAGTTCGGCGTGCTCCAGAATGGCCCGGTCGAGGAGGTTTTTCAAGCCGGTTTGATAGTAACTGTTGAGATAACCGAGCTGCAAGACTTTCTCGGAGTCGCGGCCCAGAAGATCCAGATAGCGCACCAAAATAACTTTGTCCTGAGTAAGAGTGCCGGTTTTGTCGCAACACAGAATATTCATCGCGCCCAGATCCTGGATGGAGGGCAGCCGTTTCACGATGACTTTCTTGCGCGACATGTTGACGGCCCCGCGGGCCAAATTGGCGGTCACCACCATGGGGAGCATTTCCGGCGTCAGACCGACGGCCACCGAGAGCGCGAAGAAGAAGGCTTGCGTCCAGTCCTTCTTGGTCACTCCGTTGATGAGGAACACGACCGGAACCATGACCAGGGTAAAGCGGATGAGAAGGCGGCTAACCCGGTTGATTCCGCGGTCGAATTCCGTTTCCACCCGCCGCGTGACCACGACGTGCCGCGCCAGCATCCCGAAGTATGTCGCTGGACCTGTCGCCAGAACCACGCCCGTGCCCGTCCCGCTGACTACGTTGGTGCCCATGAAACAGAGCCGCGGATGATCCAGCAGACTTCCGCTGGCGGGTGGTGCTCCCTCCGCGAACTTCTCCACCGGAACCGACTCGCCCGTAAGGGCGGCCTGGCTCACGAAAAGGTCCTTGCTGGCGATGAGCCGGAGGTCGGCAGGGATCATGTCGCCGGCCGACAGGTGCACGATGTCCCCGGGAACCAGCTCGTCCACCGGGATTTCCCGCTTGATGCCGTCGCGCGTCACCGTGGCCGTCGTCTCCACCATTTCTTTGAGCTTCTGCGCCGCCTGGCTGGAGCGGTGTTCCTGCACGAACCTCAGCACCACGCTGATGACCACCATGGTGGAAATGATGATGACGGCATCCTTGTCGCCGGTCAGAGCGGCGATGCCGGCCAGCGAGAGCAGCAGCAGGATGAACGCGTTGTTGAAGGCGTCATACAGGTGGTTCCACCAGCGTGGCGGCTTCTCCCGCAGGACCGTGTTGGGTCCCCATTGTTGGAGCCGTTCCAGAGCGACTTCCGAACTCAAGCCTTGCAGCGAGCTGCCCAATTCTTCCAGCACCTCAGAAGGCTCGGAGTCCAGGAGCGAGGCGGGGAAGCGAACCGCCCAGTGCGGCTGAGCCGCCGGCGCCGCAGCCCCCCGGCGCCGGGGTTTTGCTTCTGCGAGGATCTTCAGCATCTTTGCACCTCCCTGCGGCCGCAGCAGAGGTAGCCCTGTGCGCCTGCTCGAGCACGTCCCCGGGGCACCAACCCCCGGTGTGCTCCGAAGCCAGACTTCTGGCTGGGAAAAGGCAGGTGAGGGAAACTCTTTCCCCGAGGCGCCCCGCGACCGGGCCGTGCGATCGCGGGTTTCAGCCCCGGGGCCTAACGAGCCTGAAGGCGAGGGGACTGACTAGCGCGAGCCGTACAACCCGGTCGCAGCGGCCCTCCGTACCACCACAGGGGACTTGACCCGCCTGCCTGGTGAACCGCTGCTACCAGCCGTCTCCATAACTCTCTTGCTTGGGGCCCGCTTCCAGGAGCCCAAGCCCCATTGTAAACCAAAAAAGCCCGTGCGTAGCCACGAGTTCAGGGTTCGGGATGGGGTGGAGCTAAACTCCCTCTTGTGCCTCTGTCGTTCCTGGTGCGCCCTCAGCACGCGGCGCATCCGAGGGGCCTGCCAATTGCTCCCCGCGGCCCCAGGGCTGGAGAGGAACATCACTATTTCCCGAAGGTGATCCCGATGCCTGCCGAAAGCTCCATGCTGCGAAGGATCCCGCCTGATTTCGCGGGGTCCTCGAATTTCAGGTCGTAGGGCTTGCCGCCGAAGTGGTCACGGAAATCAAATCGGATGACCGAATGGGGGATGAGGTGTAACTTGAGGCCGACCCCATAGTTGATCCCGTAATTGCGCGTCGGCCCGGTATCGAACTGGGGAATGTTCACAGGCGCGGCATACTGATGCGCCTGCAAGCCC
>JAPWUP010000226.1 GCA_028275505.1 Bryobacteraceae bacterium
CCTCGGCGGAAGTCGTCCGGTAGGAAATGTTCGTGCCCACGCGAGTGGCGACGATCTCAGCGTTGGGCACGCGCGCCTGTTGCGCGTCGGTCACCACCCCCGTGATCGTACCCAGGGGCGATTGGGACCTCAGCAGCCCCAACGCCGCCAAGATCAAAAACAGGGTCATCCTGCTGAGCGCTCGCATTGCCGTATCACTCCCACTTCAAAGGTTTGGATGCCCGTATCTTATCACACAGGCGCAACCAAATCTTCGGCGTGCCGCGGCGGGCCTGATATCGCGTTGTCTCGCCGATGCAACGCAACCGTCATGGTCCAGCCTTACACTGGGGAGGACAGCAACGCCGAGACCATCCTCGGAGGGATATGAGGTACGGTTACCTGATTGACATGGATGGCGTCATCTACCGCGGCTCGGAGGCCATTCCGGGGGCGGCTGACTTCGTCCGCTACCTGCAAGAGGAGAAAATTCCTCACCTGTTCCTGACCAACAACTCGGCCTACACCCCGCTCGACGTGGTGGTCAAGCTCAGGAAATTCGGCATCGAGACCTCGGTGGAGCATGTTTACACTTCGGCGCTCGCCACCGCCGAGTTCGTCGAGCAACAGAGACCCGGAGGCACCGCGTACGTGATCGGCGAGGGCGGTCTGCTGACCGCCCTCCACGAGGTTGGCTACGCCATCAGCCGGGAATCCCCCGATTACGTCATCGTGGGCGAGGGCCGCGTGTTGACCTTCGAGATGATGGAGATCGCCCACCGGCTTATCGTCAACGGCGCGGGTCTGATCTCGACCAACGCCGACACCTGGTGCCCGACCGATGCAGGGCCGCGTCCCGGATGCGGCGCCATTGTGGCGATGCTCGAGGCCGCCACCGGCCGGAAGGCCTACCACGTGGGCAAACCCAATCCCTTCATGATGCGGAAGGCGCGCAAGAGGATCGGACTGAGCACCGACGAGGTGATCATGATCGGCGACACCATGGAGACCGACATCCGGGGAGCGACCGATCTGGGCTTTCGCAGCATTCTGGTGCTCTCCGGCTCCACGTCTCTGGAATCGCTCCGTCTGTACCCGTTCCGGCCCACTCTGATCGTGAACTCAGTCGCCGAGCTGATCCCCGAGGCTAGACCTTGGGGGCGGCTCGACATCCTCGAGGCGATGCAGCAAGCCGACCTTGGGCCGGTAGCCACGAATGCGGGGGGTCGCTGAAGCCGGAGGCGAACCGAACCTTCCATCCCTGATGCCCGCGAATGCCCTCCCGTCGGGGAGCTGAAAGTCTTTCGCTCCAGATCGTTTCCGCGCGGGAAGGGCAACCGCGGGGGCCGGCGGGCATCCGCCCATAGCACTCGAAAACCGGGACGTGGGTGCGCTCAGGCCGCACGCCCCCTTGCAAAGGCGCCCTTGACAAGCACCCGGCATCCTTGCCATAATGCATTATCGTTTGAAAAACGATTTGCAAACGCTTATAAATCGGGATTCGGGCGAAGCCCGGGGCTGGCCGCCGGCCTCACCCTCGCTTGCCGCCCGGATCGCCAAAGGGGGAAAGATGCCCAGAATCCCTGTTCCCGCAGGGCACGAGGCCCTCTTGCTGCTGCTGTCCGTCCTGGCCGCCCACGCTCAGATCGGCGGCGGCTCCTTGGTGGGCCACGTTACCGATCCCTCGGGCGCGGCCGTGGCCGGCGCCCGTGTCATCGTCACCCACGTCGAGACCGGCGTCAGTCGCGAAACCCGCACCAACGACACCGGCTACTACGAGTTCCCGCTGCTGCCCGCAGGGCAATACCGCCTGGAGGCGGAACAGACCGGTTTCCGGCGCGCCAGCACAGGCGTTTTTCCCATTAACACGGGGACCCGGCCGCGCGTGGATTTACGGCTGGAGCTCGGCCAAGTCACCGAGACCATCGAGGTGGTTGCCGCCGCACCCGTTGTGAACGCCACCACTGCCGATCTCGGTGTCGCCATGCCGAGATCCATGATCGAGGCTCTGCCGCTCAACGGTCGCAACTTCCAGCAACTGGTCGGCTTGCAGGCGGGGGTGCTCGCCAACCCCGGCTCCAGCGCGGGTGGTCGCGGCGGCATTGAGTTCCACGGCGCCACCGCCCTCGGCAACAGCCTGCTGCTCGACGGCGTGGACATGTCGTTCGGCGAAGTCAACGCCACCGGGAACGCGACCGGCGGCAGCCCGCTCATCAACACCGTGAGCGTCGAGGCGATCGAAGAATTCAAGGCTTCGGGCAACGCCATGTCGGCCGAGTTCGGCCGCTCGATCGGCGGCGTGCTCAACGTGACCACCAGGAGCGGAACCAATCAATTTCACGGGGCCTTGTTTCACTTCTTCCGCAATGACAAGCTCGACGCCAACAGTTTCTTTTCCAACCGCGCGGGCCTGCCCCGCCCGCCGTTGCGCTGGAACCAGTTCGGCGGCAATCTCGGCGGACCCATACGCCGTAACCGGGCGTTCTTTTTCTTCAACTACGAAGGCGCGCAGGTTCGGCGCCCGAGCCAGGTGACCGGCAATGTCGCCACGCCCGCGCTCCTGGCCCAACTGACGCCCTCATTGCGTCGCCTGTTCGACGAATGGTCTCCCAGGCAGTTCGAGCCTACGGCCAATCCCCTGGTCGGATTTCACCGACGCAACGACCGTAACGTCAACGACGAGCATACGTACCTGGCTCGCGGCGACCTGGATCTCGCGCAGCGTCGGCTCACCCTGCGCTACAGCTACAACAACCAGGACGTCAAGACGCCTACGCTGCCCCCCGGCATGCCTCGCGTGTTTCCGACCCGTTTCCACAATGCCGTGCTGCAAGACAACTGGACGGTCAATCCCTCGGTGTTCAACGAGCTGCGGCTGGGATTCAACCGCACCGATTTGAATCGCAGAGAGGAAGGCCGGGATCGGGTGCCCGCGTGGGTGACCGTCGCCGGCGTCGGCGTCAACATCAGCCAGCCCGGTTACCTGCACTTCATTCCCACGACGTACACCCTGGCCGACAACCTGTCGCTCATCCGTGGCCGTCACAGCATGAAGGCGGGCGCCGAGATCCGGATCACGATGAACAACCGCGATCAGGGCGGCCAGCCGACTCACATGTACAACAACCTGGATGATCTGATCGCCGACAGGCCCAACCGCATCCGGCTGCTTTTCGGAGGCGGCAAGGGGCTGAAAACGACCAACTACGGCTTTTACGCGCAGGACGACTGGCGTATTTCGCCTAAAGTCCAACTGAACATGGGGCTTCGCTATGAGTACTCGCCCCCGCTGCGAGGCGGCTTCAACGTAGCCGGCTCGGACCCGTTCGGGCCCTTTATCCGTACCGCGCGCGAGAACATGTACATCCCGGATCGCAACAACTGGGCGCCGCGCCTGGGTCTGGTCTACGATCCCTTCGGGAGCCAGAAATTCGTGATTCGTGCCGGAGCGGGAATCGGCTACTTGCCGCAGCAGGCGATCTTTATCATGGACATGGCCTTCCTGGACCCGCGGCTGCCTTTCGTGGCCGATTTCAATCCCGCGGAGCTGGCTCCCGCGCCGACGGCCTATCCTTTCCCGCTCGACTTCGTTTATCGCATCGCGGCCAACCCCACATCGCTGCCTCCCTCGATCGTCGTGCCGCGGCAGATCATGGACTACAATCGGCGCGACAGCTACGGCGCCAACTGGAACTTCAGCCTGCAAGGCGCCGTAACTCGCACCCTGGCCCTTCAGGCCAGTTACGTCGGCACCCGCAACCTCAAGCTCAGCTCCCCGCGCAACGTGAATCTCGTCATGCCGGCGCTCGGGCGGCGCCCGCGGCCGGACATGGGGGACGTCAACTTCATGGAAAACGCGGCCCGGATCAGTTACCACGGCTTGCAGCTTTCGGCCAACCAGCGACTCAGCCGCGGTCTCACCTTCGACGCCTATTACACCTTCGCCAAGGCCACCGCGTACTACGTCCCTGACGGGACCATTACCTTTACCCTGAGCCAGCTCCAGGATCCATACGACATCGCCGGCTCCCGGGGAGTCAAAGACGGGGATCTGCGTCACCGTTTCGTAAGCACGTTTTCCTATCGGATCCCCACCGGTTCGCTCGGCGGCATACGCTGGCTCGAGGCGCTGCTGGCGGGCTGGACCGTGCAGGGCATTCCGCAGTGGCGGTCCGGCTTGCCGGTCAACGTCCTGGCGGGCGTCCAGCTTGTTCCGAATGGCCGTGTGGACGGCCAGCGCCCCGACTATGTGGGGGGCGTCAACCCTTACGTGCGTGACGCCAGGGCCTTGCTCTGGCTGAACCGCGCCGCCTTCGACAACAACACGCCGCGCGCCCAGGCACGCTTCGGCAACCTCGGTTACAACGTCCTGCGTTCGCCCTCCGGCTTTTCCTTCGATGCCGGATTGCACAAGCAGTTCGCCGTCGGCGAGGGCCGTCGCGTCACCTTCCGCTTCGAGCTGTTCAATGCCCTGAACCACAAGATCCTGGGCGGACCGGTAGCCACCGTGAGCAATCCCAACTTCGGCCTGATCCAAACCGCGAGCGGCGGGCGAAACATCCAACTCGCCCTCAAATACAACTTCTGATGCGCAGAGAGCCCTCGGGCCCGGACACGGTTGAAATTCAGTTATTCTCTGATACGGATTTCTGACCGATGGCGAAACGATCGAAAGCTCCGAGACAGTCTTCCGAGGCCGACCGCGTCATGGAGCTCCTCCGCCAGAGCATTTTCGCCGGCAAGCTGAGCCCGGGCGAGCCCATTCACGAAACCCGGCTGGCTCGCCAGTACGGCGTCAGCCAGACCACGGTGCGGGAAGCGCTGACGCGACTGGACCACGCGGGCTTCGTGCGCCGCATCCCCAAGAAAGGCACCTTCGTGACGCAGCTTTCGGTGGACGAGCTGCGCGAGCACCTCAGGCTGCGCCTACTGCTGGAAACCCTGGCCGCGGCGGAGGCCGCGCGGCGAGTGACACCGGAATCGCTCGCCGAGCTCGAACGCCGGCTGCAAGCCATCGCCGAAGCCGTGGCAGTGAACGATTACTTTGCCTCAGCTCTCGCCGACCTGGAGTTCCACCGCTGGATCTGGCTTTGCTCGGGCGACCGGACTTTGTACCGCATCCTGGATCAGATCACGGCGCCGCTGTTCGCTTTCATCAGCATCCGCCGCAGCCACGGCAACGAGGATCTCAAACGCGTGGTCCTTTCGCACCAGCCCATCGCGGAGGCTTTGCAGAAGCGGGACCAGGAAGCCGCCAGGGAGGCCATCCGGGCGCATATCGAGAATTCCTACTTGCAGTTCCTGAGATTCGATCTGGGGACGCTCTTTCCGCCGTCGCCTGCGGCTCTCCGGCACGCGGGGGAGATCCTGGGCGCCGGCGAGGAAACCCTGCCGCGCTCGTGAGCCGCCCGGCATGCTTGCGCGGGAGGGCGCCGCCCTATGCCCCGCGCGGGGCACCCGGCGGTCGCGGCATGAAGCGAGCGAAGCGGTCGAGGGCCGCGACGAGGAGGAAGCGAAATGAAACAATTCATTTATTTTATGGTTTGGTCCGGCACGGCCCTCCCCTTGGCCGCGCAACTCGTTCACGTGGACGTCTTCCGCTCCGGCGAGGACGGCTACCACACCTACCGCATCCCAGCCATCATTCGCACGACCAAAGGAACCTTGCTGGCGTTCTGCGAAGGACGCAAGCACAGCGCGCGCGACTGGGGCGACATTGACGTGCTGGTGAAACGCAGCCGCGACGGCGGGCGCACCTGGTCGGCTGCCATCAAAGTGGCGGACTTCGGCGAAGACACCGTCGGCAATCCAGCGCCTGTGGAAGACCGCAGGAGCGGCACGGTGTGGCTCCTGTTGACCCGCAATCCCGGCCACGTGCCCGAG
>JAPWUP010000229.1 GCA_028275505.1 Bryobacteraceae bacterium
TCTCGCCAACTTGGCTTTCCTGCGCATTCGCGGTTTCACCTGGTGGGAGTGAGCGATGCGACGGCGCCGTGGCTCAAGGAAGCCAGGCTGGCCCGGACGGACGGTGTGGGGCAAGTGGTTTTGTTTGCCCTGGATCAGATCTGCCTGGTGGGATATGCTCTGCCGCTTGGCCGAGGGTTGAGACGCGCCCTGCGGCGCCGCTAGGGAGCGCCATACGCGGCCTTGAATGGGTTATCCTGCTCATTCAGGGCGTGCTTTGGGTTCATAACGTTTCCAAGAAGTTTCACCTATACGACCCGCCTTCTCAGCGGCTCAGAGAGATTTTTCCTTTTCTGCCCCAACGGAGGCCGCGAGACTTCTGGGCCTTGCGCGACATCAATCTGGAGGTGGACCGCGGCGAGATTCTGGGCATCGTGGGTCCCAACGGGTCCGGGAAGAGCACGCTTTTGAGCATTGTGAGCGGGATCCTGGCGCCCACGACCGGCAGAGTGGTGGCGGATGGCCGGGTCGCCGCGTTGCTCGAGTTGGGGGCGGATTTCAATCCCGACTTCACCGGACGTGAAAACGTAGTGTTGAGCGCCGAGATTATGGGGCTCTCCAGGCGAGAGATCGAGGCGCTGCTGCCGCGGGTGGAGGCCTTCGCAGAGATCGGGGAGTTCATGGATCGGCCCGTGAAGGAGTACTCGACGGGGATGTACGTGCGGCTGGCATTTGCGGCGGCGATCCACACCGACCCGGAGATTCTGGTGGTGGACGAAGCGCTTGCCGTCGGGGACGCAATTTTCGCCAATCGATGCATCCGGAAGTTCGAGGAGCTCCGCCAGCGCGGAGTCACGATTCTGTTTGTTTCCCACGATCTGGGCCTGGTGAAGAGGCTGGCCCATCGTGCGATCCTGCTGGTGGGCGGCCAGATCGTTGCGGAAGGACACCCTAATGACGTGGTCAACCGTTACGTGGGGATGGTGCTGGCGCGACAGCAGGCGGTGGGAGAAGTGAGTCAGGGGCCAGAAGGCCAGCTGTCGGGAAGTCACCGACACGGCGACGGTACGAGCCGGATCGAACGAGTGGAGCTGCTGGACGAATGTTTACGGCCAACACGGGTCGTGCGCTGTGGAGAGGTCGTCACGATCCGGATCCGAGCTTTGTTCCTGAGAGATGCCTCGCAACCCGTAGTCGGGATCCTTGTCAGGAACCGACAGGGTATGGACGTGTACGGTACGAATACGCGACTGGAGGGCCGACAGCTCGGCTGTTTCCGTAAGGGTGAACGTTTACAAATCGAGTTTCGCTTCGAGTGCCGGTTGGCGCAGCAAGAGTACACTCTGACCGTCGCAACGCAGCACTGGGACGGATCGAGTCAGGACTGGCTCGATGACCTGTTGATTTTTCGTGTGATAGACAACAAAGGGGCGGCCGGGGTGGTGAACTTCGAGACGGACATTCGTTGGTGGCGGGTGGCGGAATGATCAATGCGGCGGTGGTAGCGACGGTTATCGTGGTCCTGCTAAGTCTTAGCATCTGGAAAGCCCGCAAGGTCAGGAGGGAAGAAGACTTTCTGGTTGCGGGAAGAACCCTGCCCTGGCATGTGCTGGTTTTCACGCTGCTGTCCTCCTGGATCGGGGCCGGGAGCCTGTTTGCGGGGGGCGAAAATGCCTACCGGCACGGATTTGCTGCACTCTGGCAGCCGGCGGGAGGGTGGCTCGGCCTTCTAGTCATTTCCCGCATTGCGAGCCGTGCCCGACGGCTGGCTCAGTACACTGTGCCCGACCTATTGGAGTTACGATACAACGCAGCGGCCCGAGTGCTTGCGACTGTGGCGATCGTCATTTCTTACACGATGATTACGAGCTACCAGTTCAAGGGGGCCGGCGACGTCCTGCACTTGATGTTCCCCGGGCTGAGCCGGACGACTGGCATGTACTTGGTAGCCGGATTCGTAATTACATTCACTGCCTTGGCAGGCATGGCCTCGGTGGCTTATCTGGACTTGGTGGTGGGCTGCCTTGTGACAGCGGCTATAGCTTATGGGGTCCCCGCCTTGTTGGAGGCCGCGGGCGGATGGGCGGAAGTTCGCCGTAATCTTCCAGCCACGCACTTTCAGGTCCTGGGTGAGCTGCGGCTCACGGAGGCACTAGGTTTCACCATTCCCACAATGTTGCTGCTTGTAGGCAATCAAGGCATGTATCAGAAGTTTTTCTCGGCTCGGTCGGAACGGGATGCTCGCCGAGCAGTGCGTGGTTGGATCGTTGGAACCGTCATTCTGGAGACGCTGATTGTGAGCTTTGCGGTGATCGGCAGCTCTCGTTTTCATCCGGACAATGCCCGTGAGATCATTCCCGTAAGCGCGCAACTGGGCCTGCCGGCGTGGGCGGGGGCTCTTCTGCTGGGAGGGATTCTGGCCAAGATTATCTCCACGGCTAACAATTATCTATTCTCGCCGGCCAGCAATCTGATTCACGATATCTACGGTCGCTTCATCAACCCGAGAGCTTCCGAGAAGCGGAAGTTGTTGGTTTCGAGACTGGTCGTGGTGGGGTTGGGCATTTTCGCCGTGTTGCAGGCGGCGCACTTTGAGTCCATCCTGCGGGCAGCTCTGTACGCCTACACGGTGTATGGCGCGGCGATTACGCCATCGCTGATGGCTGTGTTCTTCTGGGAGCGAGCGACGGCGGCGGGTGCGGTGGTGTCAATAGCTTCGGGGACGGCAGTTACCGTGCTTTGGAATTTATCTGGGATCCAGTTTCTGGATGCGATCTACCCGGCGCTGGCAGTCTCCGTGGTCAGTCTGATACTGGTAAGCCTGGTGACGCCGGGCCGAATTTCGATGGCGGGTAAACCACAGTTGGCCAAGAAACCCGCACGTGCGAAAGGGGGCGAGTGTGAGGGTCGATGAGATCCAGCAGGCACTAAGAGAGTTGAGGTTTGACGGGTGGTTGTTCGCGGACCATCACGGGAGGGATCCGCTCGCTTACAGGATCCTGGGGTTGCGAGCAGGACGAGTGGCCACGCGGCGGTGGTACTACCTGATCCCCTCGTGGGGTGAACCCTGTGGGTTAGTGCACCGCATCGAACCGGAAGTGCTCGCAGGCCTCCCGGGGCGACGAATCGTGTACGCAAGCTGGCGCGAGCATGCTGTGGGGTTGGGTCAGTTGCTTGCCGGGACGAGGCGGGTTGCGATGCAGTACTCGCCGGAATGCCGTCTGCCTTCGGTTTCGTTGGTGGATGCCGGCACGGTCGAACTGGTGCGGAAGTTGGGCGTCGAAGTTGTCAGTTCCGCGGATTTGGTTCAGTTCTTCGAAGCGCGCTGGCGAGAGGAGAATCTTGCATGTCACTTGGAAGCGGGGCGGCGGGTGGACAGGATCCGCGCAGAGGCGTTCCAGTGGATCCGGGACCGCTTGCGGACAGGCGAGTCGGTACGAGAGGCGAGAGTCAAGGGCTTCATTCTGGAGCGCTTCGAGGCGGAAAGGCTGACGACCGATCACGGGCCTATCGTGGCTGCTGGTCCTAACAGCGCGAATCCCCATTATGATGCGCAGCCGGGGAGGGACCGGGAAATCAGGGCCGGCGACGTGGTGTTACTCGATCTTTTTGCCAAGCTCGATGATCCGGCCGGGGTCTACTATGACATTACGTGGGTAGGCTACTGCGGAACGAGTGTGCCGGCTGAGGTCGAGAACGTGTTTCGGATCGTGTTGGGCGCGCGGGACCATGCCATCAACTTCGTCAGGGACCGTGTGCGGGCGGGTGAGGCCGTGCGTGGCTTCGAGGTGGACGATGCGGCGCGGGGTTACATCGAGCGCTTCGGTTACGGCGCCCGTTTCATCCACCGGACGGGCCATTCGATCGGCGCGGAAGTGCACGGCGCGGGGGCCAACGCGGATAACCTCGAAACGCACGACGACCGGCGACTTATTCCGTGGACGTGCATCTCGGTCGAGCCGGGAATCTATCTGGATGACTTCGGTGTGCGTTCCGAGGTAAATCTGTTTATCGAGGAAAAGGACGCTCGCATAACCGGCGAGGTGCAAAGCGAGATCGTGCTATTGTAAAGGACGATGATTGACCGGCGCGCCTTGCTGGGCTTTCTGGCGAGCTGCGCATGGTGGGGGGAGGCTCGTGAGGATGTTGAGGGGGTCTCCCGCGACCAGGCGCCACCGAACGAAGATTGGGTCACCGAAGTCGAGTGGTTGAGTTCTTCCAGCTTTCGGGTTGTGTGCGGGCCGCGTGGCGTGAGGGGTCAGCACGAGCGGCCGCGCGAGCATCAGGTCGAGGTTAATGTTGGTGGTCAAGGGGATTGGTTGGAGTACACGACGCGTTACTTGCGCATGGTTGTGGACAAGCGGACCGGGGCGCTACGGGTCCACGATAGGGGAGGGAACTTGCTGCTGGCTGACGTTCGGGGCCCGCAAAGGCGAGGAGAGCGGGTTGTCTGGGAGCGGGAAAGGCAAGCCAGTGAAAGGTTCTGGGGCTTGGGGCCGAATGCAGAGCTTGACGGGCGAGAGGGTACCAGCGGACCGGTGGTGACAAGTGTACCTTTCCTGGTTTCGAGTATGGGGTACGGGGAGTACTTTCGGCCCCCGGGATTGTATCGGTACGCGTTCGGCGAAAGGCGGACGATCGAGGCTCCAGCAGGGGCTACGAACGAGTTTTACTTCTACTACGGCCCGACGCCCAAGGAAATTCTCGAGGAACACGCAACGATCGAGTCCCCGTCCGATGGCATTCAGTCGGGGATATTTCGGCTCACAGAGAGGCCGCCACGCGCAGCGTGGACTTTACCGAATCCGCAGCCGGACTGGCAGGGATTGACCGATCTGATACGCTGGCTGCTAAGAAGCAGTTATTCGGCCATCCTGTTCCCGGCCGTTGATCTGAGTATTTGGCGAAGTGCCGAGACCGAAGTCAGAAGGCGTGTCTACCAGTTGGCCGTATACTTGCCGATAGTTTACGGCGCGCTCCCCGATAATGACAGGGAGGGAGCAGAGCTGGGGCGAGAACGTGCGCGGTGGATACCCTTCTTGCTCAGTTATGCACATGAGGCGCACGAGCGCGGTTTCCCGTTGTTGAGGCCGCTGGGTATGCAATACCCCCGGGATCCGCAGGCTGTAGCGAGTCGTGACGCGTTCATGATGGGCGATGAGGTCCTCGTCTCGCCGGTGATCGGGTTGTCCCGGGTGCGTTCGGTGTATCTTCCGGCAGGACAGTGGACCGAACTCGGAACGAACGTGCGGTTCCGGGGCCGTCAGGTTGTCCAAGCGCCTGTGAGCGCGGATCGTATACCGGTCTTCGTGAAGAATGGCAGCATTGTTCCGCTGGCGGAGATGCCGGATGCGCGGCGGGTGACGGTGCACTACTTCCCCGATCTCGCGGGGGAGTTCTTCTATTACGAGGATGACGGCGCATTGACTCAGTTGCACGCTGCGCCGGCCGGGGAGTTGTTGCGCCTCGAAGTCGAGCCGGCCAAGGAACGGGTCTGGGAGTGGGTGGTCCACCACGTGAAACGACCGAACCGGGTTCGGGCGGGTGGAGGCGAGATGCCGCCGGTGGAGGCGCAAGAAGATTTGCGCCCGAACCATTGGTGGTACGACGAGAGACGTGGGAACCTTCATGCGCTGATTAGCCCGCCGGCTGGCTCGGACCACGTCCTTTACGTAGCCTTTTGAGGCCCGGGCCGGCAAGCCACGAATCCAATCGAAGGCCGCCTGCATCAATCCGACCAGGAGGAGATCAAGCATGACGAGCCTCGTTGGTTTGGTTGGCCTGGGGTTCCTGGCTTTGGCGGCAAGGGCCCAGAGCAAAGCGACTTTGAAGGTTGGCGATATGGCGCCGGATTT
>JAPWUP010000230.1 GCA_028275505.1 Bryobacteraceae bacterium
GCAAGCCGCCGGCGGTGTGATCACCTTCTCTTCGCGCTCGGGCACGAACCAGTTCCATGGAACAGCTTACAATTTCCTGCGGAACGAGAAACTCGACGCGCGCAGGTTCTTTGAGCGCGAGAAGTCAATTTACAAGCAGAACAACTTCGGCGCCGCCGCCGGTGGGCCAATCTTTCTCCCGAAACTGTACGACGGGCGCAACCGGAGTTTCTTTTACTTGACCTACGAGGGATTCCGGAACCGCGTCGGCGCCAACGCCACCATCCTGACGGTGCCGACGCCGGAAATGTACGAAGGCGACTTCCGGTACTGGGTCGATCGCAGCAACCGGCTCCTGCAAATCTACGATCCGGCGACCACGCGGGCGAACCCGGCCGCTAGCGGCCACATCCGCGACCCCTTCCCGGGCAACCAGATTCCCAAGTCGCGTTTCAGCGCCTTTGCCCAACGGCTCATTCCTTTCGGCCAGATGGCCAAGCCGAACCGCGGCGGGCAGCCCGGCACGATTGATTATGTCACCAATAACTGGATGACGACTAGCGGCACCATTCTCGAGCCTCAAGACAAAGGCAGCGCGCGCCTGGATCATCTGCTCACGGATCAGCACCGTCTGTCATTCTTCGCCAACATCACTAGCTATCGGCGCGAGGCCGGCGCCGGCGGCCCCCCGGGCCTTCCGGTACCTCTGTGGTCCGGCGAAGTGCAGCAGTTCGACACCAGCTCCTATCGGCTGACCCATGACTGGGTGATTTCCCCGGCTACGGTGAACCAGTTTACCGTCGGCGGTAACACTTTTGACAAAGCCAGCTTTTCGCCCAACTACGGGCGGAACTGGAAAGACAAGATCTGCATGAAGAACGTCATCGACTGCAACCGAAACTTCCCGGTGGTGACGTTCACCGAATTCTCGCAATGGGGCGGCAACGCGCTGAACGGCACCAGGCAGCCGATGTGGGCCCTCAAGGATGACCTGAGCCATACCCGCGGCAAGCACACTTTCAAATTCGGGTTCACTTATCAAAGCCAGCGGGCCAATGGTTATGGCGAGCAGTGGATCTCTGGCGGCGTGGGCTTCAGCTTCCTGAGCACCAGCGTGCCCGGTGACACGGCTTTCCGCAGCGGCAGCTCCTTCGCCTCATTCCTGCTCGGGGAAGCCATCAGCGGTGGCACCGAGACGGTTCGCGAGATCGAACAGCTATACCCCTATTACGGCTTTTATGCACAGGACGATTGGCGCATTACGCGGAAGCTGACGCTGAATTTAGGCCTGCGCTATGAATTCACCCAGCCGCCGGTGGAGCTCGAAGACAAGTACTCGGACTTCACCCCGGACCGGCCCAATCCGGCGGTGAACAACTACCCCGGGGCCTTGCGCTTTGCGGGTTTCGGCCCCGGGCGGGAGAACCGCCGGAGCCTGGTGGACGGCTGGTACGGCGCGATCGGACCCCGCCTGGGCATTGCCTACGCGCTGAACAACAAGACTGCCGTGCGGACTGCCTTCGGGCGCTCCTTCGCCCGCGTCACTGTGACTCAGGGAAGCGGCCATTATGCCGGCTTCATCGGCAATTGGCGTTTCAGTTCTCAGGACCAGGGCATCACGCCAGCTTTCAAAGTCGACCAGGGGCTACCGCCCTATCCGCTGCCGATTACCCTCGATCCGAACGCGAAGCTCGATCCCGCGTTCGCCAACAATCAGAACGTGGATCACTGGCAGCTCAGCGACGCCACGCGCGCTCCTGAGACGCTGTACTGGACCTTCAACATCCAACGGGAGGTTGCGCGCAACACCGTGTTTGAGGTCGGCTACAGCGCCACGATCGGCACCCACCTTCAGGGGAGTCTCGTCAACCTGAACCAGGTCCCAACCGCCATCTGGGACCGCTACGTGCAGGAGCTCGGCGCCACCGCGGCCGCGAACCTCTTCCGCTCCAGCATCACCTCAGCGGCGGCTGTGAGCGCGGGCGTACCGATCCCCTACCCGAACTTCACCAACCCTCAGGTGCAGGCCTCGCGAAGCGTCAATCAGGCGCTCCGACCCTATCCCCAGTACCTCAGCATCAACACAGGCGACCAGGGTGGCGACAAGAGTGGGCACTCGACCTACCACTCGATGATTCTAAAGCTCACGCGGCGCTACTCGAACGGCCTGGCCATGGAGTGGAACTATACCCTCTCGAAGCTGCTGACCGATGTGGACAGCTTCAGCGAAGGCAGCGGTACTACGCAGGATCAGTACAACCGGCGGCTCGAAAAATCCATCGGCGAATTTGATCAGACGCACGCGCTGAAGATGAGCACGGTCTACGAACTGCCGTTCGGCAGAGGCCGACGCTATCTGGCCTCCAGCCATCCCGTCGTCAACGCCTTTCTCGGCGGCTGGCGCCTGAGCGGTATCCTCACTTACGCCTCCGGCTTCCCGCTCCGGCTGACGCGCAACAATCCGCTGCCGATCTTTAACCGCGACACGCGACCGCTGATCACCAGCTACGAAGGCTGGCGCGGGCAGATCCGGGGCAAGAAGTTCGATCCCGCGGTTGACCGGTTCCTGGATCCGTCCGCCTTCCCACCGCAACCGATCGCCTTCGGCAACATGACGCGCCACAATCCGAAGGTGCGCACCTGGCCATCTTTTAATGAGAATGTCAGCCTGGCCAAGACTTTTTCGATCGCCGAGCGCCTGCGCCTGGATTTCCGCTGGGAGGCGTTCAACCTCCTCCACCGAACGGCTTTCTCGACGGGGAACACAAATCTTAATGCCTCGACTTTTGGCGTGGTCACCAGCCAGGTCAACCAGCCGCGTCGGATGCAAGCTGGGCTGAAGCTGTATTGGTAGGGAGCCGGGCCTAGTGCTTCGGCAGGTTGTCGGCAAGGATCAGGGTCCCGATGCGGCCTAAGCAGCTGACGATCGTGGGGGGACCGCCGTGCTCAACCGCAGATCGGCTCAAGGCGCCGCGCGCCCCGACTCTTTGATCGTCCTACGCGGGACGTCCGAGTCCGCCCTGCGCAGGGCCATCTTGATGGAGCTAGCGAGCTAGGATCGGCCGGCGATCGAGACGATCCAGTCCTCGCTAAATCCCCGCGGCAAAGACGGGCGCTGACCTTTGTGGAAGCGCACCGTGAACAGCGCCTCGCTTACCTGGCGGATCTGTTCTGGCCGCAGCGCCCGGTCATCCTCGAAATGGAGCATTACGGACACTCCGTCAACCGCGGCTGCTGGCAGGACGGCAGCCTTTAGCCGACAGGCGCCAGTTCCTGAGCTCCTCGGCGGCCTTCTTGAAAGCTTCCCGCTGCTCCGGGCTGAGCGGCGCTCGAGCCGGACCCGGGCCGCGGCCGGGCGCGGCCGCACCGCCGGCCGGTCCGGTTCCGCCCGGGCCCCCGGGACCGCCGGGCAAGAATCCCCGCCCGGCAGGCAAGGGCGCGCCCGCGTAACTCTCGGCCACGTTGCTCATCAACTCGACCCCGCTGATGCCGCACTCGACGCAATAGCTGAGCACCTGCTCGGCGCTGCTCGGCAGGGCGCGGAAGCTGTAAGTAATGATGCTGATCCAGACCCCGCCGAACACCGAGTCGGGCCTGGCCGCCCGGAGGGCGCCGGGGAGGCCGGCCAGGGCAATCTTCCCCACGTCTCGTCTGGTGTAACTCATAGCTAGATTATGGCGCGGTTGGGACCCGGGGGAAGGCGGCCCGTTTCGATTGCAACCCTGCGTGTTCTACGGCGCGCCGTGTCGAGTCATCCGAGCCGGCAACCGAACAGCCACCCGTTGGGTCACGAAGGAGGTAACCGAACGGTGGCTCAGCTCCCGGGGGGAGACCGAGCCGATTTCGCTGCTATGGCGGGCCATTTGGCTGAGCCGGCCGGAAGCCGGCGTGATGACCCAATTCGGCCATTGACTCCCGAGTAATCCTGAATGTATTCTCTGGTTACGGATCGGCGCTGGGCCGGTCTGACGGAGGAGCGGAATGCGGGCAGGGGGCTTTGCTACGTTCGCAGGCGCGTTGTGGCTCGCGGGGTGCTCCGGGGGCGGCGCGGGCGAAGAAGATCAAGACCCCCAATCAGGCCACGCTGCAAGACTTCTGCGATAACCATTTGGGCATCGACTGCTCAGGCTTCGTCACGAACTACCTGATCGCGTGCGGAAAGCTCCCGAACTGCTATGCGACGAAGGTGAACACTGGTGCAGCATCCTACTACCAGCCCTCCAAGGCCGTGAACGATGCTTCCAATGTGAGGCAAGGCGACCTCCTCGTTTGGATGGCGGGCAATACCCCCTGACGAGCCCCGGACACGTGGCGGTGGTTGAGTCCTACGTGCCCCAGAGCCTACGGGGCGGCAATATGAGGGTGGTCGAGGCGACGGGGGCGGGGGCGGCGCAGCCAAAGCTGCTGGATTCGATGTACAGCGTGGAAAAGATCATTCCGAAGGGCGGCGCCGTACCGCTGATGATCCTGGTAGTGAAACGGTTTGGCTCCTCGGGCCACCGCGTGGCGGTGATACGTTATTAGGCCGCCGGCACGCGGACACCCTCGATTCGCTCCGGGATCGGTTTGCACCGCCAAGACCGTCATCAGCCGGAGGCGGCCCGCCGGCTCGGGGAAGATCCGGCGATGACGTTGCGGATGACCCAATTCGCGCTCTTGCCGGATGCTCGCGTCGCATGTTAGTATGAGGACACGGGCAGCCGGCGAAATCGCCGCGCCGATTCGCCGGCCGGCTGATTTCTTTGCTCTCAGCAGGAGGATGGGATGCTATTGAAGCGCGTGATGACCCTGGTTTGCGCGACGGCTGCTTTCGCTTTGGCCGACTGCGTGACGGAGGCGCGCAAGCCGACGCCGGCGGAAACGAAATTGGTCCGAGATGTGGCGGCGGCCCTGGCCGCGGCGCTGCCCGAGGCGCCGGAAGGCTGGCAGCGTTCGGGCGAGCCGAAAGTTTTTGAGCCTGCGCTATGCAAGGACCAGAAACCGGGGGATTTTTCCCTGGGCGTATCCCTGTCCTACTACATCAAGAATCCCCCCAAGCGGCGGGAATATCCGGAAGAGGCCGAGATCCGGCGCCTGAGTCAGGAGATCGAGGCCCTCGAACGAACGCCGGACGAGGTCCGCAAGCGCATCAATGAAGTGCAGGCCCGCCAGAGCGAGAAACGGCGTGCGGCAAAGGCCGCCGAACGCGCCGGCAACCGCGAGGAGTACAAGCGCTTGTGGGCGGAGGCCGACTCGATTTCAAGCGAAGCCGACAAGATCCGGGCGGAATATCTCGCTTCGGTCGCCCCGCAGATCAACGAGCGCAAAGCCAAAATCGAGGAGTTGCGGGCGCGCATTCCCACTTACTCCGGGACCAAGGTGGCAGTGCGCGTCATTGTAAATGGCCGCCGTGACCTCCCTGTGCCCGGCAAAGGTTTGAACGCCGATGTGCTCGTGTGGGGCTCCCCCAAGCCGGCGCCGATCGGGACGACGGTCTCCAACGTCTTCCTTGAGATCGAGGGTTGGCCCGAATACCGCGAGGTGATCCTGGCGAAGATTGACCAGGCCAGGCTCGCCGCCCTGGTCCGGTAAATGCGCGGCGTCGCCGGTGCGCCGCTCCCATCGTCGGCCGTCTGCGCGGGCCGGGTTCAGTATTCGATCTGCATCATGAACTGGATCTGGCGGGCGTTCAGCGTTTCCACGGGCTGGTTATAAGTGGGCAGCCGCTGCGCGCCGGCCGCTAAGTAAGGACTGACGC
>JAPWUP010000069.1 GCA_028275505.1 Bryobacteraceae bacterium
TGGCGCCTGGCGGAGCGATGGAGGCTTTCGAGGCGGCCAAGAAGGCGGGCAAGTGCCGGTTCATCGGCGTCACCGCTCACCACGACCCGGACGTGCTGGCCGAGATGCTCCGGCGCTACAAGGGCTTCGATTCCGTGTTCATGCCCTTGCATGCGGCCGATCCTGCATACCTGAGCTTCGAGCAGAAGGTCCTGCCGCTGGCTCTCGAGCAGGGCCTTGCCGTTCAGGCCATGAAAACGTTCGGTAACGCGCGCCTGATGAGCGTGTTAAGCGCGCGGGAATGCCTGGAATACGCCCTCAGTTTGCCCATCAGCATCGTCATCGTGGGCGCGATCACGCTGGGTCAGATCGAGGACGACGTTCGCATCGCGCAGCGTTTCCGTCCTCTCTCGCCCGAGCAAATGGCCGAGCTCAGACGCCGCGCCGCTTCCGTGGCTGGCGCCACGCTGGAAGACTGGAAACGCCGGGCGTGATCCCGGCCGCTCACGTCTCGGCCTGACCCTGAGCCGAAGTCAACTGGTGGACCTTGATCAGCAGGCGGACTTCGCTCTCAGGAACGTGCAGCGCAGCGGCGATCCGTTCCGTGGTTTCGCCTCGCCGAAGCATCCGTAGCGCCTGGGCGCGCGTGGTCAGATTCAGGCCCGAGCGAGGCGGAGTGGGAGGGACCAATACGCCCGTGCGTTCTTCGAGATCGCGCAGAGCCACGCGCATTTCCTCCAAGCTCTGCCGCAGCTCGTCGAGGCACGCTTGCATCCGCTGTTGCCCGCTTTCCGTGCGCCGTGAAAGTCGCCAGATCTCGACCTTGGCGAACAGGAACAAGACCAGGCACAGCAGAATCCCCGCGGCCACCAACCCCAGCGTCGCGACCACAGGCATGGTTCTGGCTTCCCTTTCTATCGGAGAGTTCGCAGGCGCTCCTGCCGGCTGATGATTTCCTTGATGCGGATCCCGTAGTTGCCCTCCACCACCACGACTTCGCCGCGCGCAATCACGCAATTGTTCACGATCACCTCCACAGGCTCGTTCACGGTTCGGTTCAGTTCGATGATGGAGCCCGTCGTCAGCTTGAGCAGGTCGCGCAAGGGCAACTGCGTGCGCCCGAAGGAGACCGAGACGGGCATCTCCACTTCGAGCAACAGATCCAGGGTTCGGGCGCCGGCGGGCAGTGAGGGTCGCGGCGCTGGCTCCGGCAAGGCGGGCGCTGTTTCTGCGGTCTCAGCTTTGCTTTCGGGCTGCTCGGTCGAGGGCGTATCCGCGGGCGATTCCAGCGCACGGAGCAGCTCCGGCGAGAAAGCCATCCACAGCGACAGCTTCGCGCTCTCGCCCAGCGTCAGGTCCACGAGAGCCTGAACGGGAACGTCGTCTGGTGGCGGCTGTTCCCCGGTTTCCTCGCAGGCGACTTCCCGGTTCAGTCGCGTGCCCAGACTGCGGGCCACGCTGGCCACGGCCTGACCCAGGATTTCCTGGTACGTGTTTTTGATCTCGTCGTCGCCGCTCGGTGAGATGCCCGCAGCGCCGAGCACGTGCTCGCCAATCCTGCGCCAGCTCGTTTCGGGCGCCCCGATCCACAGTGCAGCACCGGGCCGGAGATTGAAGCTCTGGCCCCACCAGGCGAGCGGCTCCGCGCTGGTCGGCGTCTCCGAAGTGGTCCAGGCCACTTGGGGAGCTTCGCCGGTCATCAACTCCAAGGCTTCCGCAAGATGCTGGGCCAGCGTTTCCGTTAACCAGTCCAGGTGGCTGGCTTGCAAGGTCGCCTCCCTCGGCTTTAACGCTCGCTACGACGCTGGATCGGCCAGCGCTTTTCCAGCCAGACGCGCAGCCTCAGAATCGCCTGCGATTTCAGTTGGGAAATCCGGGATTCGTGCAGGTTGACAATGGCGGCGATTTCGCGCAGCGTCAGCTCTTCGTAGTAATACAGGCTCAGCACGGTGCGCTCGATCTCAGGCATCTGTTCGATTCCTTCAGCCAGCAGACGCTCCAGTTCGGCCCGCTCGAGGACCCGGGAGGGCCAGCCTTCTTCGCTGTCGGCGATATATTTCAGAAGGTCCCGACCTTCCTCGTCTCGACGGCTCTGCTCCAGACGCCCGAGGTTGACGCCCCGCACTTCCAGCAGCCAGTCATGGTATTCCTCCAGGCTCAGCCCCAGCTCACGCGCGATTTCCTCTTCGTCGGGCGCCCGGTGCAGCTTCTGCTCCGCTGAGGCAATGGCGGCTTCGATTTGCTTGGCCTTCTTGCGCTTTTGCCGCGGCGCCCAATCCATGCCGCGCAGGGAATCCAGGATCGCGCCCCGGATCTTGTATTCGGCGTAGGTCTTGAGCTTGACATTGAGGCGCGGGTCGAAGTTGTCAATCGCCGAGATCAGGCCCAGAATCCCGGTCGAAATCAGATCCTCCAGGCTGACGCTTTCCGGGAGCCTCTCGTGGATGCGCCGGGCGATGAGGCGGACCTGCGGCAGATGTTCCAGGATGAGCCGCTCGCGTTCTTCGGCGCTGGTTTCCGGACTGGCTTGATACGAGGCCATGCCGCTCACCTTCCCTGCCGCGCGGCCGAACGGCGCGGGCTCGGGATCCCCAGGCTCCACGGGCGCTCCGCCGGGTGACTCAGGCTGCCGCACCCACGGCCCTGCGCGCCACTTCCAGTCCCAGCAGCTCCACCAGACGCTCCACCCTCGCCGGCTCAACGTCCTCCGGAACGCGCTGGCCCGCCGCCAGAAACGATATGGGCCGATCCAGCCGCAGCGCCAGGCTCCACAGCGGCCCGCACACCGAGCTCTCGTCCAGCCGGGTGAAAACCAGCCTGCTCGGCCGGAACCGTTCGAACCGCTCGGCTACACGCCATAAATCGGCAGATCGCATCGAAGCCGTTAGGACCAGGTGGCACTGCGCCTCCTCCACCCCACCCAGCCAGCCGGCCAGCTCGGCGGCTTCCGCTTCCTCGGCCGCATCCAGGCCAGGGGTGTCAATCAACACAAGGTCCTTGCGCCCGCTCTCCCGAAGGGCTTGTTCGAAAGCGTGCCTTGTCTCCACCGCCTGGAAGGGAACGCCCAGGATCGTGGCGTAATGGCGCAACTGCTCGGCGCCGCCCACACGGTAGAAATCCAGACTCAGCAACTGCACGGACTGGCGTCGCAACAGCCCTTCGCGCACCGCCAGCTTGGCGATCAGGCTCGTCTTGCCCGATCCGCTGGGGCCAACGAAGGCTGCCACCCGCGGACCCTCCACCCGCCGGCCCAGCCGCGAGTCGGTCCGGCAGCGCCCCGCCAGCTCCGCCGCCACCGCTTCCGCCCAGCACCCTTTTGCTGCCCCAAGCCGCTCGCGGGCCGATTCCAGAATCTGCCGGGCCAGCTCGGGATCCAGCTCGGCCTCGAGCAGCCGCGACATCACCCGGGCCTCCTCTTCGCAGGGCATGGACTGCAAGGCCGCCGTCAACGTCGAGCGCGCCACCGCGGCATTGACCCGCTCGATCTCGCGACGCAGCCGCTCGACCTCGCGCATCAGCGTCGCTACGCCCGGCGCGGCTGCATCCCCTGCCGAGGTTCCGTTGCCGTTTCCATTCGGAGGCGGGGTGCCGAAAACCACCTCGTAGCGGCCCAGGTGCGCTGCTTCCGGCGGCGCGGTCCGGGTCTCCAGCAGAACCGCTTCCGGTCCCAGTTCCTGGCGCGCCAGCGCCAGGGCCGCCGCCACATTGGGGACAAAGTAGGATTTCACTTTCATTGCCGGATCGCTCCTATTGGATGAGCTTCAGGGAGACCACGCGGGTCTCCGGCGGAATCTCGTTGTGCGCCAGCACGTAGAGTCGCGGCATCGCCTGCTCGAGCATCTGCCGCAGGAAATAACGGGCGCCCGAGCTGGTGATCAGGACTGCCGGCCCTTGCAGGTTGCCCACTGCCTGCCGGATCTTGTCCACGATGGCGCGCATGCGCTGTGGCGAAAGCCCCAGATGACTGGCGTGCTCGCCATGCTCCACGGCCGCTTCGATTTCCTGCTCGATCGCCGGATCGAGCAGATAAGCGGGCAAGTCCCCGTTGCGGTTCAGATAAGGTTTCACGACCGTGCGGCGGATCGCCTGCCGCACGAATTCGGTGAGCAGAACGGGGTTGCGCGTGATCTGGGCGGCTTCGCCCAGCGCTTCCAGGATCGTTACCGCGTCGCGAATCGAGACGTGCTCCCGCAGCAGGTTCTGAAGCACCCTTTGCACGGTGGCCAGCGGCAGCAGCTTGGGCACCAGATCTTCGACGACCTTGGGATTTTCCTCCGCCACCCGGTCGAGCACCCGCTTGGCGTCTTGTCGCGAAAACAGCTCGTGCGCGTAGCGGCGTACGATCTCGCTGAGGTGGGTACCGATGATGGCCACTGCATCCACCACCGTGTAGCCTGCGGCGCGCGCGGCCTCCGCCTGTTCGGGACGGATCCACAGCGCGGGCAGTCCGAAGGCCGGCTCGCGCGTGGGCTCGCCTTCGATCGGTGCGCTCGGCTGGCCGCTGTGCAGCGCCAGCTCCATTCCCTGGCGCATTTCGTAACGCGCCACCTCGGCGCCCTTGATCAGGATCACGTACTCGCGTGAGCGCAGCGAGAGATTGTCGGTGACGCGTACGGCCGGCAGCACGAAGCCCAGATCGAGAACCAGTTGCCGGCGGATGGCCGCGATGCGCCGCAACAGGGGCGAGTTCTGGCCGCCCTCGACCAGCCGCACCAGACCCAGGCCCAGCTCGATGGCGATCGGCTCGACGCGCAGCAGCGCTTCGAGATTCTCGCGGGGCGCCGGTGGAGGCGCTGCCGGTTCTGGCTGCGCGGTTGCCGGAGCGCGGCTCATGCGCCACGCCACTGCCCCCAGTCCCACGCCCAGCACGAGGAAAGGGAGCTTGGGCAGGCCGGGAAAGGCTGCCATGGCTAGCAGGACGCCGCCCGCCAGCATCAGCGGCTGCGCATTGCCGAAAACCTGCCGGCGGAACTCGGCTCCCAGCCTCACGTCCGAGCTGGCCCTGGTGACGATCAGGCCGCCCGAGATCGAGATCATCAGCGCGGGTATGACCGTCACCAGCCCGTCGCCTATGGTAAGCACGGTGTAGGTGGCCAGCGCCTGCCGCAATTCCATGCCGTGCTGGAGCACTCCTACCAGGAAACCGGCGATGATGTTGATGCCCGTGATCAGGATGCTGGCCACCGCGTCGCGCTGGGTGAAGCGCGAGGCGCCGTCCATGGCCCCGTAAAATTCGGCCTCCGCCGCCAGTTGCTTGCGCCGGCGCCGCGCCTCGGCCTCGTCAATCAGACCGGCGTTCAGATCCGAGTCAATGGACATTTGCTTGCCCGGCAGCGCGTCCAGCGTGAAACGCGCGGTGACCTCGGAAATGCGCACCGCGCCGTGGTTGATCACTACGTACTGGATGGCGATCAGCACCAGGAAGATCACCACGCCGATGATGTAGCTCCCGCCGACCACGAACTGGCCGAAGGCCTCGATCACGTGACCTGCCGCGGCTGTGCCCGTGTGCCCGTTGAGCAGGATGAGCCTCGAGGAGGACACGTTCAGCGCCAGCCGGAACAGCGTCATCAGCAGCAGGGTGGTCGGGAAAACGTTGAACTCGATGGGGCGCAGGATGTAAAGCGACACCAGCAGCACGATGACCGAGAGCGTGATGTTGAGGACGATGAGCACGTCCATCAGCCACGGCGGCACGGGCGTCAGCATGGCCAGCAGAATGGCCAGCACGCCCAGCGGCACGCTCAATTCGGCCAGATTGGCTCGCGCCAGCAGTCCTTCGCCCGGGTTCACTCTCGCGTTGCCCAGCGCGTTCACTCTGCCTTCCGCCATCCTGGATCGCTCCCGCTATCCGGGCAGTCGCCCGTTCATGAGCCGGTAGATGTACGCCAGCACTTCCGCCACTGCCCGGTACAGGTGCACGGGGATGGGCTGACCCACGTCGCAGCTCTGATAAAGCGCCTGCGCCAGCGGAGGGTTCTCCACCACCGGCACCTGGTTTTCCACCGCCACCTGGCGGATGCGCAATGCCAGGTAGTTCTTGCCCTTGGCCACCACGACGGGCGCCGGCATCTCGTCCATCTGGTAACGAAGGGCCACCGCATAATGCGTGGGATTGACCACCACGGCCGTGGCCTTGGGCACCTGCTGCATCATCCGCCGGCGCAGCAGTTCGCGTTGCAGCCGCCGGATCCGCGCCCGCACCTGCGGGTTGCCTTCCACTTCCTTGGCCTCGTCGCGGACTTCCTGCTTGGTCATCCGCAGGTCCGCCATGTAACGCCGGCGCTGCCGCCACAGATCCCAAGCCCCCAGCGCCACCAAAACCAGCGCCGCGCGCCAGAGCAGCTCGAGCAGGATCTCCCCCAGCCGGGCCGCGCCCCGCCCCGGCGCCTCCAAGGGCATCATCACCAGCGTGGGCCAATGGGCCTTGAGGATCAGGTAGAGCGCCAGTCCGAACAGCGGCAAAAGCAAGATCGCTTGAAACAAAAGAGGCACGTTTTGTCTGGGCAGGTCACGGAGCCGCGCCACGGGATTCAGCCGCTGCGGATCGGGCCGCAGCCGCTTCACGGCAAAGCCGAAGCGCGTGACCGTAAGTTGCGTCCCCAGCGTCACCGCCACCAGCAGCGAACCCAGCCACGCCAGCGGGACCAGCTCCCGCGCCGCCATCATGCCCAGCAGGCCGGAAAAGCGCGAGGCCGTCAGCTCACCCTGAAAGGCCTGCGCCAGCCCGCGACGCGTGCCTTCCAGCAGGCCCGCCACCATGGATTTGCCGAATGCTGCCGCCGCAATCACAAAGACCAGGAACTGCACGGCGGCGACGAATTCGCGGCTGGTCGGGAAGCGTCCTTCCCGTCGCGCCTTTTCGATGCGCCGCGGCGTGGGCTGCTCGGTGCGCTGCGATTTATCCGCCACGGCTCGCCATCGCCTCCCAGAGCACGCGGAAGGTATGCTCGGCCGCCCCGCGGTACAGCTTCAGATACAGGCCGAGCACCCCGGCCAGCATGGCCAGTGCGCCCAGCATCTTCACGGGAAAAGCCAGCAGGAGCAGTTGCAGGTGCGAGTGAATCCGTCCCAGCAGCGACAGGGCGACGTCGGCCAGCAGCAACAGGCCCACGACGGGCAACGCCAGCCGCAGCCCGAGCGAGAACATGCCCGCTCCCAGCGCAATCACGCCCTGTGCGCTGGCCGCGCTCGCCATCCAGGCGCCCGGCGGCCACCAGCGATAGCTCGAGGCGAAGATGCGGATCGTCTCCAGGTGCAACCCCAGCGCAAAGAACAGCAGACTGGCCAGAAACTGCGCCATCACGAGCAACACCGCGCTGTCCGCCTCGGTCGCCGGATCAATCGTGGCCGCGTAGGAGTAACCGGCAGGCAATCCGAAGATCTGCGCCGCCACAGCGAAGGTTTCATTCAGGAACGCCACTGCCAGGCCCACGCTGAGTCCGAAGGCAGCTTCAGCCAGCAGCCAGGCGGCCATGCGGGCCGCATCGGGCGCGGGCTCCGGCGGCTCAGGCCACGCCGGGTACATCGCCAGCGCGAGACTGACGGCCAGAAGCACGCGCGCCACCTGCGGTCCCTGTCGGATCCCCGGCAGCGGCACGAACACCAGCGCCCCGCCCACGCGCGCCAGCACGAGCAGGAAACTCAACCCCAACGCCTGTAACTCGCCTCCCATGGCCGCACTGTGCCCTCAGCGCGCGTAACGCGCGAAATCATGGAGCAGCGCCAGCGTGTACGAGGTCATGTACCGCATCATCCAGGGCAGCAAGAGCAGGAAACCGACCAGAAACGCCCCCAGGCGCGGCACCGTGTTGAAGGCGGTATCCTGCATGGAAGTCAGCACCTGGATCAGGCTCACCACCACGCCCACCAGGAATCCCAGCGCCAGCAGCGGCGCGCTCACCCAAAACGCCGCCATCAGAGCCTGGCGCACCAGATGAATCGCAGCTTCCGGACTCATGCTTCCCCCTCGCTCAGTAAAAACTCCGCATCAACGACCCCACCACGAGCGTCCAGCCATCCACCAGCACGAACAGCAGAACCTTGAACGGCGCTGAGATCATCACCGGCGGCAACTGGATCATGCCGATGGAAAGCGTCACCGAGGCCACCACCAGGTCAATCACCAGAAAGGGCAGGAACAAGACGGCGCCAATCTGAAACGCCACCCGCAGCTCGGAAAGGATGTAGGCCGGAATGAGCACGCGCAGCTCGACATCGGCCGGGGTGCGCGGCGCCGGCGCCCGCGCAATCTCCAGCGCGAGCCTCAGCTCTTTTTCCCGCGCAAAACGCAGCAAAAAATTCTTGAGCGGCTGGGTTCCTTCGCGGAATGCCTGCTCGGCCGTCATTTGCCCCTTGGCCAGCGGCGCCCAGCCCCGCTCGTACATTTCCACCGCCACCGGTTGCATGATCAGCAGCGTCAGGAACAGGGACAGTCCCACGAGGACTTGATTGGACGGAGTGGACTGCGTGCCCAGAGCCTGCCGCAAGAAGTGCAGCACGACGACGATACGCAGGAACGGGGTCAGCGAGACCACGATGGCGGGCAGCAGGGCGAGCAGCGTCAGCAGCAGCACGATCTGCATGGGCAGGCTCAGCGTGCCGTCCCGCCCCATGATCCACGGGACCAGCGGATTGGCCGCCCACAGCGCGATCATGCTCCCTCCTGCGTGTTGCAGCCGGGTTCGGCCATCACGAACGAGCCGGCGGGCAGCGATTCGAGCACGGTGCAACCGCCCGGATGGGCGCCGATCAACAGCGCGCGGTCGCCCACCCGCACCAGGTGAAGCGTGTGCTGGGGCGAGAGTGCCAGCCGGTCCAGCGCTTCCAGGTTCCGCTGCCGGCTCCGCCCGCGCCCCAGCGCCAGCGGCCTCAGCCCGCGTCCGGCCCAGTGCCGCAACGCCAGGGCAAGGCCCAGCACCACAGCGATGGAAACCAGCGCTCGCACCCACTCGATCACGGTGTCGTCCCCCTTCGGTTTGCGCCCCTGGCCGTACGCCAGTCCCTGCGTGCGCGCAACCGTTCGCTCACCGTCCGGTTCCCTTTCATTCCTCGTGCGGGAAGTCCGTCAGCCGGACCCCGATCGCCGATTCGATCACCACCACTTCGCCGTAAGCCAGCAGCGCCTCGCCGACGTAAACGTCTATGTTTTCCCCAGCCGAACGCGTCAAACGCACCAGGCTGCCCTCCTCCAGCTCCAGCAGTTGGGCCACCGTCATCTCCATGCGGTCCAGAACCAGCTCGACCGGCATGGGCACGTCGGCGTAGAACGCGATTTCCTCGAGCGGCGACATCTTCCTTCAGGCGGTCTCAGCGCTTCAGGTTGATCGTTTCCTGGCTCAGCTCGTCCGCGGTCACCACCACGCGGGCATTGGCCTGGAAGCCGCGCTGGTAAACGATCAGGTTGGTGAACTCGCGCGCGATCTCCACGGTCGAGCTTTCCAGCGCGCCTCCCACCACCTGGCCGCGCCCGGCCGTGTCGGGCAAGCCGATGGCCGGCAGCGCCGTGCGGGCACTGACCTGGAAGTTGTTGTTGCCCACGGCAATCAGGGAGTCCGGGTTGCGGATCGAAGCCAGGGCGAGCTGGCCCACCACCCGCTGCTGCCCGTTGGAGTACTGGGCCAGAATGCGCCCGCCGTCGCCCACTGCCACGCGAATCAGCGCCGCCGGCGCCACGCCGTTCTGCTCGATGGCCGAAAGCGCCGAGGGATGGCGATACTGCGTCAGCCGCGGGATGCCGTTAGGGGTGTAAAGGAACCAGTTCAGATCCATGTCCGCCGCGCCGCTGGCCAGACGGGTGATCTGGAAATTCACGGAAGGCGAATCCGGAGCCGGGCTGGTCAGCCGGCCACTGGAATCGAAGCTGAGGGTTCCGTTGGCCAACTCTTCCGTGGCGTTGTCCGAGCCAACGTCGGCCCCGGGAATCTCGATGCGGTAGCTCCACTCGCCAGGGTTCTCGGTCTTGGTGAACGTGATGGTCAGAATGTGCGTCACGCCAAGGGAATCAATGACCTCGACGGCGGTCGAGAAGACGCCGCTCGGCTGTCCCGCCACGGCGCCCGCGTCCAGGTTCAGGTCGAGCGAAAACTGGCTTGTGGCCACGGGCGTCTTCAGGGTGCCCACCGGAATCCGGATGTCCCCGATGGCGCTGTTGGTGTTCACCGTGCCGTCGGGGCCTTCCATCCAGCCCTGGACCCGCTCGCCCGAGGGCGTCATCAGATAGCCGTTCACGTCCACCTGGAAGTTGCCGGCGCGCGTGAACAGCATCGCTCCGTGGCTGTTGCGAAGCACAAAGAAACCGTCGCCCTGGATGGCCGCGTCCAGCGGATCCAGGCTGGTCTGGATGGCGCCTTGCGAGAACAGCCGCAGCGTGAACGGACGCCCGGTGCCGAATCCCACCTGGGTTTCCCCCAGCCCGGTGCCCACCGATTGCGTGACCAGATCGCGGAAGGACACCGAACTGGCTTTGTAGCCCGGGGTGTTCAGGTTGGCCAGGTTGTTGCCCACCACGTCCACCGCCGTGGCGTGAGCGGCCAGAGCCGAAAGCGCGGTGTTGAACGCCTGAAACATATCTTCAACTCCTTGTTTGTTGGGAATTCTGCTCCCCTTGCTTTCCCTGATCCGGCGCCAGCGCGCCGCGAAGCTCGGCGAGCTCGGCGCGGATGGCGATCAGTTGCTCGAGCTGGCTGAACTGCGCCAGTTGCGTCACGAACTCGATGGCGTCAGCCGGCTGGAGCGGATTCTGATTGCGGATCTGCGCCACCAGCAGTTTCAGGAAGGTTTCCTTCTGCGCCAGCGCGTCGGCCGCCGTCTTGACCACGGACGAATCGGCCGCCGCGTTCGCCGTTACGGGGCTAACCGAGGAAGCCATCGTGCAACCTCCGAAAGGCTGAGATTTCGCCCGGCCCGGCCTCTTCCTCAGGCGCGTTGCCGTGGGGCCGCGGCCGGTGCTGCTGGGAATCGGGATGCGCGCCGCCCTGATGCGAGGACTCGCGCTCCGGCGACATCCACGCCTGCGGCTCGATGGGGAGGGATTGCCGGGTCACGGCTGTCCCGCTCTCTGCCGGCACCGACAGGATCTCGCTTCGGTATCCCTCTGCTTCCAGCCGGTCCACGAGAGCCGGCACTTCCCGGCCCAGCCACTGGCTGAGCTGCGGATCAGCGCTGCGCACGCGGATTTCAATGCGGCCCGCTCGCTCCACCACGTGAACGGCCACCGGGGCTCGCACGCGTCCCGTGCCGGGTTCGGCTTCCACGCGCAGCGAAATCTCGCGGGTCGCGGGCTCGGGCCGGCGCGGCTCCACGATGGCGGGCTCGGAAGGCGGCGGCACTGGTTCCGTCCTGGTGGTACCGTTCATCTCCACGCCATCGGCGGCGCGCGGAGGCGCGGCAGCCAGCGGGCTGGAGTGGCTCGGGATCTCGCTCGAGACGCGCGGTTCGCGCTCGAGGGCTTGAAGCCGCTCAGCCGCTTCCGGGTTCCGCATGCGGACTGACGGTTCGCTGTCCCGATGCCATGCGCCAGCCTGCGATCCCTCCGCCGCCGGACGCTTTTCCTGCGGGCGGGCCACGGCACGTCCGGCCTCAACGACCTGCGGTTCGTCCGGCGCAACCGGTTCGTTGCGGGCCTGCTCCGCCGCGGGCGCTTTTTTCTCGAGTGCCGCAGGGACGGTTTGATCGGGCGCCTCGCTTCGCGGCGAACTCTCGACAGGACGGGCGATCGCCGGCTCGGCTCGCCCAGGCGTCGCGGATTCAGGCCGCGGTTCGAGGGCGAGACCGAAAGCCGGCGCCATGCGTCCTGCCGCAGCGTTCTGCGGTTCCTCGCCCAGGCGGATGCCCGGAGGCGGCTCAATGCGAGGCAGCGCCTCGGGGTTGGTCATCGGAACCGGCTCGGCCTCGATGGGTGCTGTGGCTGCCGGAAGCCGCTCCGGTGCGGCCGAGACCGCTGGGGCGGGGACCAAGTCCGCTGCGAGCGACACGGCCTCGACCGCAACGTCGGGCGGCGCTTGGGCGCTGACCGGCTCGTCCAGGCGCAGCGCCAGCGGCGGCAGTGGCGACTCCACCAGCCAGATGGGCGTTGCGACTATGGCCGCCTTGTCGGTGTCTTCGTCGCTGTCTTGCCTGGTTGGATCCTGCGGCTGGCGCCGGCCTGCTTCGGCAGGCGCTAGTTGCGTCGAAGATGCGCCGGCCAGCTCGTTGAGCAAAGTAACGAAGCCAATCACAGGCTCGCTGAGTTGTGGCACGGTGTCGCCGGCATCACCCATCAAAACTGCGGCCGCTTGATGATCGAACCCCGCCGCGCCGCCGGCAGCAAACGGCGCAATCGGCGCCAGGTCCGCGGTCGGAAGCGCCACAACCATGGCGGCCAGATCGCTCACGCCAGCGCTCGGTGCAGGCGAAGTGCCGTGGCGCGGTGACCAGATTTCAAAGAGTTGGAGGCGAGCCGGCGTGCAAGAGTTCGTCGCGGGCGCTGGCGTGACCGGATTTTGACGCGCGCAAGCCCCCCTGTTCGAGCTCTTCGGGCAGGTGCAAGAAAGCTTTAGTCGCTCGCCGTGCGCGGTCCGCCGATTGCACTGGTTGCGGGCGGAGTTCTCCGATGGACCCGCTCATGATGGCGGTTGCCGCGGGCATGCGCTCGCGGATGGAAGCTCTCGAGATGCTCGCCAACAATTTGGCCAACGCGGCCACGGCGGGCTTCAAGCTGGATCGCGAATCCTATTCCTTATATGTCGCGCCCGAGGCTCTGGATCCGGCGTTGGCGGGCGAGGCGCCGATGCCGAGCTTGCTGCCCGTAATCGAGCGGCACTGGACGGATTTCCGCCAGGCGCCGCTGGTGGCGACGGGCAATCCGACGGACCTGGCGATTTCCGGCCCGGGCTTTTTCGTGGTGGAGGGACCGAATGGACCGCTGTACACGCGCAATGGCGCGTTTCGCTGGTCTGCCGACGGCGTGCTGGTGACCTCGGAAGGCTATGCTGTGCGGGCTGCGGGCGGGGCAAGGATTCGCGCCACGGGGCAGGGGGCTTTCGAGGTCAGTCCTGAAGGCGTCTTGCGGCAGGGCGGCCAGGTGCTGGGCCGGCTCGAGATCGTTCGCTTCGCTGCTCCCGAGCGCCTGGAAAAGGTGGGTCACAGTTATTTCCGGTCCGCAGAGGCCCCGGCGCCGGCCTCGGGCTTCGTGATCGAGCAGGGGAAACTCGAGAACTCCAACGTTTCCGCGCCCGAATCCGCCGTGCGTCTGATTGCCGTTTTGCGGCAGTTCGAGATGCTGCAGCGCGCGGCGATGCTGGGCAGCGAGATGAACCGCAGGGCCGTGGAAGAACTGGCCCGGGTGAATCCCTGAGGAGGGAGGCGAATGATTCGAGCGCTGTACAGTGCGGCCAGCGGCATGACCGCGCAGCAGATGAACGTGGATAACATCGCGCACAATCTGGCCAACGCCAAGACGGTGGGTTTCAAGGCGCGGCGCGCGCAGTTTCAGGATTTGCTCTACCAGAATCTGGTGCAGCCGGGGGCGTCGGCCAGCGCGCAGACGGTGGTGCCGAGCGGCCTCCAGCTCGGCCTGGGAACACGGCCGGCTTCCAACGAGATCATCTTCACGCAGGGCAACTTCCAGATGACGGGCAATCCGCTGGATCTGGTGATTCAGGGCCGCGGCTTTTTCCAGGTGCGGTTGCCCTCGGGCGAGCTGGCCTACACGCGCGCCGGGACCTTCCATCTGGATCGCGACGGCAACATCGTCACGGCGGACGGGGATCCGCTGGAGCCGCAGATCACCTTGCCGCCCGATGCGCAGACGATCACGATCGCTCCTGACGGCACGGTAAGCTACACGCAGCCGGGCCAGACGGCGGCGCAGATTGCCGGGCAGATCCAGCTCGCCAACTTTCCGAATCCTGCGGGCCTGAACAGCATTGGGCGCAATCTGTACACGCCCACAGACGCCTCGGGCGATCCCATCGTGGGCAATCCCGGCGGGCAGGAAGGGCTGGGCACGCTGCTTCAGGGCTATGTGGAGGAATCCAACGTCAGCGTGGTCGAAGAGTTCATCAGCCTGATCATCGCGCAGCGAGCTTACGAAGCCAATGCGCGCGTGGTGCGGGCGGCGGATGAGATGTACCAGCAGGTGAACAATCTGACGCGATGATGTTTTTGCTGGCGTGGCTGTGGATGGCGGCGGGCGAGGGTCGCTGCGTGGCGGTGGAAGGCGAACGGCTGCGCGCGGCGGATCTGGCGGCGGTGGAGCCGGCGTTCAGGGGGCTGGCGCCCGAGACCGAGCTGGGCTGGGCGCCGGCGCCGGGAGTGAGGCGCGCCGTGAGTGCGGCGGAGCTGGAGCGCCTGGCAGCTCGTTTCGGGCTGAAAGTCATGGGGCGAGCGATTTGCCTGGAGCGGGCCGTGGCGCCGCTCGTAGATGAGCAGGTCATGGAAGCGCTCGAACGGGCCGTAGGACGTGAGGGCGTACGGATTGAGCTGGTGGATTTCTACCGCCGTCCCTTGCCGCGCGGGCGGCTGGAGTTCGATCGTGCGGGCCTGATGGCGCCCGCGGCGCCGGGCGGCGTTTCCCTATGGCGCGGACGGCTGCGGTATGACGGCAACCGTACTTTGCCCGTATGGGCCAAGGTGCGCCTGAGAGCGCCCGGGCGGAGGGTGGTGGCGGCGGCGAATCTGGCGCCGGGGCGACCGATTCAGGCTTCCGAGGTGCGCCTCGAAGAGGGGGAATGGTTTCCGTTTGCGGAGCCCGCGCTGGAGTCGCTCGAGGCGGCGGTGGGCAAGCTGCCGCGGCGCTGGATTCCGGCGGGCGCGGTGCTGTATGCGCGGTTGCTGGCGGCGCCGCGCGAGGTCGAGCGCGGCGACCAGGTGGTGGTGGAAGTGCTGAGCGGCGGCGCGCAACTGCGTTTTGCGGCACGCGCCGAGACGGGCGGGCGCACCGGCGACTCGATTCTGGTGCGCAGCGCCGTGAACCATCGGCGGATCGCGGCCCGCGTGGAAGGGCCGGGAAAGGTGGTGATTGATGCGAATGCGTACCGGCGTGTGGTTGTGGGCGACGTGCCTTCCCCTGCTCGCTGAGAAGCCGGGGAAGGCGCCCGAGTCGGCGCTGGATCGCTACGTCGAGGAGGCGCGGCAGAGCGCGTTGCAGGCCTCGCGCGAAGCGTCGCCGGGGTCGCTCTGGCATCCGGGGGCGGTTCTGGCGGATGCGGTTCGCGACGTCAAGGCGAGCCAGGTGAACGATCTGGTGACGATTCTGGTCACCGAGCGGGCCTCCGCGGTGGCGCGCGGGGCCACCAAGACGGCGCGCAAGGCCGAATCCGAACATTCCGTGGGCGCTTTGTTCGGGCGGGTGCAGGCGGGCAGCCGTCTGGCGAACCTGACCGGCCTCAGCGGTTCGAGCACGCTGGACGGGCAAGGCGCGACGACGCGGGATACGGTGCTGACGACCACGCTTTCGGCGCGGGTGGTCGAGGTGTTGCCCAACGGTTATCTGGTGGTGGAAGGATCCAAGGAGACGGTGGTGAACTCGGAGCGGCAGTGGGTGACGGTGCGGGGCGTGGTGCGACCTTACGACATCAGCCCGGGCAACGTGGTGCGTTCAGATCGCCTGGCGCAACTTGAGGTGCGCATCAATGGCAAGGGCGTCGTGGGAGACGCCGTGCGCCGTCCCTTTTTCCTTTATCGTCTGCTGATGGGCTTGCTGCCTTTCTGAGGGACCGATGCGGTTGCTGGCTTGCTACCTCATTTTGGCTGTGGCGCTCTCAGGCGGGGCGCGCCTGAAAGAGCTGGTGACGATCGAGGGGGCGCGCGAGAACCAGTTGCTCGGCTACGGTTTGGTGGTGGGGCTGGCGGGCACCGGGGATCGCCGGCAGACGGTGTTCTCGGCGCAGAGCCTGACCAATCTGCTCGAGCGCATGGGGGTGTCGGTTCCGCCGAGCGCGATTCGCGTCAACAACGTGGCTGCGGTGATGGTCACGGCGAACCTGCCGCCCTACGCGCAACCGGGCATGCGTTTGGACGTGACCGTGGCGGCAGTCGGCGACGCCACGAATCTGCAAGGAGGCCTGTTGTTGCTGACCAGCCTGCGGGGGGCGGACGGGCAGGTTTATGCCGTGGCGCAAGGTCCCGTTGTGACAGGCGGGTTCGTGGCCGGAGGCATGGGGACGCAGCAAACGGTGAATCACCCCACGACGGGCCGGGTTCCCAACGGCGCGATCGTCGAGCGGCCCGCTCCTACTCCGGCGCCGAGCGGCAAGTTGCGACTGCAACTCAGGTATGCCGACTTCACCACGGCGGCGCGAATCGCCGAGGCGATCAACAAGAAATTCGGTGGCGATGCGCCGGTAGCGCGGGCCGAGAATTCCGCGGTGGTGGCGGTGCAGGCGCCTGCGCCGTACGCCGGTCGGCTGGCGGAATTCCTGGCGGAGATGGAGAATCTGACGGTGGAGGCGGACCGCCCGGCCAAAGTCGTCATCAACGAGCGCACGGGGACGATCGTGATGGGCAAGGAAGTGAGGATTTCGCCGGTAGCGATCATGCACGGTTCGCTGACCGTGGAGATCCAGACTGCCTTTGCCGTGTCGCAGCCGGCGCCGCTTTCGGGCGGAACGACGCAGGTGGTGCCGCAGGTGGGCGTGGGAGTCAAGGAGGACAAGGCGCGCAACGTGGTGCTCAAGCAGGGAGCGACGGTGGAGGAGCTGGTGCGGGCGCTCAACGCCATTGGCTCCACGCCGCGGGACATCATCGCCATCCTTCAGAACCTGCGGGCGGCGGGGGCGCTGGAGGCCGAGCTGGAGGTGATCTGATGGTGGGGCGGATCGAGGCCGGCGCGGGCGCGGCGGAGTGTCCCGATCAGCGCCGCTTGCGCGAGGCGGCGACGGGCTTTGAGGCGCTGCTGCTGGCGCAGTTGCTGAAAGCGATGCGCGAGGAACGCGGCTGGATGGGTACCGGAGACGATCAGGCTTCGGCTTCGATGCTCGAGATTGCGGAGGAGCATCTGGCGGAGGTGCTCGCGGGGGCGGGCGGTCTGGGCTTGCGCGATCTCATCGTGCAGGGACTTCAGGCAGATGCTTGTAGCGAGCGTTCGGGTTCCTGACGAGCGGAGAAGGCTGGCGCGGCGGAAGGCCGGGGCGCGGTGAGCGTGTACGCGGGCCACCGTGTCACTAAAAGGGCGGGACGGGCGGCCGATATGATGAGCGGAGCTCCTTCGGCGTGTGATGCGCATCGAAGACCTCTACGCGCCAGCGGTGCGCTCGGCCCATTCCTCGGGCCAGAGGGAAACGTCTGCCGAAGCGGAGCGCTGGAAATCCGAGGGCCTCAGCGACGCGGTTTACCTGTCGCGGCTTTCCCAAATCCTGCTCTCGGCGGGAGCCAAAGCCGGCATCGAGGGCTTGCGCGAGCTGGTGGCGCGCGGCGAATATCGCATCAGCGCGATTGAAATCAGCCGGCGCATCGTCGAGTTCTACCTGGAAGCGGACGGCGATCTCGCGGGTTGACGAGCCGACCCAGTCCCGCTGCGGCTGTGGCAGAATCCCAAAATGAGGTCTGCCATGTCGCGTTTGTCTCGCCGCTCTTTGCTCATGGGCGCCGCCGTGGCCGGGGCGCAGGACTCCACGCAGGCGGTCAGGCTGGGCCGTCCTGTCCGCATCGCCCTGATTGGTCTGGAGGGGCACACGGGCGAGATCCTGCGCCCGCTGCCGCAATTGCCCGACGTCCAGGTGGTCGCCCTGGCCGATGAAGACGAAAAGGCGCTGGCTGCGGCCACGCGAAACCCGCGACTGAAAGGGGCGCGCGTTTACACCGACTACCGCCGTCTGCTCGAGCGTGAGCAGCTCGACGTGGCGGCAATCTGCGGACCCAACGGAGGACGCGCCGAACGCATTCTGGCCGCGATCGAGCGTGGCCTGCATGTGGTGGCGGAAAAGCCGCTGGCCATCGAGATGGACGAGCTGGAGCGCATCGAGCGCGCCTTGAGCAAGCATCGCGTCCGACTGAGCATGCTGCTGCCCATGCGCTTCTCGCCGCCTTACCTGGCCCTCAAGCAGGTGGTGGATTCGGGCGAGATCGGCGAGGTGGCGATGATCACGGCGCAGAAATCTTACAAGCTGGGGGAGCGCCCTGCCTGGTATCGCAAGCGATCCACATACGGCGGAACGATTCCCTGGATCGGCATTCACATGGTGGATCTGATGCGATGGACCAGCGGGCGCGAGCTGGTCGAGGCGGTGTCCTGCCAGGCGCGGCTCTTCCTGCCTGATCTGGGTGACATGGAGAACGTCACGGGCACCCTGTTCCGTCTGGACAACGGCGGGGCAGGGCTCCTGCACATGGACTACCTGCGCCCGGAGACGGCGCCCACGCACGGCGACGACCGTTTGCGCTTGGCCGGGTCGAAGGGCGTGGCGGAATACCAGGCCGCCACGGGCGTTACGGTGGTCTCGCAATCGAGCAAGCCCCGGGTGATCGAAAAGCTACCCCCGGCGCAGTCTCTGTTCGTAGATTTTCTGGAATCGGTCTATCTCGGCAAACGGCCAGGCTTGAGTCTGGAAGAGATTCTGCGAGTCAACCGGATCGTTCTGCTTGCCCGCCAGTCCGCCGAAGAGCACCGCATCGTCAAGCTGATTTGAGCCAGCCACGGCGTCAGGCGGCCGGGATCTTTTGTATGCGCCCCATGAGCCGGTGAACGACTGCGAGCGCGGTCAGATGGAAGAAGCCCAGCGCGACCATCACGGGCTTGTAACCGAAGGCCGCGATGACGTAGCCGGGAATGATGGAAGAGAACAGCACGCCGCCGAGGGCTCCCGCGCAGCCGCCGATGCCGACCACCGAGGCCACCGCCCGCTTGGGGAAGACGTCGGAAACCGTGGTGTACAGATTCGCGGACCAGCCTTGGTGAGCGGCAGTCGCAATGCTGACGAAAGCGACGGCCAGCGCTGCGGTAGGCATGAAGGCGGCTGTGGCGGCGATGGGCATGGCGCAGGCGCAAAGGGCCATGGCCGTCTTGCGCGCCTTGCTCACGGGCCAGCCGCGCCCGAGCAGATAACCGGATATCCATCCGCCTCCGACGCTGCCCAAATCAGCCATGAGGTAAACGACGGGCAAGGCCCAGCCTGTCTGCTTCAGCGTGAGGTGGCGGGCGTCGGTCAAGTACAGCGGCAGCCACCACAAATAGAACCACCAGACGGGATCGGTGAGGAACTTGGCGATCGCGAAGCCCCAGGTTTCGCGGTAGCGAAGGGCCGCTTTCCAGCCGATGTCGGGTTCGCGGGCCTCGTCGGGGTCGCTGCGAATGTAAGCCAGCTCAGACGCGCTGACGCGCGGGTGACGGTCGGGCGGGCGGTAGGTGGCGAGCCACAGCACGAGCCACAGGAAGCCCAGCGAGGCCGTGATGAAGAAGCAGCCGCGCCAGCCGAAGTGCGCATTCATCCACACGAGCACGGGCGGGCCGGCCATCGCAGCCACATTGGAGCCGGCGTTGAAGATGCCGGTGGCGAAGGCGCGGTCCTTCTTGGGGAACCACTCTGCGACCGATTTGATGGCCGCGGGAAAGTTGCCCGATTCGCCCAGCCCGAGCATGGCGCGCCAGAATCCCAGGCTCAGAGCGCTGCGGGCCAGGGCGTGGCATGCGGCGGCGATGGTCCACCAGGCGATCGCGACGGCGTAGCCAATCCGCGTACCTACGTGATCAATGAACTTGCCGGCGAACAGAAAACCGATCATGTAGGCGAAGGAGAAAGCCCCCGTCACGTAGCCGTAGACTTTCTCGGGCATGTGGATGTCTTCGCGGATGACCGGGGCCAGCACGGAAAGAACGATGCGATCCAGATAATTGATCGTGGTGGCGAAAAACAGCAGGGCGAGGGTCCACCAGCGAACGTAGCTCATCCGCTCGTTTGACACTTTGCGATTATAGCCAAACGGCAGGGGGAGGTCGCGTCTGGGCCTCTGCCGCAGGGCGAAGCCATGCAGCCGTTAGACGAGAGGTTCACGCACTGTCAGTTCGGCCCGCACGCGCCGCGCGTACTACGGCTTGGGTTCTCGGCGAGCTACCGCCCCGGAGCAGACGTGGTCCGCCGTGCGCTCGATGCGGGGATCAATTTTCTCTTCTGTTACGGCTGGGACCAGCAAATGATCCGGGTGCTCCGCGAATTGTCTCCCGCGCAGCGGCAGCAATGCGTGATCGCCACGGGCGCCTTTAATTTTCGCCTGGGTCGCCCGAACCTGCGCAAGACCCTCGAGAAGCGGCTGCGGCAGCTTCGGACCGACTACATTGACGTTTTCCTGTTCCTGGGCGTCATGAAGCCCGCCCACTTTCCCCCGGATCTTCGCGAGGAGCTGCGGAAGCTGAAAGAGGACGGAAAGGTTCTGGCCGTGGGCATGTCCTGCCACGATCGCCGTTTCGCCGGTCAGTTGGCGGCGGGGCGCGAGCTGGACGTGTTGATGGTTCGCTACAATGCGGCGCATCGCGGCGCCG
>JAPWUP010000232.1 GCA_028275505.1 Bryobacteraceae bacterium
CTGGGCAGGAAAGTCGGGGCGGGCGAGGGCGTTGACACGAGGCGCCGGCGTCTCTAACCTAATAATTAGAAGCCTCGGTTTGCCGGTGTAGCTCAGCTGGTTAGAGCGTGGGTCTCATAATCCCAAGGTCGCTGGTTCGAATCCAGCCGCCGGCACCACTTAGCCTCCCAGAACTGGCGGAGCCTTCTCCAGATTTCGGATCACGGCATCGGTGAATTGCGCTGTCGTGGCGCCGCCTCCGACGTCCGGCGTCAGGTATTCGCCCGCCGCATAGGTGCGCTCGATGGCGTAGCGCAAGCGACGCGCGGCATCGCGTTCGCCCAGGTAATCGAGCATCAGCACTGAGGAGAGCATCAGCGCCGTGGGATTGGCGATGCCGCGGCCCGCAATGTCCGGGGCTGAGCCGTGGACGGCTTCGAAGACCGCGCATTGATCCCCCAGATTGGCGCCGGGCACCAGGCCCAGCCCTCCCACCAGCCCCGCGGCCAGATCGGAAACAATGTCGCCGTAAAGATTGGGCATCACGAGAACATCGAAGGTCTCAGGGCGCAACACCATCTGCATGGCCGCGTTGTCCACGATGAGCTCCTTGTACTCGATCTGGGGATATTCCCGGGCGACCTCCCGGCAGCAGCGCAAGAACAGCCCGTCGCCCAGCTTCATGATATTGGCCTTGTGGACAGCGTGGATGCGCTTGCGGCCCGCCCGTTGCGCCCAGTCGAAGGCGTATCGCGCGATTCGCAGGGACGCCGCGCGGGTGATGACCTTCAGGCTGGTCACCACGTCCTTGACCACTTCGTGTTCCAGACCGGCGTAGAGATCTTCGGTGTTCTCCCGGAAGATGACCAGATCAATGAAGGTGTCTGCGTAGCGGGTGCGCACGCCGGGGAGGCTGCGCACGGGTCGGAAGTTCACATAGAGATCGAGCCGCTTGCGCAGGGCGACGTTGACGCTCTGATAGCCCTCGCCGATCGGCGTCGTGACCGGCCCTTTCAGCCCTACACGGGTCCGTTCCAGCGACTCGACCACCCATTCCGGTAACTCCTGCCGGGTCTGCTCGATGATGCGCGCGCTGAGCTCGACGCGCTCCCATTCGATTTTCACTCCCGTGGCCATCACGGCCATGACGGCGGCCTCGCAGACCTCAGGGCCGATGCCGTCGCCCGGAATCAACGTGACTCGATGCGCCATGAAGGCCATTTTAGGGGACTGGCTCGGCTGTGGGAGAATGAAAAGCCATGCCCAGGATCCAACGTGCCCTCATCAGTGTTACGGACAAGTCCGGATTGACCGACTTCGCGCGGGGCCTGGCTGAGTTCGGCGTGGAAATCGTCTCCACGGGAGGGACCGCGCGGTTGTTGCGGGAGGCGGGTCTCACCGTGCGCGACGTGGCGGAGATCACGGGCTTTCCGGAAATGCTCGACGGTCGCGTCAAGACCATTCATCCCAGGATCGCCGGCGGCATCCTGGCCATCCGCAGCAAGCCCGATCACTTGCGCGCCCTCCAGGAGCACGGCATTCCGGCCTTTGACATGGTGGTGGTCAACCTGTACGCCTTCGAGCAGGCGGCCGCGCAGCCGGGCATTGCCGTGGAAGATCTGATCGAGCAGATTGACATTGGCGGGCCGACGTTGATTCGCGCCGCAGCCAAGAACTGGCAGGACGTGGCCGTGCTGAGCTCGCCGCGGCAGTACGCGGGCGTGCTCGAGGAGATGCGGGCCAGCGGCGGCGAGGTCTCGCGCGCCACTTGCTGGCGGCTGGCGGTGGAAGCGTTCCAGCGCACGGCCGATTACGACCGGGCGATCAGCGCCCGCCTGGCCAGGCTGGAGTACCAGGACGGCCAGTTCCGCGATCGAGAAGAGGCGATCCCGGACGTGCTCGATGTCCGGGCGCCCTGCCGCATGAGGCTGCGCTACGGGGAAAATCCCCATCAGGTGGCGGCGCTGTATGGATCCGCTCACACGGGTGTGGCGGGAGGCGAACAGCTTCAGGGCAAGGAGCTTTCCTACAACAATCTGGTAGACTTGGACGCCGCGTTCCAGCTCGTGCGAGAGTTCACGCGGCCCGCGGCGGCCATCATCAAGCACACCAATCCCTGCGGGTGCGCCGAGCAGGAAACGCTGGCGGAAGCCTATCGCAAAGCCTACGAGTGCGACCCGGTGTCGGCGTTCGGCGGCGTGCTCGGTTTCAACCGCCCGGTGGACGAGGAGACGGCGCAGGAGATCGTAAAAACGTTTATTGAAGCAATTGTCGCGCCGGACGTCACCCCGGGCGCACGCGCCCTTCTGGCGGCCAAAAAGAATCTGCGCGTCGTCAAGGTGGATTTCGGCTGGCGCCCCGAGCCCGTGCTCCGCACCATCAGCGGCGGTTGGCTGCTGCAAACGCCGGACGACGCCACGCTGGACCGCGCCCGGGCGCGCGTGGTCACCGAGCGGGCGCCATCCCAGGCGGAGTGGGAGGCGCTGGAGTTCGCCTGGAAGGTCGTCAAGCACGTCAAGTCCAATGCGATCGTTTACGCACGCGCCGGCCAGGTGGTTGGGGTGGGCGCGGGCCAGATGAGCCGCGTGGATTCGGTGAAGATCGGCGCCATGAAAGCCGTGTTGCCGCTTGAGGGGACGGTACTGGCCTCGGACGCGTTCTTCCCCTTCCCGGATGGCGTGGAAGAAGCCGCGCGCCACGGAGTGACGGCGGTGATCCAGCCCGGCGGTTCCGTGCGCGACGAGGAAGTAATCGCGGCTGCCAACCGGCTGGGCCTGGCGATGGTGTTCACGGGCATCCGGCACTTCCGGCACTGAAGTGCGCGAAGGCCGCGGCTCAGCTCAGCAGCCGGCGGTGCTCCTTGAGAATGCAACGGTCCTGGATCACGTCGAGACCGGCCTGGCGCGCTTTTTCCGCGGCCTCGTCGTGACGCACGCCCTCCTGGAGCCAGACCACGCGGGCTCCGATACGGATCGCCGCTTCGACAATTTCGGGCACGAATTCGGACCGGCGGAAGACGTTCACAATGTCCACGCGTTCGGGAATGGCTTCCAGGCTGGGATAGGCTTTCTCGCCCAAGACCTCGCTTTCGTTCGGGTTGACGGGAATGATCCGGTAACCCGCCCTTTGCAGGTACCCGGCGACGCCGTAGCTCGGGCGCCACGGTTTGCCGGAAAGACCCACGACCGCAATCGTTCGGGCTTGTCTGAGGATCTCAGCGATGCTTGCCATGGCTGTCAACAGCGGGTTGGGCGGGACTTCGTTTCCGCCCGGTATTGTCGCCGGATTCCACGAGTTTGCGCAGGGCAGCCACCTCGGAGGGTTTGAGCGGTCGGAATTCCCCGGGCTGAAGCTTGCCCAACTCCACCGGACCGATTTTGATCCGCCGAACTTTCTCGACCAGCCGGCCGAAGTGCTTGAACATCAGCCGCAGTTGATCCTTTCGCGTTTCCTGAATGGTGACCTCGTACCAGGGGTTGGCCGCGCGCTCGAGCAAACGAATCTGGGCGGGCGGCGTGCGACGACCGAAAAGCGGCACCCCCTCACGGAATTTCTGTTCCTGCTCGGGCGTGAGCATGCCGTTGACTTTCACGAGGTAGGTTTTTGGGATGCGGCGGGAGGCTTTGAGGACGGCGCTGGCGAAGTCGCCGTCATTGGTCAGCAGCAACAGGCCCTCGCTGTGGTAATCGAGGCGACCGATCGGGTAAACGCGCGCGGGGAGACCCTTGAGCAGGTCAGAAAGATTGCGGCGTCCTTGGGGATCGAAGAGCGTGGTGACGCAATTGCGGGGCTTGTAGAGCGCCAGATAGAGGTGCTCTTTGGGCAGTCGCACCGGGCGCCCGTCCACTTTGATCTTGTCGCGTTCGGGGTCGGCCTTGGTGCCCAGCTCGGTGACCACCTGCCCGTTGACCGTAACGCGCCCGGCGAGGATCAGTTGCTCAGCTTTGCGCCGGCTCGTGATGCCTGCGTGCGCCAGGATTTTTTGCAGGCGTTCGAGGGCCATGGCAGCGCGTTCCTCATTCCTGATTTTCGCCGGCAGCGGGAGCGTCCGGCGGCGCTGCGGGTTCGCCGTCGCTGAGGGCCAGCCGGCGCAGCTCTTCGAATTCCTTGAGCGTGGGCAGCTCGCTCAAATCCTTGAGGCCGAACTGGACCAGGAACTCGCGCGTGGTCTTGTACAGGATGGGCCGGCCCACGACGTTCTTGCGTCCCGCGGTGGTGATCAGCTTGCGTTCGAGCAGCGTCTTGAGGGCGCTCACGCCGCTGACGCCTCGGATGGCTTGGATCTCAGGCGCGGTAATGGGTTGCTTGTAGGCGATCACGGCGAGCGTTTCCAGGGCGGCCATGGAGAGCTTCAGCGGAGGCTTCAGGCGCTTGACGAAAGCGCGGATGGCCTCGTGGTGCTCGGGTTTGGTCGTCATCTGATAGCCGCCCGCCACCTCGCGGATCATGATGCCGCGCTCGGGTCGGGAGTACTCCTCCACCAGTTGGGCCAGCACGCGACGCACCTGCTGCTCGGGTTGCCCCAGGGCAGCAGCGATCTGCGCCGGGGTGGCCGGCTCCTCGGTGACGTACACGATCGCTTCGATGACGGCCTTCAGCGCCGTCTCGTCGGCCGGCGGGCGAGCCGCGACGTCCAGTTCCAGCTGGGCGACGGGAGTCTCGCCGGCCACTGCTTCCGTGGCAGCCGATTGTTCGTCTGCGGATGGCTCCCTGACTTGCGTTTCCTCCATCTTGACTCCGGAAGGTCGTTCCCTGAGCGGATTTGGGCGAACCTTCAGCTATATTCCTTCTCCAGCTCAGGCGGGGGCGAAGAGGTCAGAACCTCCTCGAACCGCTTGGATCGCCGGATGGCGATTTCGCCGAACGTCTCCTTCTGCACCAGAGCGATGGCTTGCAGGCGAACCAGCTCCAGGATGGCCAGGAAAAGGCAGATCATGGCGCGCAGGCTGCGCTGGCGTTCGAAAAGTTCGCGGGCCGCGACGGACTCGTTTGGCGGCCGGTTGAGCAGCTCCACCTTCAGGAACTCGATCATGTCGGCCAGCGTGACCGGCTCGTGGTTGAGCTGGAAGCTGGGCTTGTTGCGCGAACGTTCCAGCACCGCCTGGAAGGCGGCGACCAGATCGTAGACCGTCACGGCCAGGCCGGGATCGTCGCCATCGAGGAATTCCCGGACCCTGGGGTTCGACCAGATATTTTCCTCGATCAGACGCTTTTGCTGGAGCATTTCAGCGGCGTTCTTGAACCGTTCGTGCTCGAGCAAGCGTTGGACGAGCTCGTGACGCGGATCCTCGGGCTCGCCTTCCATCTGGGCGAGGGCCGGATCGCGGGGCAGGAGCATGCGGGACTTGATGTGGATGAGGGTGGCGGCCATGAGAATGAACTCGGCGCCCAGCTCGATGTCCAGCTCAGCCGCCTGCTGGAGGTAGTCGAGGTATTGCTGGGTGATTTTCGCGATGGGGATGTCCCAGATGTCAATCTGCTGCTTGCGGATCAAGTCAAGCAGCAGATCGAGCGGCCCCTCGTATCGCTCCAGGCGGACGTTCAGCGGCGAGGACGACACAACTCATCACGATAGCACGCCCTCGCCGCGCCGGGTCCGGCGAGCTGCGAAGGTTGGGGTG
>JAPWUP010000080.1 GCA_028275505.1 Bryobacteraceae bacterium
GTGAGCTTGACGTTGGGCAAGGACGCACACCGCGTCCGTGCGGGCGCCTGGGTCTGGATGCCTCCGCAGTTGCCGCACAGCGTCAAGGCACACACTGCCGCTGTCCTCGTGCTGATGCTGATCAAGACGGGCCGGCCCTGAGCGGTGGAGAATTCAAGGCAGGCTTAGGGCAGGCTCCCAGCCCGACCGGCCAGGGGCTTGACCACCGGGCCGCCGCACACCCCCACACCCACGTTCAATAAAGCGTGCAGGAAGTTGTAGACCAGCGCGTAAACCATCTGCTCGGTGACGGGCTGGCGTCCGGGCAGACGGAAGCTCACAGGGAGCTCCTTGAGCACTTGCAAGCGGACGGCATCGCGCAGAAGATTGCCCGAGCGATCACGGCAGTTCCCGAGCACCAGCGGGGTCTGGAGAACCTGCCCCGTCTGCCCGTCCACGTAAAACTGGCAACGCGAGAACCACCCCAAGTTGCCGGGATCCGAGGCATCGAACAACAACAGCGGCGCCTTGCGTCCCGGCGTGGAAAGCGACATGGACAGGGCCCGTTTGAGTTCCTCGACCTGACACTGGAAACCGGCCTGCCGGGCCACGTCCGCCAATACGTTGGGATCCAGTTCGAGCCAGATGTAGCGATGCTGTCCAGCCTGAACGACCTGCATCCCACCAGTTATTCTACCGGCGCGCGCTGGCTCAGCGCGTCCGCGTAGGCCTGGTAGGTGGCCTGATCGAAGAGTACGAAAATCACCTCCTTGAGGCGGGTATCGGGCCGTTCCAGGTGGCGGCACACTTCCTCGATGGCGATGCGCGCCGCCTCCCGCACCGGGTAACCATAGGCCCCCGTGGAGATGGACGGGAAGCTTATCGTCTGGAGGTTGCGCTCCTCGGCCAGCGCCAGGCAAGTGCGGTAGCAGGAAGCCAGCAGCTCCGGCTCGTTGTGCTGGCCGCCGCGCCAGATCGGCCCCACCGCGTGAAAGACGTACCGGGCTGGCAGAGCGCCGGCCGTGGTCACCACTGCGCTGCCCGTAGGACAGCCGCCCTGGCGCGCGCGGATCTCGTCCAGCTCGCGCATGATTTGGGGGCCGCCCGCACGGTGGATCGCCCCGTCCACCCCGCCGCCCCCGCGCAGGGCGGAGTTGGCCGCGTTCACTATGGCGTCCGCCGGCACCCGTGTGATGTCACCCACCACCAGGCGCAACCGCTTTCCTCCCGGGAACTCGCGCTCCATCACCGTGTATCTTAGTAAATGTGTCGCCCGGCCTGGTGCTGTTCGATATTGACGGGACGCTGCTTCGGCGAACCGGCCCGCACCACCGGGATGCGCTCGTGGAAGCTGTCCGCCGCGTGACCGGCCTGGAGACGACCACCGACCACATTCCCCTGCACGGTATGCTCGACCCCGACATCATCGCGCGCATGCTGGAGAGGGCAGGCGCCCCCAAGCGTCTTGTGCGCCAGGCCATGCCCGCGATCCTGCGAGCGGCCCAGAACATTTACGTGCGCAAATGTCCTGACCTGACCCGTAGGACCTGCCCAGGCGTCCGGCGCCTGCTCAGAGCTCTGGAACGGCGGGGCGCCGTCATGGGATTGGTCACAGGCAATCTGACCCGCATCGGCTGGAAGAAACTCGAGCGCGCGGGGTTGCGCCGATACTTCCGTTTCGGGGCTTTCGGCGAAATGAGCCGCGATCGGGCCGGGTTAGTGCGGCTGGCCCTGCGCGAGGCGCGGCGACGCGGCTGGTGGGATCCGAGTGCGCCCGTCGCGTTGATTGGCGACGCGCCCGCGGACGTCCAGGCCGCCAAGGCCAACGGCGTTCGCGCCATCGCCGTGGCCACAGGAATCACGCCGCTGGAAGAACTGGCCGCGCTCGAGCCTGATCTTCTGCTCCGCGACTTGCGGCAGTTGAACGTGGAGGATCTGGTTTCCTGATGGCTGCCCAGCGCTCCGTGGCCGCCCAATCGCTGGCCGTCAAGCGGGCCGAAGTGGAATTTCACAATTTCGCTTCGCTGGGCGAACCCGAGCGCGCGCTGGCCGTCTACCGGGAGGAAAACCTTCGCCGCGCGGACTTCATCCGCCGGCACTTGGATCTTATCGGCGCCCTCACGCCCTTTTTGGAAATCGGCGCCAACGCCGGCCACAGCAGCTACATGCTCGTGAACGAGTTCGGAGCCGACGGTTTCGCACTGGACATTTCTGCCGATGCGCTCCGCTGGGGGACGGTTCTTCAGGAACGCTGGGGGCTGGCCCGCGCTCCGGTGCGCGTGGCCGGCGACGCGCTGCATTTACCGTTCCGGGACGGCTCGATTCGCGTGGTGGCCGCCTTCCAGATGCTGAGCCAGTTCATGGACATCGAGGCGGTCGTCCTGGAAGTCAAGCGGGTGCTGGCCCCGGGCGGCGTTTTCCTGTTCGCCGAAGAGCCGCTGCGACGCTTGCTCACGCTCCGCCTGTACCGCTGCCCTTACTATGACCGGATGAAGCCCTGGGAGCGGCGCTTGTATCACTGGGGCCTCCTCGGCTACCTGGTGCGCGACGTGATCGGCGCCGAACAGGAGGAGAGCTTCGGTATCCGCCAGAACCACTCCATGTACCTGCGCGACTGGCGTGCGCTGCTCGACCGGCACTTCAGCGAGTGCCGGCTGGAAGTGCTGGTGCCTGAGAACGGCCCCGCCGAGCGCTGGGTCCGGCGCCTTGCCATCCGTCTCGATCCCCATCGCTCGCTCTGGCGCGCGGCGCATTTGCTCGGAGGCACGCTGGCTGCGGTTTGTCGCAAGGCCGGCGAACCGGCTGGGCCTGCCTTCACTCTGGACCAGTTCCAGCGTGTCCTCCGGTGTCCGGATTGCGGTGGTGACCTCGCGCGCGGGCCGGAGGAAGCATTGAGCTGCACGCGGTGCAACTACCGGGCGCCGCTTGAAGGAGGAGTCTATAATCTGCTCCCCTCCGCGGAAAAGCGAGAGCTCTACCCCGGCGACCGCGACGATCTCATTGACTTCTCGCGGCCCGGACACGAACGTCTCCTGGGCGAGGGCTTTTATGAACTCGAAGGCGTCTTCGGGAACCGCTACCGTTGGATGAAAGAGCGGGCCACGGCCCGCCTGGTGCGCGTGGATAGCCGACCGCAGCGCCTCCGCATTCGGGGTTACGCCCACCCGCTGGCTTTCGCCACAGGCCGCCCGGTGTGGATCGCGGTCCGCGCCAACGGCATCCCCTTGCCCAAGAAGACTCTGGACCGCCCGGGGCTATTCGTCTACGAAGCGGATCTGCCGGACGCGCCGGCGTACTCGCTGGAGATCGCGGCCGGTCCATCTTGGCGCGCCTTAAAAGACGAACGCGTCTTAACCGTGAACCTGAGCATGATCCGCCTGGTGCCCCGCGAGTAATCTTCTCAAAAAAATCCCGAAAATGTTCCCTTCAAGCGTCAAGAAGTGTAGTAAGCTGAAAAGAACCGGGGATGCTGCCGTGAATGCTTCCGAACCCTGTTCCGTCCTGCACGTTTATCTGATCAAACCCTCCAAGTACGACGACGACGGTTACGTGATCCGTCACTGGCGCGGCATCGTCCCCAGCAACACGCTGGCCTGTCTCTACGGACTGACCGAGGAGGTGCGCGAAAGCGGCCTGCTGGCGCCGGTGGAGATCAAAGCGTACGCGGTGGACGAGACCGTAGCCAAGGTTCCCGTCCGGCGCATGGTGCGCGCGCACCGGCCGCCGAAGGAGCGGGTCCTGGCCTGCCTGGTCGGCGTGCAGAGCAATCAGTTCGCCCGCGCGGCCGACATTGCCCTCGAGCTGCGAAAGCACGGTGTGGCCGTAATGATCGGCGGCTTCCACGTCAGCGGCATGCTGGCCATGTTCCCTGAGGGATCGCCCGAGATCCGGCAATTGATGGACGCGGGCGTCACTGTCGTGGCGGGCGAGGTCGAAGGGCGCTGGGCCGACCTGTTGCGCGATGCCGCGATGGACCGGCTTCAGCCGCTCTACCGTTTCTTGGACGATCTGCCGGACCTCTGGGAGGCCCCGGCGCCGCGCGTGCACACGGCGGTGCTGCGCCGGTTCCTCTCCGCCGATTACGCCACCATTGATTGCAGCCGAGGCTGCCCCTTCCGCTGCACGTTCTGCACCATCATCAACGTGCAGGGACGAAAGATGCGGTGCCGTTCGCCCGAGTGCGTCCTGGCCACCATCCGCCAGCGCTATCGCGACCATGGCATCCGCGTCTACTTTTTCACGGACGATAACTTCGCCCGCAACCCCGTCTGGGAGCAGATCTTCGACGGCCTGATTGCACTGCGCGAACAGGAAGGCCTGCCGGTCGAGTTCCTCATGCAAGTGGATGTGGCGGCCTACCGCATCCCGCGGTTTTTGGAAAAGGCCGCACGCGCCGGTTGCACCCAGGTGTTCATCGGCATGGAAAGCGTCAACCCGCGCAATCTCAAGGAGGCGGGAAAGACCCAGAATCGCGCCGAGGATTACGGGCGCATGATCGAGGCGTGGCGCGCTGCGGGCATTCGCACGCACGTCGGCTATATCATCGGCTTCCCGGATGACACCGAGGAAAGCGTGCGCGAAGACGTGCAACGGCTGATCCGCGAAGTCCAACCCGACCAGGCCAGCTTTTTCATGATGGTGCCCCTGCCCGGTTCGCAGGACCACCGTCGCCTGGTGGATGAAGGCGTCCCGCTGGATGCCGACTACAACAACTACGATTCCTGCCACGCCTGCATGCGCCACCCGCACATGAGCGCCGAGGCATGGCGGCGGGCTTATGAACAGGCCTGGCGCGAATTCTACAGCGTGGAGAACATGAAGGCCATTCTGGCCCGCGCTCACCCCCGCTACTATTGGGATCTTTTCCTGAACCTTTTCTGGTACAAGCACGCGGTGGTGAACGAGGGCTCTCACCCCATGCTCACCGGCATCTTCCGCCTGAAGGATCGCACGACGCGGAGGGCGCTCTTCCCGCGCGAGGGCCGCCTGCGACACGCGCTGCGACGAACGCGCGAGCTGGCCCGCTACCTGGCCGGCTTCGTTCGCCTGGCGCTCGAGATGGAAGAAGTGTGGCTGGCCACCCGACCGCGCAGCGAAGTAGAAAAGCGCGTGATGGAAGAGCTGGCGCGCATGGGAGTCGGCCTGAAGCGGGGCCTGCGCATCGCCGATTTACAGGCGGCGTACCAGCGGGTGAAGGCTCAACTGCCTTCCCTGGAGGTGCCTTCGCGGGTGCAACTGGCCTGGGCCCGGATCTCGCTCTGGCGCGTCAGCCAGCTCCGTCAGACCCGGCTCGATCTCACCCGATTCTGGCTGCGCTTGCGCTGGCGGCTGCGCTACCGCAGGACGAAGGTTCTGACACGTCCGCACGAGATCGCCTGGAACGTCTTGCGGGAGTTCCGGCTGGCGGCGGGATTCTTGCTGGCCCTGCTCACGCGGGCTCTGTAAGGCGGGCCTGAACAGATTCCGCTTCGGTGCGTGCGGTATACTTCTAACTCGGGCGGCTCCTGGAATCCCCTAGCTCGTCAGGCCAAGCGCCCGCGTTGTAACCACGTTTGTTTACGGAGTGAGTTGGAGCCCGGCGTATGTGGCTAGCGGCCATTGTTCTGGCGCTCTTGATCGCGGTGGCCCTCTTCGAGTTGCGACCGCGCAAGCCCGACCAGTTGGTTCTCTACGAGTCCGGCGGCGTGATCCGGCTACGAAGCGGCGCTTTTTATCCCCGGCATTTCAGCCTCGCCATCCCGGCGGCCACGCATCAGGTGGAACTGACGGCGGAGACGGCCTGCCGCGGCGCCATCCCGGTGCGCGCCCAACTGGCCATTACTGTGGCGGCTTCGCGCGAGCACTTGACGCAGTTGGTGCGCGTGGGCGGGTGGCAAGCAGATGCCGTGAGCCGCGCGGCCCAGGCATTTCAGGCCGTCGTGCAAGGCGCAGTGGCGGTGTACACGGAACGCCGCGCCATCGAGGAGCTTTCTGGCGAGGCCCTGACCGCGCATCTGGAACAGACCTTGGGCGCGGAAGCCGCCCGCTTCGGCCTGGAGATCGTGGCGCTGTCCGTGCAAAGCATCGAACCGGCGGATCCGGCGATCGCCGAAGCGCTGCGCCAGCGCGAATCCGCCCGCATCCTCGAGGAAACCGAGCAGCTCAAACAACAGGCCCGCATTTCCGCGGCGCGCGCCCGCATCCAGGCCGACGAGCAGATCGCGCTCTCAGAACACGAGCTCGAACTGAAGAAGTTCGAGCTCAAGCGACGGGAATGGGAGCAGGAAGCGGCCCTGGCCGAGAAGCGCACCGAGGATGAACTCAAGCGGAGCCGCATGCGGCTGGCCTTCGAGAAGGAGGAAATGGCGTTGCTCAAGAGCAGCCCCGAATTGCTCTTGCTCACTCCTCAAGCCGCGCGCCTGGCCGAGGCCAGCCAGACTCTCAAGAACGCCCGCACCATCGTTTCCATCGGTTCTTCGGACGCCGAGCTGGGCTACACGCTCTCGCGAATTTTCCAGCGTTTCCTGGATCTGATGGAGTCCGGCAAAAAGCAGATCCCGGACCAGGGCCCCAGCCAGGAGTGACTGGCCGCCGCGCTCAGACTCCGCTCAGGCGCGCCTGAACCGTGACGATCGCCAGCGGCGGCAACTCGACGCGAAGGGAGCTGCCGGAGGCGCTCACCGGGTGATCGCGCGGCACGATCAGATCCGGGGTCTCGAACGTATTGGCCGCGTTGAAATCCGGGTGATGCAGGACGCGGGCGCGAGCGTTGCCGGCGATGCCGCGGCTCAGCGCGCACTCCACGTCCAGGCCGGCATCATGCCGCGGATTGACGAGGGTGACGATGAGCTCGTCCTGCCGGCGCGAGGCTGAAACCGAGAGCGCGGGCGGCGGCGCTTCGGGAGCCTGCACGCGCACCGCCGTTGCGCCGCGGTGCGGCTTCATGAGTTCGAAGGCGTAATAGGTCGTGGTGCGGATGCAACGCGGGCCGTCGGTCAGCAGCAGCGCGTGCAGCACGTTGACCGTCTGGGCCAGATTGCACATCACCAGCTTGTCCGCCTGTCGGTGAAAGACGTTGAGGCCTAGTGCAGCGGCCAGTGCCGAACGCATGGTGATGTGCTGGAACAGCCGCCCGTAGCGTTTCTCTTCCTCGGGATCGATCCGGTCCCATACGCCCCATTCGTCCACCAAAAGGCCGATGCGCCGATCTTTGTCGTATTTGTCGAGCAGCGCCCGCTGCTCCAGAATGGCCTTTTCCAGGTCCCAGAAGGTGGCCAGTTGGGCGCGCAGGCTTTCCACGGTGAAGCGCCGCGCGTGGTCGCGGCCCCGCGAATAATAGTGCATGGCGTATCCGTGGATGCGCGTGCGTCGCGGCATGGCTTCCATGAAGCGTCGGGTCCATTCCAGATTGTTGCCGCCGGGACCGCAGGCGATCAGAAACAGCCGGGTGTCGCCGAAATCCCGCAGATAGGTGGAGAAGCGGCGGTAGTGGGCGGCGTATTCCTCCGGGGTCATGTTGCCGCCGCAACCCCAGTTTTCGTTGCCCACGCCCCAGTAACGGACACGGAAGGGTTGGGGCGAGCCGTTCGCCGCCCGTTCATCTGCCAGCGAACTTCCGGAGGGATAGTTACAGTACTCGACCCAGTCGCGCATTTCTTGGGGAGTCCCGCTGCCCACGTTGCCGGCGATGTAGGGTTCGGCGCCGATCAGCCGGCAGAGTTCGATGAACTCGTGGGTCCCGAAGCTATTGTCCTCGGTGTAATTGCCCCAGTGGATGTTCACGCGCCTGGGTCGTTTCTGGACGGGGCCGATGCCGTCCCGCCAGTGATAATCGTCGGCGAAGCAACCGCCCGGCCAGCGGAGCACGGGGATTCCCAGCGCCCGCAGCCATTCCACCGCCTGCTTGCGGTGGCCGTTGATGTTGGGAATGGACGAGTTTTTTCCGACCCAGAGGCCACCGTAAATGCACGTGCCGAGGTGCTCGGCGAAGTGTCCGTGGAGCTCGGGCCGGATGACGCCGATCTCGACGGCGGGCTCGATGAGGACTTTCTCGCTTTGCCGGGCCTGTGCCCGTGCCCGGCCGGAAAAGGGCGCGGCGAAAGTTCCTGCAAGGAACAGGCGACGAGTCATCGTCATAACCTCCTCAGGCTTTTTTCACGCTGGGGCGGCGCGCGCCGACCTCCTGCTCGGCGCGCTGGATCAAAGCCTTCATGTAACCGATCGTGTAGGCCACGCCGGCGCGCGGGCCGCCGACCATCGCCGGAATATGGTCCGGAATGACGGCTCCGCGGAAATCCACTTCCTGGAGGGCGCGCATCACGCGGTACATGTCCATGTAGCCGTCATCCACGAACGTCTCCACGAAATGAGGCAGCGGCGCCGAGACGTTCCGGAAGTGCACCTTGAAGATCTTGCCTTGCCGCCCGAAGTAGCGGATGGTTTCGACCACGTCCCGGCCCATGCCCGGCCCGCCTTCCAGCCAACATCCCACGCACAGGCACATGCCGATGTTGGGACTGTTGGCGATCTCCAGGGCTTTTTTGTAGCCCTCGAAGCTAGAGAAAATGCAGCGCGGGACTCCGCCCAGCTCCGGCACAGGCGGATCGTCGGGATGAATCCCGATCCGGATGCCCTCCTCTTCGGCCACCGGCGCCACTTGGCGGATGAAGTAGATGTAGTTCTCCCAGATTTCCTCCCGTGTGTATTTGCGCCCGTGGGTCAGCGGCCCGCTGAAAACCTTACCCGCCCAGTGACCCTGCTCGGCTTTGGCCAGATCGAACGCTCGGGCGCGAGCGCCGCCGCGCGTCAGTTCAGGATCGGTGCTCCAGATCCCGTTGCCCATGTGGGCATACGTGGTGTAATGAATGCCGCCGGCCTTGCCCAGATTGCGCAGGTATTGTTTGTATTCTTCGATCTTGCGATCGCGGCCGGGCAGGTTCAGGACCACTTCCTCCATGTTGTGGACATCGGTGTTGCCGATGTTCCAGATCTTCAAGCCGGCGCCTTCGACTTTCTTGCGCAGGCGCACGAAGTTTTCTACGGTGGCGTCCTTGGCGCGCACCCAGATGGTGACGTATTCGACGCCGAGCTGGCGGACGAACTGAAGATCCTCGTCAGTCGGGTCGCTGCCGAGCTGGACAGCGAGCTTGATGCCGGGTTCCAGCTCGGGGAGGGGTTTGCGCGCCAGGCTGGCGGCTGCTGCGAGACGGGCGAAATCGCGTCGTGTCAAGCTGTCCGTCGTGCTCATGGCTGTCACCCGTGGAAGTATACATCAGGGCCGACACAGGGCAGGGCAGCGCCCGCTTCGCGAGATGGTCGGACGAGCACTCCCCCAGCGATGCCCGTCTGATGTAGACTGGGGTATTCAGGAGGTGCGTCTTCTCGAGTCGCTGGTGGGCGGGCGTGGTCCCGCAACGGGTGGCTCCGATCTTTGAAGAGATCGGCGCGAGACTGCTGTGGTTGCTCGTGCCGGGGGAGTGCCGGATCTGTGGCGCCAGCCTGATCCGGCTCTCGCGGATCCCCGTCTGTGCTAAGTGCTTGCAGCCACCGGAGCCGCTGAGCGCCGAGTACTTCTGCGTGTGTTGCCGCACGCCCTTCCTGAATGCCGCTCCCTTGGATGAACAAGGCCGCTGCCGGCTTTGCCGGCAGGGCATGCGCGGCTTCGATGCTGCGTATTCCTGGGGGGCGTACGAAGGTCGGCTGCGTGATCTGATCCACTTGTTCAAGTACGGCGGCATCCGGCCATTGGGCAAGGTGTTGGGCGAGTGGATGGCTCTGGCGATGCCCCGGGAAGAGCGGTTCGATCGGATCGTGCCCGTTCCATTGCACTGGGTGAAGCGCTGCCGCAGAGGCTTCAACCAGTCCGAGCTGCTGGCCCGGGCCATCGCCCGCCGCTACGGCATGCCCGTCTCGCCCTTGCTGCGCCGAGTCCGTGCGACCGCGGCGCAAGCCGGACTGAGCCACTCCGCGCGGCGCGCCAATGTGGAAGGGGCTTTTCGCGTGCGCCGAGGCGTCTCGCTCGAAGGCCTCCGGGTGCTTTTGGTGGACGACGTGATGACCACGGGGGCCACGGCCAGCGCCTGCGCCCGCGCGCTCAAGCAGGCGGGGGCCCGCTACGTTGCGGTGCTGACCCTGGCTCGGGCTGATCGCCGCCCGCTCGCCGCGACGGGACTTGTGCAGGAGGCGGCTTGAGATGGCTGGACAGAACGGTCTGCAAACGCCCGTGCTGGTCCTGAACGCCAGCTATGAGCCGATCAATATCTGTGCGGCCCGGCGCGCTCTGGTCCTGGTTCTCAAGGGCGTAGCCACTCCCGAAGAATATTCGCCGCATCTGTTGCGGTCCGCGCGCCAGGCTATTCCACTGCCTTCCGTGATCCGGCTGCTCGAGTACCGTCGCATCCCGCAGCAGACGCGCGCCCTTTCCCGCAAGAACATTTTGCTTCGGGATCGTTACACCTGCCAGTACTGCCTGCGGACGCTGCCTTCTTCCGAGCTCACTCTGGACCACGTGATCCCGCGGTCCCGCTCCGGGGAAACGACGTGGGAGAACCTGGTCACCTGCTGCATCGAGTGCAACAACCGCAAAGGCAACCGCACGCCGGAAGAAGCCGGGATGAAGCTGGCGCGCCCGCCGCGTCCTTTCACCCTGCACACCAGCCGGCACATCATGCGGCTCTTGGGCCGGAGCGACGAGAGCTGGCGCAAGTACCTGTTTTACTGAGCCGGCTCAGGCTCCTTCGCCCGCTCCGGCATCCTCCGCAGGCTTGGGCGGCGGGGCAGCGGGCGGCTTGGCTTCCTTCTTTTGCGCTTTCACCGGCGCCACGACGATGTGGATGTTGCGCCCTTCCATTCGGGGCTGGCCCTCCACGGTACCGTAGGGCGCCAGATCCTGGGCCAGTCTCTCCAGCAGGCGCTGTCCGAGTTCCACGTGCGCGATTTCGCGCCCGCGGAACTGCACCACGGCCTTGACCCGGTTACCTTCCTGCAAGAAGCGAATGGCGTGGTTTTTCTTGAACTGATAATCGTGTTCGTCCGTGTTGGGGCGGAATTTCAGTTCCTTGACCTGGATGACGTGCTGCTTTTTCTTGGCTTCCTGCTGTTTTTTCTTCTGCTCGTACTGCCACTGGCCCCAGTCCATGGCCTTGGCGACAGGCGGATCCGCCGTGGGGGCCACCAGGATCAAGTCCAGCCCCATTTCCTGCGCCTTGCGAATTGCGGCCGCCGTAGGCATGATTTCGACGGTGCCATCCGGGAAAACGGCTCGCACTTCCTTGGCGCGGATTCCTTCGTTGACGTTCTCTCGAACCCTGACTTTACGCGGTGGTAAGGATGTCCTGCCTGGAAACATGCACGTATCTTTGAGTGCGGGCGGGGAGGGCCGCCGCTGACGCTTTACGACTGCTGCTCGCTATCGCGGACACCCCAGCCCGGTTCATAACCCCCAGGTGAATTCATAGGACAACCGGGAGACGTCTCCCGGCAGATTCGACCGGATGACCGGCAGGCGAGATCGCAAAACGCACACCCGGTCCCCCTTGCTGCCAGGGTGCGTTGGCTGCGATGATTCGCACGTGGCGATTGTACCAGATCCAGCCGCCCCGCAACAGGCCCCGGGTCCCGGGTAGCACCGGGATCCTCCCTATGCCGGCTGCCTCACTTCCGCAAATAGGCATCGTCGCCCCGGATCCAGTCCTCGCGCGGCGGGCTGAACACATCCACGGCCACGCTGTCCTCCAGCGCCTCGACCTGATGGAACGCGCCAGAAGGAATGTGCAAGACGCCGCCGGGCTCGAGCACCACGCTCTCTCCCTCGATGGTGAAACGCAGTCGCCCCTGCTCGAGCAACGTCACCTGCTCGTTGGGATGCTGGTGTCCCGCGACAATCCCGCCCTTTTGCAAGTGAACCCTTGCGATCGTCATGCGGTCGGTATGAATGACCTGCCGGGCCACGGCAGGGTTCATCTGTTCTTTTTCGATCGCGCTCCAGCGAAACAACTTCATGGGCTGGATTGTAACATGCGGCCGGGCACGGCTAGCAAAGCGCCGGAAAGCTCGTTGCGGTGCAAAGCTTTCAGGCCCAATTCCTCCACCAGGCCGTTGTCCTCCGCCGATAGCAGGTAGTAATCGTAAGCGCCCCGCGGACCGTCCCGCGTGACCCGTTCCAGCCACGTCAGCCGGTACCGCTGGCGATAGAAGTTCAGACTGGGCTCAAAGATCCAGCTTGCTCCAATACGCACGCGCCGGGGCGGACGCGACGCCTCGCGCCGGATGATTCGCTGAACCATTTCTTTGGTCGCGGCGTCATGGCGCCACTGCGCGTAAAAGCGAGTGTCGAACTGCGCCACGTATTGCGCAGTCGCCAGCGCGAGGTAGCCCGCCAGGGGAAGGGCTGCCAGCCGCCATCCTGGCCTTCGCGCCGCCGCGATCATCGCAAGGCACAGCAGCGTGAACAGGGGGATCCAGTAAAGCGCGGTGCGGTCCAGTGGGTACTTCAGCCCGAGACCGCGCTTCAGTGCGACGAGCATACCCAAGGCCGCCCAACAAGTCCCGGTAACCAGGAAGAGAAAGGTTTCCTGTGGTTCCGGGCGCACGGGGGCCGCGCGCCAGCGCCTCCACGCGAGGCCTACAGTGACGACCGCGGCCACGATGAGCACGCGCGGCACGGCCCAGTGCGAGACGTCCCAGAGCAAGTTCTGCAACCGCGTAGGACTCTGAGGCCGTGCGTACCCGAAGGAGTAGTAAATCGCGCCCTGCAGCGTCTGGTGAAGCCGGTCTGCGCCGTAGTAGAAGTTGTCTCTGGAGGCAGTTCGCAATGGTGCCGCCAGAATGAATACGGTGAGCAGGAAGCCAGGGAGGAGAAAATTCCTCGCCAGGCAGACCAAGGAGCGGCCGCGCGGAGCTCGGAGCCAGATGGTGAGCAGACCGAAAGTCGCGGCCAGGGCGGCGCCAGGCACTGCGTAGTTCAGGTTGGCGGCCACGGCCAGCGCCAGACAAACCGCAGCCAGTCTCCAGCGCCGGATGTCCGCGGTTGCTTCTTCCATATCCCGGGCGGTCAGATAGACGGCCCAGGCGAGCAGAGCCAGAGCGAGAGAGTAACCGCGCGCGGCGGAGAGAAAGTCCAGCACGAAGGGGTTCAAAACCAGGGTCGCCGTGGCCAGTAAGAACAGCCAGGAAGGCGTGAACCATCGCCGACAGATCGCGAAGACCGCAGTCAGATAGAGCCACCCCGCGAGCACGGCGGGCAGGCGCAGACTGAATTCCGAGAGACCAAATACGCGTACAGACGCCCGCGCCAGCCACGTGAACAGGACGTGGTTGTTGGCGTCGTAGACGCGCAGGGGCTCGTCGCCGCCCGCGAAATGGTTGTAAGTGAAGGCTTCGTCCGAGGTTATGGATTGAGTGGCTGCCCGGTAGACGTTCACGCAGGCCACCGCGATCAGCAGCACCACAGCCACCCACCTGGCCCATCGTGCCGGCAGTTGCCTGTCTCTGGCAGCGTCCAACACACTGAAACTACCATCCACGTGTAGCCCGGCGCACAGGGCGGCTTCGGACGCGACGAGATCCGGGCTGCGGGGTTATGATAAAGAGTTCGTTTGGAGAGGCTTATGAAGGGCGTCGTCCTGGCGGGCGGAACGGGCAGCCGGCTCTATCCGCTGACCAAAATCACCAACAAACACCTGCTGCCGGTCTACGACAAGCCGATGATCTTCTACCCCATCGAGATGCTGGTCGAGGCCGGCATTCGCGACATCCTGATCGTCACCGGCGGACGGAACGCGGGCGACTTCCTGCGTCTGCTCGGCAACGGCAAGCAGTTCGGCCTCTCCCATCTCAACTACACCTACCAGGAAGGCGAGGGCGGGATCGCTGACGCCCTCTCGCTGGCCGAGCATTTCGCCGACGGGCAGAAGATCTGCGTGGTGCTGGGGGACAACCTGATCGAGGGTTCCATCCGTCAGGCGGTCGAGGAGTTTGAGCGCCAGGAGCGCGGCGCCCGCATCCTGCTCAAGGAGGTTCCCGACGCCGAGCGCTTCGGTGTCGCCGAAATCGAGGGCGACCGCATCGTGCGAATCGTAGAAAAGCCCAAGCATCCCAAATCCCGCTACGCGGTGACGGGCATTTACATGTACGACAACACTGTGTTCGACAAGATCCGCCGCCTGGTTCCCTCGGCGCGGGGCGAGCTCGAAATCACGGACGTCAACAACATGTACATCGCTGAAGGCACCATGACCTTCTCCTTCCTGGAAGGGTGGTGGACGGATGCAGGAACGTTCGATTCGCTGCTTCGGGCCGCCAACCTGGTCGCGGAGCAGCGGCGCAAGCAGAGGGCGCAAGCGGCCGCGCAGGCGGATGCGCTGGCGGAACGGCGATGAGCGGATCCGCGGTTGCCAGGCAGGAACTGATCGCGCAGGGCCAGGGGATCGAACTGTGCCGCCCCGAGTGTCCACGCGGGATCGGACACGTGATCCAGCGGCTGGAGGCGCCCGAGCTGATTCAGGGCGTGAAGCTTCTCCCTGTCACTCTCTGGCCGGACGATCGCGGTTACTTTCTGGAAGTAACTCGCGCAGGCCAGGCCCTGCTTACGGGGTTCGATCCGGCGAGCACGCAGGTCTCGGCCTCGCTGAGTTACCCGGGGATCATCAAGGCTTTTCATTACCACTTGCGGCAGCATGACGTCTGGACCGTGGTCGCAGGCATGCTTCAGGTGGCGCTGGTGGACCTGCGGCGCGGCTCGCCGAGCTTCGGCGTGCGCAATACGCTGTACCTCGGCGTGCTCCGGCCCTGGCAACTGCTCATCCCGCCCGGCGTGGCTCACGGTTACAAGGTGATCGGGGAATCCCCGGCCATGCTGGTTTACGTAACCGACCATTTTTACGACCCCGAAGACGAAGGCCGTTTGCCGTACAATGACCCCGGTATCAATTACGACTGGGAGTTACAACACAAGTAAGTTGGGAGGAGCGTGGTGAAGCTGCTGGTTACGGGAGGGGCAGGATTCATCGGTTCCGCGTTCGTCCGCATGGTGCTGGGCGACCGCAAGGTTCGTGAACTGGTGGTTCTGGACAAGCTGACCTACGCGGGCAATCTGGAAAATCTTGCGCCCGTGGCGAACGATCCCCGTTACCGTTTCGTGCGTGGCGATATTTGTGACGCCGCGCTAGTTGAGCAGCTCATGGCCGAGTTGCGGCCCGATGCTGTGGTTCATTTCGCGGCGGAATCTCACGTGGACCGCAGCATTCTCTCCCCCGCGCCTGTGTTCGAAACCAACCTGCGCGGAACCTTCGTCCTGCTGGAGGCGGCCCGGCGCAATCCAGCCGCCCTGTTCGTCCACGTTTCTACCGACGAGGTTTACGGCAGCCTGCCCGAGCCGTTGGAAGCCGACGAGAATTTCCCCCTGCGGCCCAGCAGTCCGTACTCGGCTTCCAAGGCCGGGTCCGATTTACTCGCGCTTTCTTACTTCACCACGTATCGCGTTCCTGTCATCGTGACGCGGGCCTCGAACAACTACGGGCCCTACCAGTTTCCCGAGAAACTGATCCCGCTGATGATTGCGCACGCGCTGGAGGACCGGCCTCTGCCCGTCTACGGCGATGGCGGTCACGTGCGGGACTGGCTCTATGTCGAGGACCACTGCCGGGCGCTGGCTGCGCTGCTGGAAAAGGGGAGGCCCGGCGAGATTTACAACATTGGCGGTAATTGCGCGCTGCCCAATCTCGAGGTCGTGCGCCGCATCCTGCGCATCACGGGCAAGCCAGAAAGCCTGATCCGCTTTGTGACCGACCGCCCGGGCCATGACCGCCGCTATGCTCTTTCCAGCCGAAAGATCGAACAGGAAACCGGCTGGAAGCCGGAGACCGACTTCGACGAAGGCCTCCGCCGAACCGTGGCCTGGTACCAGCAGAACACCGGCTGGGTGGAGCGCGTGCGCTCGGGCGAGTACCAGCGTTACTACGAGCAGAACTACCTGAACCGCGAGGCAGAAATCCGGCGGCTCATCCGCTGCTGACCGCCATGCGCGTGGCCTTGGACGCCACCCCGCTCACTCTTTCCAGCGGGGGCCTCCGTCGCTACGTGGTCGAGCTGAGCCGGTCGCTGGCCGAAAGCTTTCCCGACGATGAATACTGGCTGGTTTCCGACCAGCCTTTCTCCCTGGAAGAACCGAACCCGCCGAATCTGCGCCTGGGTCCGCAGCCGAACGGCTGGCTCGAGCGACGGTGGTGGTCGTGGGGCCTGCCCCGCACGATAAAACATATCGGGGCGGACTTGTTTCACGGTACGAATTTCGAGGTTCCCTATGCCGGCCGCACGCCCGCCGTCCTCACCCTCCACGATCTCTCGCCCTGGCTGAACCGCGCCTGGCACGCTCACGCGGATCGCGTGCGCCGGCGGACGCCCTGGCTGATCCGTCTGAGGCGCGCCTACCTCATCCTCACGCACACGGAAGCGGTGCGGCGACAGGTGATCGAGCGTTTTGGCCTGGCGCCCGAGCGCGTCATCACAGTCCCGCTCGCGGCGGCGCGCTGCTTTCGGCCCGCCCCGGCGCCGATCCGCGAGCCCTATTTCCTTTTCGTGGGCACCCTGGAGCCGCGCAAGAATCTGCCGTTTCTGGTGGAAGTCTTCGCCGAGCTGCGCAGGGTCCATCCGGCGGACCTGCTGCTGGTCGGCCGGAGACGTCCGGACTTTTCTGGTCTGCCCGCGGCAGACGGTATCCGCTGGTTGGGCGAGATATCCGATGATGAGCTCGCCGGGCTGTACTCGGGCGCGATTGCGTTTGTTTATCCTTCGCTCTACGAGGGATTCGGCCTGCCCGTGCTGGAGGCGATGCAGTGTGGCGCCGCTGTGGTGGCCTCGCGCGACGCGGCGATCCAGGAAGTCGCGGGGGATGCTGCCTTGTTGGTTGACGCACACGACGTGCGTGCGTGGGTCGAGGCTTTGCTCGCGCTGATCGAGCGGCCAGACCTGCGGGCCGATTACCGCGAGCGTTCCTTGCGTCGTGCGGCCGGCTTCACCTGGGAAAAAACGGCGCAGAGGACGCATGAAGCTTATGTCGAGGCCTTGCGACAGGGCCGCGCCTGAAGCGCGTGCTTTGGTGATCAGTCCCGAAGCGCCCTACCCGACGGTGGGCGGCGGCGCACTGCGCACTGCCTCGCTTCTGGAATATCTCACGCCTCGCTACCGTGTGGACTTGATCGTGTTTCGCGAACCGAGCGCGCCGAACCCTCTCCGCGCCATCCCTGACGGGAAATTCCGCGATGTGCACGTGCTCGATCTGCCGGCCCACTCGCGGCATCGCACTGCCCGTCTGGCGCGCAATTTGCGGCGAATGGCGCTGGGCAGGCCGCCGCTCAATGACCGGTTCGAAGGATTCGTCCCGGCCGTGACGGAATGGCTCCGTGACCGCGAGTACGAGCTGGCGATCATCGAGCATTTCTGGTGCGCCGGTTACGCCGCAGCGGTCCGCCCGCGTGCGCGACGGCTCGTTCTCGACCTGCACAACGTGGAGTCCGAGCTCTACCACCGTCTTGCCGAGAGCGAAAGCCTACCCTTGCGGCTTGTGTTTCGCCGCTTCGCGGAGTGTTGCCGGCGCCTGGAGCGCGAGTGGCTGCCCGCTTTCGATTTGATCCTGACTGCTTCGCGCGAGGACGCCGAGAGAATTCGCGATGTGGCGCCCGGCGCAATCGTCGCCGTCTATCCCAATGCGATCCCCCGCGTGGATCCGCCTTGCGTACCGGAGCAGGAGGTCATCGCCTTTTCGGGCAACCTCGAGTACCAACCGAACGTCGGCGCCGTACGATTTTTCCGCCGGGCCATCTGGCCGCTGTTGCGTGCGCGCCGGCCTCATCTGGTCTGGCGTGTCATCGGCAAGAATCCCCACGCCGTGGCCAGATACCTGCGGGGCGATGCGCGGATCGAGCTGGTAGGGCCGGTGGAGGACGCGGTGCGCGCGCTGGCCGAGGCCCGTGTGGTGGTTGTACCGCTGCTGGCTGCCAGCGGTACCCGCTTCAAGATCCTCGAAGCATGGGCTGCGCGTCGAGCCGTGGTATCCACCACGTTGGGCGCCGAAGGGTTGGGAGCGCGCGACGGCGAGCATCTGGTGCTGGCGGACGATCCGGAGGCGTTCGCGCAAGCGGTGCTGGACCTGCTGGATTCGCCGGAGCGTCGGCGCGCCTTGGGAGAGGCCGGACGCAAGCTCTACGAGGAGCGCTTCAGTTGGCCCGCAGCTTGGGAACAACTCTTCCGCGCCGGCATTTAGCCTTGTCTCAGCGAGCCTTCTGAGAGGCGGCCCATTTCAGGTATTCGTCCACCGTATAAAAGATGCGGTCGCGGTAGAGGCGTCCGCCTTCTTCGACCGGCTCGGTCCAGTTGTAATCCCAGGAGTCGCCGGTGCGGCGCATCCACTCGGCAAGCCGCGCCTCCATCTCGCGACGAAGTTCTGCGGCTGCTGCATCCTCCGCGAGGTTTTTGAGCT
>JAPWUP010000234.1 GCA_028275505.1 Bryobacteraceae bacterium
GCGCCACGTCCCGGATCGTCACCACAGCGATATGGAAATGATTACACATCCAGCGCGCCCTGTCAACCCCCGAATTGGCTCATCTTTCCTGCCCAGGCACATGGTGACCCACCCCGGCTGAGGTTGTGCACCGAGCAAATGTGGAAGCAATTCCAACGCAAGCTACAAAGCTTGGGTTTGTCCCCGAAGCCGAAGCGTAGCGAAGGCGAAGGGGACAAACCCAAACGGCCCGCCCGAGCCACCGGCGCCCTCAGCTGGGAGCGGGTCTGGCGCCGCCGAGGCTAAAAACATGTCGGCACAAGAACGTTCCTTTCCGCTATCCTTTCGGATTGACACCCAAACCGGAGGAACGCCTTGTGCCTTGAGCTATCCTACCAGGAAATCATGAGCAGCCAAGACCCCAAATTCGCCGTCCGCTACCAGATGGTGATGAGCGCCCTCAGCAAGGGCATCCGCCCCACCATGCGCGACTTCCGATGCTCGCGCAACACCGTGCGCCTGTGGTTACGCCGCTACCAGGAGCAGGGTTTGGCCGGGCTGGAAGAGCGCTCCCGCGCCCCGCACCACATCCCCCACAAAACCCCGCCCGAGGTCGAGCAGCAGGTCGTCGAGGCTCGCGACGCCATCCCCTGCTTTGGCCCCCGGCGCCTCAAGCGCTACTTCGATCTGCCCTGCTCGACCGGGGCCATCGCCCGCATCCTCAAGCAATCCGGACGCAGCCAGCGCCGCAAAAAGCCACGTCCCCCAGCCCGAAGCCTGGCCGCTGAGAAACTCAGCTGGCCGGCCTTCGGCCTGCTCCAAGTCGACGTCAAAGACCTCTCCGATCTGCCCGGCTACCGCGAGCTGATCCCCTTCGGGCTGCCCCGCTACCAATTCACCGCCCGCATCGTACCCGAAGGCGGCATCTGGCTGGCCTTCTCCGCCGTCAACGACTCCACCTACGCCTTGCTGTTCGGCGATCGCTTGCTGGCCCACTTGGCCGCCTGCGGGGTCAAGCTCGAGGAGCTTACCGTGCAGACCGACAACGGCAGCGAGTTCGGTGGCGCTTGGAACCGCCGCCGCACGCCCCCGGCCTTCACCCGCCTGGTCGAGCAGAAATACCGCTGCCGCCGGCACCGCTTCAACCCGCCCCACCGCTCCACTTACAACAGCGACGTCGAAGCGGTGCACGGCCTCATGGAGCAGGAGTTCTACCAGCTGGAACCCTTCCGCGGCGACCTCCAGCGCTTCCTCAATCAGGCTTGGACCTACCAGCTCTGGTTCAACTACCTCCGCGAGAATTCCGCCAAGGGGCATCGCACCCCTGACCAGCTGCGGGCCGAGCGCGCCCCTTGGGTCCATCCCAAGGTCTATGCCCTGCCGCCTGTGTTATTGTCATCTCTCTCAGCCCAAGATCTGCCCTCCCCCAGGCAGAACCTGGGTCAGGATCTGCCTGGGCATGTCAAAAGTCCGATGTCCACGCATAGTGACCCAAGGTGGCTTTAACAGCCTCTAAGAATGTGCTCTTGACCGTGGCCCCAGGGCCATGAACCAGGAACAGCTTCTCTTCCCCGGTGCAGCCAATCAGGCTGTACCCGACCGCGCGCTGGAGGAAAGCAACCATGTCTTGGTCGCCGCCACAGGCCTCGCGGAGGAATCGCTCCCACAGTTCGCTGCGCGCGTCCGGGGCGTAGACCACGGGGGCTAGCTTCGTAACCAGGTCCTCCCGCCGATGAGGGCGCAACTCGCCAGTCCGTAAATCCAAAGTGCCATTGGCGCAGTTCAGTAACCATGGGTCGCTATCGAACTCATCAGCCTTGCGTGCTGTCATGTGCCTCGCCAATGCAACCATGGCCTCGATGCGGCTACGAGACTCGCTGCGCTGCGCCCAGCTTGCCAGGGCCTTGCGCCGATCGGGGTCTTCCAGCTGCGCCGCGGCGCGATACATTGCCCGAACCGTGGCCACGGCCAACTCCTCGACCTTGCGCTGGCTATCTATTGCCCACCGCTGACCATCCCACACGAGCCAGCCCCAGGCCTCGGTCCACGCTAAGTCCTGCCCAAAGAGCACAACCAACCGTTCGGCATTACCCAGATCCGTTAACGGCGCCCTGATGAATTCTGCCGGCAATCGGGTATCTGCTGGGTCGGACATTACCACCCGAGCTGTGCGCTGACGGTAGTCCGGACGATGACGCCACTTATCGCGCTGAACTAACGCACCTAGCCCGACGTAAAACTCGATCATTTGGGCGCGATCGTCTACAGCTTTAGCTGGCAGTTTTGTCGCGGCTTGGCCTAGGATCTCACGTACATACCTGCTAAGTGCGCAATCGGCCTCGGATTGGCTCGGATAATCGTCTTGTCAGTTACCCCGCCACAGGCGCCGAAACTTGGCATAACCATCGGAACTCAGTACGTAGTAAGCCAGCCTGATCAGCACTTGCGCCTTCCACGCTGGCAGCTGCCCGTTGCTGTCCGCTGCGTCTTGTCGTGGTGGCGGTGGCGCTGGCTCAGGCGTGGCGCCGAACAGCTGCTGGTGTAGCTCGGCTAATTCGCGGCTGCAATCGCGGATGGGATAGTTGGTAAGGCGATACCCCGTCACAATAAAGAAGCGGGCTGCATCATACAATTCGATCGCTTCCTTACGACGTCGGCCAGGTGGCAGCGTCCCACCGCAGATGATGTGCACTCCCTTGCCAGATACGGACACTTCAGTGTAGGAGCGCAGCTGCTCGATAATGCGTTGCGCCCACGCCTGGACCTGGCCCTTGACTGGATCGCGGCAGCCGTCAAGATCTACGTCAGCGTACCCGTCACCAAGCGCAAACGCAACTCCTGAATAACCATCGCTGATCGCAGCCTGCGCGCAGGTGGCGAGTCATGCCACGTATTGGGGTAATTTGCGCGGGTTTTTGCGCCATTGGGTTGGTAGGGGACTTTGGATGGTTTGTGACCATCGCTCCACTCATAGCGCCACAGCACCCAGCGCTTCAGCCCTTGGAGTTCATGGGGAATTTGCCCAGCGCTGAATGTTATGGCCTGGTGACTGGTCTGATCGGCTTCGGTTGTGGATGTAGTTGTGGCAGTCGCTAGCATCGGTTCACCTCCCGGGCTCCGGTCCCCTCCGCTAGCTAAAGTTGGGGGCGGCCCCGGCCGTGGTGCCGCCCCACCAGCCAGGAGGGAACCGTGGTTGTGTCGTGCGGCCTTGGCTACCGTGAAGGCGGTAGTGCTAAGGCTGTTCCACCTGCTTATATGATACGTCCCGACTTGCATTTACCCAGCCCAATTCTACCGCTCGGGCCCTACTTAGTTGGTCATAGACTCGCCAAAATTATTTGGCCCCGTACTTCGGCATTTCGTGTTAATCTATGCGTCGGAATGCAAGTTTTGCTAGCGCCAAGATTCGCCGAGATCTACAGCCGGCGCACCATCCAGAGCCTGGCTGGCGGGCTGCGCCGCCGGTGGTTGGCCCAAGCCTGGCCCTATGTCGCCCGGGGCGAGGAGCAAATGGTGGCTTCGGAGCTTTTCTGCCACGCGATCAATTAATACGCGCCGTCCGCGCTATTCGCGGAGCTGCTGGCCTTGCACCACCTAGGCCGCGGCTTGCGCACGCAGTTGCTGAATTGGGCCAGGCGCTGGAACTTGCTTGATCCCCGGGGACGGATTCCGAACTGGTTGGCCCAGCAAGTTGCTGATGCCTTTTCGGTGTGGAACCAGTGGTGGCCACAGGATGATGATCATGCTCCCCGCTGTTGGCCTCTGATCAGTAGTGACTGGTGGTCTTGGGCGCCCACGGATTCGCGCTGTGAGCGCAAGGCAGCGCGCTATGCTAGGCGCCACCCACAGTTTGATCCCGGCGTGATCCGCCGCAAGGACGAGTGGCTGCATCGCCACTGGTCGCGGTATGTGGCGCTGGTCGCAGCCCCGCGCATCGAGCTAGCGCACTTCGGATGGGCAGTCGAGTTCCAATGTGCTGGGGCGCGGATCTCGGAAATTGCCAATCGTCTTGACGCCAATGTGAGCCGCCAAGCCATCTACCATGCCGTTAGGCGTACGCTCCAGCTGTGCGGCCTCGCGGCTCGCCGCGACAAGCCTGGGCCTCGGCGTAGGAGCAGAAGCCGGCGTGACTCATAGCTCGCGCTCCAAAACTGTGCCAAAACCCGGCGTCCTGCGCCAAATTTGTGCCAACCCGGAAACCGCTAAGTCCTTTGTTTTCAACACCGGCACCTGTAACTTACTGGCCTGCGCTACCTTGACACGGTAGAGGTCTGGCGTTCGAGTCGCCACGAGCCCACCATGAGGGTTTGGCCGCCAAGGGGGTTGCAGCACCCGTCGTTTACATCCTGCGCAGCCGGAGTACCGGTCCGGATTGGATTGGGTCCGCGACGGATTTGAGTGGACATTAGGCTCAGCACACCCAAGGGCACGAGCCGACCACGCACAGCCAGCGGAATCGCCGGATGAGCGCAAGCGCCAACCGATGTGAGGCGCGCGCGGGAACCGCCGTGATTTGACGATTCGCCCGCCCTCAGGACCCTGCTTGCCCCGCGCCGTTCTGTTTGCCGAATCGAGTAAGATCCGGAAAGGTTCGCAATGCGGAAGCGGCTCCTTCTTTGGTTTGCGTGCTGCGCCATGGTGGCGATCCAGGCTGAGGATCTCCGGGTGGATCTGGCTCGTCGCAGGCTCTGCTTCGGGACGACGATCGAGAACGCGCGCTTCGGGCTCGATGTGAACGGCAAGACCCTGTGGGCCGAGGCGGCGGAAGCGCGATGGACGGGCGGCGCGGGCAGGCGCCTGGAACTCCGCTTCCCCGAACCCGCTGTGGAATGGATGCTCGAGTTCACTTCCGGAGAGGACGGGTCGGTGACGATCACGGGCAGCGTGCGCAATGGGGGCCGGCAGGCAGTCCGATTGGGCCGCTGCCGGCTCGTGGACACGACGGGACCTGATAGTTGGCTGCGAGTGGGAGTGCCGGCGGAGGAGGCGGTTGCTTTCATCGCCTCGGGCTGGCAGGTAGCCAGCAGGGTAGTGCAGCTGAGCGCTCTCAATCAGCCCCGCAAGAGCAAGACGCTGGTCCAAATCTACAACCGCAGGCCAGGCAAAGCCCTTCATCTGGGCTTCGTGCGTTACGACCGCATCAGCACAGTGCACGAGCTGGGCTGGGACCGTGTGCGCGGCGTGCCCACGCTCAGCGCTTACTGCGATTTTGAGGGCTACGAACTGCCGCCCGGTGCCACGGTCGCTTTGGAAAAACTGCGGCTGGCGGAGGGTTGCGACCCATACGTGGAGCTGGAGAACTGGGCTTCGCTCGTGCAGCGGGAGTACGACATCAAGATCTGGCCGAAAAGGCCCGCGGGGTGGGTGGGTTGGAGCTGGGTAGACGGCTTCGAGGTCGAGCGATACGAGGATGTAGTTTTGCGCAACGCGCGGGCGGTGCGCGACAGGCTGCCCGGCCTGGACATCGAGTATGTCTGGGTGAGCATCGGGAACCTGGAAGACAGGCAACCGGGTAACTGGCTGCGATGGAATTATGAACTTT
>JAPWUP010000235.1 GCA_028275505.1 Bryobacteraceae bacterium
TTTGGGCTTCTTCCTTGCTGAGGGAAGGCGGGGCGGGTCGTGGCGTGCCGCGTTCCGCCAGAGCGAGAAAACGCGCGAACTCCCAGGCGGGCGTCTTGCGGTAGGCTTCCCAAAACTTGGGGTCCAGATACGGAAACACCCGCGGGCCGGTCACGATCACTTCGAGCGACAGCGTGCGGCCCGGGCAGCGGCGAACGAATTCGCGTACCCATTCTTCGAGGCGAACGTTGCCCTCGCCCGCGCGCACCCAAGCCACCGCAGCGCCTTCGGGAACGCGCCAGACCGCGCTGTCGCGCAAGTGGCTGGTGAGAACGTAGGGGGCCAGAACTTCCAGAGTAAGGTGCGGATCTTCGATCGTCCACAGCGGGTTGCCCGAATCCAGGCACACGCCGACCCAATCAGGGCCGGCTTCTTCGACCAGCGTTTTCAGCTCGCGCGCCTGCATGTCGCCGGCGTGATTCTCGATGGCGATCTTGATGCCTGCATCGAGCGCGCGGGAGCGCACGGCGCGCAGCACGCGGACCGTGTTCTCGATGTGAGCCTCGATGCCGGGAGGGACGGCTCGGTCGGCCATGCTGCCCAGCACGGCGCGCGCGATGGGGGAACCGAGCAGGCGGGCGGCGCGGATCAGCCGCTCCAGTTGCTGCTCGGCGCTGCCCTGGGAAGCGTCGAACATCTTGGAGCTGGGACAGATGGAGCGCATGCCCACTTCGAGCTGGATTCCGAGGCGACGCGCGTGATCGGCGACGCGGCGCAGATGGTCTTCATCGTCCAGCGGGCCGAGGAAGCGCGGCTCGCTGAAGTGGACCACCTGAACGCCCAGCTTCGCGCAGTAGTCCAGCGACTGGAACGCGTTCCAGCCTTGAGAACGCAGGCTGAACAGATCCACTCCCAGGCGCACGTTAGTAGCCTCCCAGAGCGGCATGGCGGTCAAAGCCAGGAAGTCGCGACGACGCATAGGACCTCAGCCGCGAAGTTGTTCGGCCAGCCAGACGATGTAACGGGTGTTGCGGCGGCGAACCTCGCGCACCAGATCCTGAGGCAGTTCGTCCAGTTTCTCCTTGAAGAAGCGGTGGTCGCCGTCGGGGGATTCGACATCGCGGCTGCCGACCATGTTGCCCAGCCAGAACACCAGGAAGAGGTTGCCGTCCACGCGCCCGCGCGCGGGATCGCCGAGCGATGAGCCGCGGCCGAGCTGACGGTAGTACGCGGCCAGCGCGCTTTCCTCCCCGAAGGCGCCTCGTTCGGCGAAGGCCTCGGCGCGGCGCACCATGCGTTCGTAGAGTTGCCGCCAGTACGAGCCGGGCGGCTGCTCGCTCAGCACGTCGAACAGTTGCAGTTGAAGCTCGCCCGAAATCTTATAGTTGACGCGGCCGGCGGTGGCGCGTCCGATCTGGCGGAGGACTTCGGCCTGCTTGCCGCTGCCGGAGTGGATGCTGAGGGTGGCGTTGAAGTGACGGGCCACGGCGGCCAGTTCGGCCACCCGCGCGCCTAGCTCGTCCAGAGGCCGGCCGCCGAATTGCGATTCCACCCGCGGGATGAGTTCCGGCCACATTTTGTGCTTGACGTAATCGCGCAAGCCGATGCCGTTTTCGGGCGAGCTTTCCATGGCCACAGGATAGGCCTGGCGTTTCTTGAAGCCCAGGTTGGGAGGCACCAGTTGGGCAGGACGTCCGCGGGCGCGCAGCCAGTGCATGTAGAAGAGCAGCTCTTCGGGCGTGGTGAGCGTCTCGGCCTCATCGAGCGAGGGTTCGAAATCGAAAGTGCGCACGCCGGGCGCGGTGGCTTTGACCTCGCGGATCCAGTCGTACAGTTCCTCGTTGAGCCGCAGGCTGGCGCCGAACTTGACGGCGAGGCGGCGGATCTGACCCTCTTCGAGCCGGTAGACGCGGTCGCCGGCGTGGAAAGGCTTTGCAAACTCGCTCAGGATCCAGCGCTGCTCTTCGGGCGAGAACAGCGTCTGGAAGCGTTCCGCGACGACGGAGTCGCTCCACGGCTCGGGATGCCGCGGGTCGGCGCGAAGCTCGATGAGGCGCGAGGTATCCGTGGTGAACTTGGTGAAGCCGGCGGCCTGGCGGATGGCTTCCTTGCCGGCTTCGACGGAGCGGCGGATGTCGTCCTCGGTGGCGCCGGTGATGATGATGTGATCGGCCTCGGCGGTGTAGCCCTCACGCCAGCCGGCGCGGATGGCGGCCCACAGTCCGGCGTGATAGAGATGCCGGATGCTGACGCGGGTGTGCCCGGGAGCGGTCGGATTCTCGCCATCGCGGCGGGCGAGTTCCTCGTCCGTGGTCATCTCGCGCGAGGCGGACAGTTGCGGCGTGGAAGCCATGTTGAGGCCGGTGTTCTTGAGGATGATGCGGTAGGCCTCGAAGATGGCGGGCAGGCTGATCTCGGGATGGCGGTTGCCGGCGGCGATGGCGGCGCGGGCGCCTTGCGGTTGCGGCAGGAAGGCGTCGTCCACCTGTTCGGCGAAGGTGCGCAGGGCGTCGTAATCGCGCGTGGAGAAGGGGATGGCGTTGATCACGATTTCGGTGCCGGTCGCCGAGCGCTGGCGGACTACGAGTTGGGAATGGGGGAACAGGCCGGTGGCGGGCGCCGTCGCGGGTGCGATCCGCAAGAGCAAAGATTGCGGCTTGCCGGCGGCGAGGCCGTCCACGGCCAGGTAATAAGCCGATCGGTGGATGGGGTCGCGCGCCAGCGAACCGGGGAAGACTTCGAGGCTGTTCAGCTTAAGCGCTGACAGCCGGCCTGCCAGCCGGTTGCGGAGTTCGTCATTGAGCTCGCGGCCTTCGGCGTGCTGGAGCACGACCTCGGCAACGGCCAGCGCTTCACGTGCATCCAAAGGCAACGCAGCGGGAATCGCAGTCACGGGAACCTCGCTCACAGTTTGAGACTTTTCAGATAAGCGCGGAACGGGCCGCCCAGATCTTCGCGTCGCAGCGCGAACTCGACGGTAGCGATGAGGAAGCCGAGTTTGTCGCCGGCGTCGTAGCGGACGCCGTGGAATCGGTAGCCGTAAAGCGGCGAGGATCGGAGCAGGCGACGCAAGCCATCGGTAAGCTGAATTTCGCCCAGGGCGCCGGGGCCGGCTTCCTCGATGGCAGGAAAGATTTCGGGCGTGAGCACGTAACGGCCGATGATGGCCAGCTTGGAGGGGGCGTCTTCGAGTCGGGGTTTCTCGACGAGGTCGTGGATGCGGAACAGGCGATCGCGCGTGCCGTTGTACTCGACGGGTTCCGCCGCCACGATGCCGTAGCTGGGAATGCTTTCCGGGGGCACTTCCATCAGGGCGAGGACGGGCGCCTGGAAGCGTTCCCATACGTCGAGGAGCTGGCGAAGAGCGGGCGGGTCAGCCTCGATTACGTCGTCGGCGAGGATCACGGCGAAAGGTTCGTTGCCCACGATTTCGCGCGCGCGCAGGACCGCGTGGCCCAGGCCGAGAGCCTCACGCTGGCGCACGTAGGCGACGTCGATCATGTCGGAGATCTGGCGCACGGCCGCGAGCAGATCCGGGCGATTGCGCGTCTGGAGCAGGTGCTCGAGTTCGAAGCTCACGTCGAAGTGGTCTTCGATGGCCGTCTTGCCGCGCCCGGTCACGATGAGAATGTTGCGAATGCCGGAGCGGACCGCCTCTTCGACGCCGTACTGGATGAGGGGCTTGTCCACCAGCGGGAGCATTTCTTTGGGTTGCGCCTTGGTGGCGGGCAGGAAGCGCGTGCCCAATCCTGCGGCAGGAAAAACGGCTTTGCGGACTTTGACGCTCATGATGACGGCCGGCTCCTGTTTCTGGGCGAGCGAGGACCCGCCGGGCTTCGAGCCCGAACTATGATTATAGGGGGAACCCGGATGGGCACAGCGGTCGCGGGCGTGCTGCGCAAGCTCAGGCTCACGCTCGAGATGATCAAATTCGAGCACTCGGTCTTCGCCTTGCCCTTCGCGCTGACGGCGGCGTTGCTCGCCATCCGGGAAGCGGGTTTGACGGCGCAGGCGGCGCTGGGGAAGCTGGGCTGGATCGTGGTGGCGATGGTCGGGGCGCGATCTGCGGCGATGACGTTCAACCGTCTGGCGGATGCTGAGATGGACGCGCGCAATCCGCGCACCGCGACGCGCCACCTGCCGGCGGGGCTGCTCTCGCGGCGATTCGCATGGGCTTTTCTGCTGGCTTCCGTGGCGGTGTTCCTGCTGGCGGCGCGTGCGCTGAATCCGCTGTGCTTTCGCCTGGCGCCGGTGGCGCTGGCGCTGGTGCTCGGCTACTCCTACACGAAGCGTTTCACGGCGCTGACGCACTTCGTTCTGGGCCTGTGCCTGGGGGCGGCGCCGGCGGCGGCGTGGATCGCGGTGACGGGCGGTCTGGATGCGCGCATCCTGTGGCTGACGGCGGCGGTGACGTTGTGGACAGCGGGCTTCGACATCCTGTACGCCTGCCAGGATTACGAGTTCGATGTGCGCGAGGGGCTGCGGAGTCTTCCGGCCCGTTTGGGGATTGCACGCGCTCTGTGGGTGGCGCGGCTGCTGCACGCTTTCGTGCCGGTCTGTCTGCTGGCGCTGGCTCACAGCTTTGGACTGGGCGGGCTTGCCTTTGCGGGGACGGGTGCGATCGCGCTGCTGCTGGTCTACGAGCACCGGCTGGTCTCCCCGCACGATCTTTCGCGCGTGAACGCGGCGTTTTTCTCTGTGAACGGCTGGGTCAGCGTGCTATTCTTCCTGTTTTGGGGGGCCGAGATTCTGGGTCTGGGCGCCCGGAGCTGAAGCATGCCGGTCTTCATCGAAGACGCGTCGCTATTGCCCATCCTTCGCAAGGTGGAGGAGGGGATCCGGCTGGATCGTGAGGACGGTCTGGCGTTGTATCGCAGCGCGGACCTGCTGGCTGTGGGCTACATGGCCAATCGGGTGCGGGAACGGCTGCACGGCAACGTGACCTACTTCAACGTGAACCGGCACATCAACCCCACCAACGTGTGCGTGGCGAGCTGCCGGCTGTGCGCCTTCGGCAAGAAGGCGCGGGATGCGCGGGCCTACACGATGTCGCTCGAGCAGGTGTGGGAGACGGCGGCGCAAGGCTGGTCCGAGTCGGTGACCGAGTTCCACATCGTGGGCGGACTGCATCCGGAGCTGACGCTGGACTGGTACTGCGACATGCTGCGCGGCTTGAAGGAGCGCTTCCCGAAGGTGCACCTGAAGGCGCTGACCATGGTGGAGATCGCGTGGCTGGCGCGGCGCAGCAAGCTGACAATCGAGCAGACGCTTCAGCGGCTGATGGAAGCGGGCGTAGACTCGCTGCCGGGCGGCGGCGCCGAGATTTTCTCCGAGCGCGTGCGGCGCATCATTTGCGACCACAAGATTTCGGGCGAGGAATGGCTGGAGGTGGCTCGCACGGCGCACCGGATGGGCTTGCGCTCGAACTGCACGATGCTTTACGGCCACATCGAGACGGACGAGGACCGGGTGGATCACTTGCTCCGGCTCCGCCAGTTGCAGGACGAAACGGGCGGTTTCGTGGCGTTCGTGCC
>JAPWUP010000070.1 GCA_028275505.1 Bryobacteraceae bacterium
AACCCCGCCGAGGACATTCAGGATGCCTTCCGCCGCGCCATTTCTTCGCTGAGGAAAAGCCGGGCCAGCTCCATGTCCGACGGCTTCGTAATTTTGATGTTCCGGTCGCTGCCCGGCACCACGCTGACCTCGACGCGTTCCAGTCGCTCGACCAGACTGGACTCATCGGTGCCGATGAAACCGTCCTGGGCAGCTCGCTCGAAGGCTTCCCTCAGCAACGAATAGCGGAAGACCTGCGGAGTTTGCGCCAGGATCAGCCGCTCGCGGGGCAGGGTCCCGTGAACCTTGTTGCCGCGCACCTGCTTGACGGTATCCACCGGCACGATGCCCACGATGGCCGCCCCGGTTTGCGCCGCCTCCAGGATCACTTTCTCCAGCGTGGCGGGGTCAATGAACGGGCGGACAGCGTCGTGCACAGCCACCAGGTCTGTGTCCGGCGCCACAGCATCGAGCGCGTTTTTCACCGATTCCTGCCGGCTGTTGCCGCCGACCACCAGCCGCACAGGCTTGGAAGGCGCCTCGCGCTCCAGCAGTTGCGAAAACCAGCTTATATCCTCCTTGCGCAGGGCAATGATGATTTCGTGGACCAGCGGGCAGGCCAGAAACTTGCGCAAGGTGTGAAGCAGGATGGGCGAACCGTCCAGCAGCATGAACTGCTTGCGGCTGACGCCCGAAGTTTCAGCCGAGCTGCGTCCCATCCGGGTACCCAACCCGGCGGCGGGGATGATAGCAGTAACCTTCATGGCGAACCAGACTAGCGCTTCCCCACGAGGCGGGCGCTGAAGCTACGATTGTACCGCCTGGCGGAGCAAAACACCACTGCACCGGGCGTGGCCCAACCGCTCGGGTTCGGGCCTCGAGAACAAGTGGCTCGCCCCGGAAGACTCCTCAGCCGGCACGTCCCGGAAGACGGCCAAGTAGCACCGAAACGCAGCCGGAGCTTACCAACTTAACTTGCCTCCAACCGAGATGCGCCTCTGTTCGGTGCCGACGATTGAGTTCACCTGCCCGAAAAGCGTGCTCGTGGGAGTCGTATTGGGCGCCGCGAACATGGGGTGATTGAAGGCGTCCTGCGCCTCGGCTCGCAACTGGAAACTTACTCTCTCCTTGATGCGGATCGTCTTGAACAGGGAAAGATCCCAGTTGTTGTAGCCGTCCTGGCGGATATCGTTGAAACGCAACGGGAAAGTCCGGATGTTCCAGGCAAGCTGCTTGCGGGTGTCGCGTTCGAAGCCGGCTTCCGTGTTGAACCAGCGCTCCACCCGGCGCTCGGACTTGGGCAGCGTGATCTCTTTGATGTTTCCGTAGAAAAGAATGTTGCCCCAGTTCAGGGGTGGCCCGCTTTGCCCGTTGTAAATGCCCTGGACGGACCAGCCGCCCAGCAGCGCGCTGACCCAGCCGCCCCGCGACAGGAAACGCTTGCCCCGCCCGAAAGGAAACTCGTAGATAGCGCTGACCACAATGTGGTGCGGGCGATCCTGCGGCGAGATCACGCGGTGCGGATGGAGATCGGTCGGATTCAGTTTCTCGATCGCCTCCATGAACTTGGACCAGGTGTAACTGGCTTGTATCGTGTAGCCGTGTGAGAAGCGTTTTTCGGCCCGCACCTGAAGCGAGTGGTACCACGAGTAACCGTAACTGGTTGTCGAAGTGATGCCGGTGAAATGCGGATACGGACGCAAGAGCTGCGATCGGGCCACTGTTCGACCCGTCAGGTTGCTGCCCGCGAACTCGGGCAGTCCGAAGAACGGGTTGTTGACCGCCTGGGAAAGAAGGTCTATGACCGGCTGATCGCGAACGGGCGAGCGACTCAGGTACTCTGCCGGAACCGCGTCGTAATCGTCGCTGACGCCCAGCCCGGTGCCCCGGTTGCCGACGTAGGCGACCTCGAGCAAGACCCGGTGGGGGAATTCCCGCTGCACGGCCAGATTCCAGCGCTGCATGTAACCGGGCCGCCGCGTGGGCGTGAAGAAACCGGGCGAGCGCCCCACGTAAGTCGCCAGCCCGCCTGCCGCGCCTTTGGGTTCCAGTAAGCCGTCCGGGAAAGGATTGGCGAGAGTGGCCCGGAACGTCAGGCCGTTATCGAGGCTGGGGACCAGCGACGTCCGCTGGCTGAAGCCCTGCTGATGCACGTCATTGCGATCCGCGCCCAGCACTTCGAAGAACACTCCGTAACCAGTCTTGATGACCAGGTTCTTGCGAACTGCCCAGGCCAGGCCCATGCGCGGAGAAAAGTTGTTCCAGTCCGTGTCCCACAATCCTCGGGGCACGCCGCCCACGCCGGCAAAAAGCAGTCCACCCAAGGCGCGGAAGCGTTCCACGGGGACCTCGGGAATCGGGCTGCGGGCATAATTGGTGCGCGCGGGGGCGTCCACCGGGTTCACCGCCTGGAAATCGAATCCCCGGTTCGTGCGGTTGTACCTTTCCACAATCGGGGCTTCCACCTCCCACCGCAACCCGAGATTCATCGTCAGAGTGCGCGTGATCTTCCAGTCGTCATGCACGAACAGAGCGTAATAGTTGGAGCGCTCGAACGCCGAGGGGTTGCGATCCATGTAACCGCCGGTGGGCAACCCGAGCAGCAAAGCAGCCATCCCCTGACCGATGGGTGCGGCCGGAGAGTTATCCAGCGGACCCCGCGTCCACAGCGTGCCGAACTCGATGCGCGGCGAAACCTGGCCGAAGTCATAACTGCCTTGCATGACGGACCGAAATTCCCCTCCCGTGCGGAGGGTATGCGTGCCGCGCACGTTGGACAGAGTCACCGTGGCAGCATGATGCGTGTTGGCGGTTTTGGCACCGCTGGTCCCGCCCAGACTGGCGTAGCCGTCGGGCACGATGGCCGGAAAGGAAGTCAGAGACGGATCCAGCAGCTTGAGCAGCGAATCCGGAAAACCGAGCGAAGCGAGGTTGAAGGGGAAGGCTTGCGGACGGTCGTGCTCGATGAAGCGCGTAACGCCGTAGCGGAAGTTCAAGACCCTGGCAGGGCCGAGCGTCAGAACGTCATCGAAAGTGTATCCGCGATGCAAGCGATCCCGCCGGTCGCCGAGCGCTTCGTTGTGGAAGGCCTTGTTCCAGCGCGAATCGAGCGAGGAGCGAGTGAGCGTGAAATAGACTCGCTGCCTCTGGCTGACAACCTGATCGAAGCGAAAAGTGTGGCTGTGAAAGTCTATGCGGCGCGGCTTGGGGTCGGAATAGTTATTGCGCCCGTCCGCAGTACCGGCCACGTTAGGCTCCGGGTAATAAGCAATCAGCTTCTGCGCCATGGGATCCAGCCGACTGGCCGGAATCCGGTTGCCGGGGAAAGGCTGGCGGCTGAAGCGCCCGGCCGGCGCCGGAGCGATGGTGGCGGGATCGTAGATCTGATATTGAGGCCCCAGGGAAAGTAACTGAGAAAAATCGCCCCGGCGCTGCTCCGGACCCGGCACAGTGTAGTAAGCTTGCTCGGGCCGCACGCGGTCCAGTAAGTCGAATCCATAAGTCCAGAAGCTGCGGTCACGCCCGTTGTAAAGCTTTGGCAACCACACGGGCCCTCCTGCGGTGGCTCGGTACCGGTTGGTGAGCACAGGAGGCCAGAACCGATCCAGTTTCTCCTTGGTTACCGGGCCGGTGCTGAGATCATAAATGGAGCGGTTCGTGAAGAAGTCCCTGGTCATGAGGGGACGACTGACGTGCGAGAAGACTAAGTTACCGTGAGGCTCGTTGGCGCCCGATTTCAGCACCATGTTCACGTAGGCGCCGGTGAACCGCCCCACGGACGCATCCAGGGCGAAGGTCTGCACGCGGAACTCCTGGATCATTTCCGGAGGCGGCGAAAAGGAAAGTTGCCCGCCCTCCTGCATGTTGGGAGCGCCATCGAGCGTGAACTCGCTCGAGCGCGTCCGCGTGCCTGCCACCGCGATGTTGGAGACAGCATCCACTGCCTGTGGGAGCCACCCGTGCGTCGGCGGATTGGTGCTGATGACGCCGGGCGTCAGTTGCGTCAGGTACATGGCGCTCGCCCCCGGCAACGGCAGGTCGAGGATGCGGCGGTTGTCTATGACCTGTCCCATCGCAGCGGTGGCGGATTCCAGCAGCGGCGCCTCCGCCGTCACGGTCACACTCTCGGTGAGCGTACCGACCTCCATGACGATTTCCACGCTGAGCACGTCACCCACGCGCACCTCGATCGGGCCGCGCTCATAGCGTTTGAATCCGGGCAGCTCAGCCGAGAGATGGTAAATGCCGGGTGGCAGATTCGCCAGCTCGTAATTGCCTTCCGCGTTGCTGACCGTGGTGAGGGTGAGATTCGTCCCCGCCTGGACGGCCCGCACAGTTACGTTGGGCACGACCGCGCCGGCAGCATCAACCACCCGTCCCGTGATGCGCCCGTAAGGGTTTTGCGCCAGGGCAAGAGAACAGAGCGTGACAGCGATGAGGTACCGCATGACGCCCTCCCGCGAGCCACTTGGGCCCTCCCTTCTCACTCTCCTCGCGGGCTATTCTACCCCGGATGGGGTGGCAGGGCAACGCGACTCTGACCGCGCGCTCTGCCAGGGAGGCCGGCGCTCCAGCAGGCGCTGGAATGCGTCACGCGGATGGGGCGCCGGCTCAGCTTTGCGATCGCCCGGCCTGCGATGAGGCCACGCCTGCCTCGCGATGCGGGGCCCGCTCCGGACGATCCTGCTTGTCGGATGGCGCAGCCTTGTCGTAGACCCCGTGAATCCGCTCGTCGAATTTGCCGAAAATCATCTTGCCGGCCGTGGTCTGGAGCACGCTGGTGACGGTGATGTCAATGGTCTTGGAAATCATGCGCCGGGCGTTGTCCACCACGACCATGGTCCCGTCATCCAGATAGGCCACGCCCTGGTTGTGCTCCTTGCCTTCCTTGAGGATGAACACGCGCATGGATTCACCGGGCAGGACCACGGGCTTGAGCGCGTTGGCCAGCTCGTTGATGTTCAGCACCTCGACCCCGTGCAGTTGCGCCATCTTGTTCAGGTTGAAATCGTTGGTGATGATCTTGCAGTTGTACTCCCGCGCCAGCTCGATCAGTTTCATGTCCACATCGCGCGCGTGCGGGTAGTCATCTTCCAGAATCTGCACGTTCAGGTGCGACATTTTTTGCAGGCGCTGGAGAATATCCAGGCCGCGCCGGCCCCGGTTGCGCTTGAGCGCATCGGGCGAGTCGGCCACCAGTTGCAGCTCCCGCAGCACGAACTGGGGGATCACCAGCGTGCCGTCCAGAAAACCGGTTTCGGCAATGTCGGCGATGCGCCCGTCAATGATGACGCTGGTATCCAGAATCTTGAAGGATTGCTGCGCCGTCTTCTCGCCGCCAAAGATGCCCCCGAACGCCGCCAAATTGAGCATGTCGCCCTTGCTGACGCCCACCACGAGGCCCACGTAAGTCATCCACAGCAACACAGCCACCTGCAAGAACGGCAGGCTGGGATGGCCCTGCATGGCGCTGCCCAGCACCAGCGACATCAGGTAGGCGCCCAGGATCCCAAGCACCGAACCCACGGCGCCGCCGATCAGCCGTTTCATGCTGATTTCCTTGACGCGGCTCTCGAACACCACGATCGCCGCACCCAGCCCCAGTCCCACGGCAGCCGCCGCTGGACCACTCAACCCGAACGGCTTCAGGAAGTAAGCCGCGGCAACCAGCAGCGTGACGAAGAGGATTCGAATGATGAGCAGATAATTCATGAAACTCACCTTCCACCTGCGGAAAATCAGACCCGATGGTCCAGAAATTCCGCCACCAGTTATGACTTCCGTCCTAAATTAACACGTTTCAACAAGGATCACCACCAGCGACCCTTTTGCGCTGCGACTCGTCCAGCGCCTACACTCATAGTGATGCGCATCTTCTGGATTTTGGCGCTCGGATGGTTTCCCGTGGCGTTGGCTGGAACCGACTACCGTGCCTCGATCGAGCAGTGGCGGCAGCAGAGGGAGGCATCGCTGCGGTCGGAGGACGGCTGGCTCACGGTGGCGGGCCTCTTCTGGCTGGAGGAAGGCGAAAACGCAGTGGGATCGGCGCCAGGCAGCGCGGTCCTGCTCCCCGCGGACGCGGCGCCGGCCAGGGCAGGCGTCATTGAGTTTCGCGGAGGGCGGGCCATCTTTACCGCGGCGCCGGGTGTGGAAGCGCGACTGAACGGAAAGCCCGTCCGCAGCGCAGAGCTGCGTTCCGATGCGGAGGGCCAACCTGACGTACTCGAAATTGGCCGCTTGAAGCTCCTGCTCATCAAGCGCGGAACCCGCTACGCCATTCGCATGAGGGACCCCGAGAGCGCGCTGCGCAAGAACTTCCGCGGTCTGAAGTGGTTCCCCATCCAGGAGGAGTGGCGGATCGAAGCGCGCTATGTGCCGGCGCCCGGCCCGCGCAAGCTGGTGCTGGAGACCATCGTCGGCACCACGGAAGAAATGGAGAGCGCCGGCTTCGTCGAGTTCCAACGCGAAGGCAAGACCTGGCGGCTGGAAGCCGCACGTTCAGGCGAGCGACTGTTCATCGTCTTCCGTGACGCCACGGCGGGCAAGACAACCTATGCGGCGGGCCGCTTCCTCTATGCGGACGCGCCGCGCGACGGGCGCGTCGTGCTCGATTTCAATCGCGCCATCAACCCGCCCTGCGCCTACACGCCCTACACCACGTGCCCGCTGCCGCCGCCGCAAAACCGCCTGCCCATCGCCATCCCGGCGGGCGAGATGGCCTACGAAGGGCACGGCGTCGGCGCCGCGGTCCACTGAGGGAGCAGATCCCTCTCAACGGTACGTGACCATCTTGCTGGTGAGCGAGAAATAGACGAAGTAGCCCACGTCGAGGCCGCGGGCGTTGAACTTGTTACGCTCCATCAGCGGCGAGCTGCCTACCATGAGCATGCCCGACATCGGCGTGCTCTCCGGCAACGCGGAAAGGATCCAGGCCGGCACGGTGAAACTCCCCGCCGTCGCCCGCTCCGTGCAAACGAAGGCCGCGCCGACTTCCGGGTTACTCCGGGTCGAGATCCCCATGATCTGCACCCACTCGGTCGCTGTCCCGCCGGACCAGCGGATCGTCAGATCCGAGTTCCGCGGCACGGTATCGGGAACGGAGTTCCGGTCCCACGTCACGGGCCGCTCGATGGTCAACCGCGCCGTGAACGGACCCACGTCCGTGCCCCCGGCGCCATTGTCCACGGTGTAGGTTCCCGGCTCGAGATATTCCGGCTGGGCGCCGGGCGTCCCCGGCACGCCACCACCCAGGTTGGCCTGGTAATAGCCGGCCTGCTGCCGCGGCAGTTGCTTGCCGCCTTTCGGCCCCGTGAGGTTCAAAGCGGGACCCGCGTCCAACCCCACCGGAGAAGCCGGATCCACGCTCGGATCGAACTGTTGGCCGCTGAATACGTAAACCGTGCACTGCCCGAATGGCGCCGCCGCAGAGACGCCGCGCGAACGAAGGATCCGAGTGAAGTCGTATTTCAGGAACGAACCCGAACCGTCGTCGCTCTTGTAACCCGATATGGGCAGGCCGGGCGGCAGGCCGATGTCAATTCGGGTGAGCGCGATCTCGCCGATCCGGAACTCCTTTCCTTCCCCGATGAACCGGAAGTCATCCTCGGAAAAACTCATGGGATCGGAGCAGCGATCTTCCCGGGTGGACACCGGCAAGCTGACGAAGTTGCTCAATACGCCTCGCGCGCGCACTACGAGGGGTACGTAGCAGCCTTCGACCCCAGGCGGCACCTTGAAGTTGACCTGATCCAGCCCGGGCCACTGCGGCGATCGCCCTGCGAAGTACACTTCCGCGGGACGTCCGCCCACCAGCACCTGAAAATCCGCCGGTCGCAAATCCCGCACGACGTTTCCCGGCCGCGTCTCGTCAAAATCCACGGGACCCAGGCCCGTCCCCCAGAGAACCATCCACTGGTCTCTGCGCGCCGGGCGGGTAATCAAGGCTGGCTTGTAATCTGCATCCGTGATCACTCCCGGTCCGATGCCCGCCTGGCTCACGGTGAAGATTCCGAAACTGGTGGTGGCAACGGTAATCGGGACGGGAGCGCTCGTCTGGTTGTTATAGGTTACGGTGATGGTGCCGGTACCGGTGGGCGTACGCGAGGGCAGTAGCGCTGCCACCTGTGTCGCCGAGGTGTACACCATATAGCAGTCCACGTTCTGCCCTCCCACGCTGACGCGCACGGACGTCCCCGCCAGAGAGGTTTGCAAAGGGAAAGTGGCCTGTGCCAGTTGCGCCGGTCCCAGGTTCCGGCCAAAAATCACGAAAAGCGATCCCTGCGCGATGGCGGAGTTCGGCAAACCGGGAGGAGCGTAGCTGGCCGCGTTGACCACGCCGCCAGCGTTGATGGACGGTTGCGCAAGGCCGGCGGGCGCCAGCCAGCCCGACAGGGCCAGAGTCCCGAGGCCGAGAAGTACGGAAGCCGAAATTCGTCTCATGAAACTTTTATAACCCGGAACCGTCGAAGCAGCGAAGAAAAATTTTGCCTGAACCAAAACCCCGCCGCCGCCCTGTGCACGCCCGATCCCGCGCGCTACCATGGGAGAGTCCCGGGAGAGGCATCATGCAATTCCTGTTTGAAAGTCTGCTCGAGCTGATTACGCAAACTTCCGTCAACCTTCCGCCTGACGTGCGCGCCGCGATGGGCGCCGCCCTGAACCAGGAAGAACCCGCAACCAAAGCCGCCCAGGCCTTCTCGATCATCGCGGGCAACATTGACATGGCCCACGACGACGAAGGCCCCATCTGCCAGGACACCGGCATGCCCACCTTCCTCATCCACACGCCCGTGGGCGTCAACCAGCTCCAGATCGCCGCCGCCGTGCGCGAGGCCATCGCCGAAGCCACCCGCCGCGGCAAACTCCGACCCAACTCGGTGGACTCGATCACCGGCAAGAACACCGGCAACAATCTGGGGACCGAAACGCCCATCCTTCATTTCGAGCAGTGGGACAAGGACGAGATTGAGGTGCGACTGATCCTGAAGGGCGGCGGCTGCGAGAACATGAACGCCCAGTACTCGCTGCCCTGCGAGCTGGATCATCTCGGGCGCGCCGACCGGGACCTGGAAGGCGTCCGCAAGTGCATCCTTCACGCAGTCTGGAAGGCCCAGGGCTACGGCTGCGCGCCCGGCGTGGTCGGCGTGTGCATCGGCAGCGATCGCGCGCACGGCTACACGCTGGCCAAGTACCAACTGTTCCGCCCGCTGGACGACGTCAATCCCGATCCGCAACTGGCCGCGCTGGAAGCCCGCATCATGGATGAGGCCAATCGCCTCGGCATCGGTCCCATGGGCTTCGGCGGGCGCACCACGCTGATCGGCTGCAAGATCACGGCAGCCAACCGCCTGCCCGCCAGCTTCTTCGTCTCCGTGGCTTACGAGTGCTGGGCGTACCGGCGACTGGGCGTGCGGCTGGATCCGGCCTCAGGCGCCATCCTGGGCTGGCTCTACCGCGATCCTTCCCGCCCGGTGGAACGCATGGCCAAAGAAACCGGCTTCCCGCTGACCGGACGCGAAATCATCCTGCGCACGCCGCTGACGGAAGAAGCCGTGCGCGCGCTCAAAGTCGGCGACGTGGTCCTGATCCAAGGCGAAATCTTCACCGGCCGGGACGCCGTGCACGCCTGGCTGATGAAGAACGAGCCGCCTGTGAATTTGAACGGCGCCATCATTTACCACTGCGGCCCCGTCATGCTCAAGGAAGGAGATCGCTGGATCACCAAGGCCGCCGGTCCCACCACCTCGAGCCGCGAGGAGCCTTACCAGGGCGAGATCATCCGCCGCTACGGCGTGCGCGGCGTGATCGGCAAGGGCGGGATGGGAGCGCGCACGGCCGCCGCCATGAAAGAGTGCGGCGCGGTTTATTTGCACGCCATCGGCGGCGCAGCCCAGTTCTATGCTCGCGCAGTGGAAAAAGTCCTGGGCGTCTACCTGATGGAGTTCGGCATCCCCGAAGCCATGTGGCATCTCCAGGTCAAGGACTTCCTGACCATCGTCACCATGGATGCCCACGGCAACAGCCTGCACGCCGATTTGGAAGAACAGAGCGCGCGCGTGCTGGCCGAGTTGAAATAACCGCCCGGACCGGCACGTCCGGGCCGGCCACTACGGCCAGTTGACGGTACGGGGCGCAAGCTTCAGGAACCGCCGCGTGAACTCTGCGGTTTGCTTGAGGGCGCGGTCGCCGTCTTCCTGCGAGGGCTCAATCTCGCTGCCCTCGTGCCACTCGTTCCAGCTCGTGATCAAAACCCAGTCGGGGTTGGCCGCGATGGCCTCTTCCCAAAGGATCCGGTACGTCTCGCCGTTGTGTCGCGGAGTGATGGGGCGCGGCTCCGGGCGACCCAGCTTATGATCGTCATAGCCGGGAATCACGGTAACTGCCGCGATCTTCTCGCCCGCGGTCTTCACCACCATCGGGTAATATTCTTTGGCCCAGGCGCGTAGTTGCTCTGGCGTCATCCCTTTGGTTCGCCCGGTCACGTTGTAAGTGTGAATGCCGTCAAAAATCTGCGCGGCTTCGGCCGAAATTCGGTCCCCGATAAAAACGGCGCCGCCGGGATACTTGCTGTTTACCTCGGCAATAACCTGTTTCCAGCCGTCCAGTTTGATTTCATTGAGCGCCCGCCCGTAAATGAAGAAAACCGGCTTGCCCTGGAAAGTGAGCCAGGCCTGGTGCTTGCCGTACTTGTTCAGCAGGTAAAGAAGGTCGTTGACGGCTCCCTCCGGTTTGGGATCGCCTCGCGGCGGCACGGTCTCGTAGTAAATCGTGACCTTCATGCCGTACTTGCGGGCTGTGTCCAGCATGAGCGGCATCCCTTCATCGTGGAAATCGCCCTGCCGCCACCAGGAAACGATGAAGCCGGTGAGGCCGGCTTGCCTGGCCCAGCGGAAATGCTGGTCCACAACCTTGGGATCGTGGCTGTCGTAAGCCCCCAGGACCGGCCAGTGCGTCGAGCTGGCGATCGTCTTGTTGGCCTCATCCACGTCCTTCCAGTGATTCCATTTGCCGCTTACCTGCGGGTTGCCGTACCAGCCGTAATAAAAGGCGAGGACATGCCTCGGAATCTTCACCGGCGCGGCCCACGACAGCGCGGCCGACAAACATACAGCCATCAGATAACGAAGCGACATGATCTCCCTGCCTCCACGTTCCACTCGTCCCCTACAGCGTACTAAAAAGATCTGCGGCCCGGCCTCAAAAGGCCAGCCGCAGACCGAACTGGATGTTACGCTCGCCGCTGGCGGACAAGATCCGGCCGAAGTCCACGCTGGTCACGGAGCCCGTGGGGGCGCCGAACTGCGGCGTGTTGAACGCGTTGAAGAATTCGGCGCGGAATTGCAGGCTCGCGCGTTCGCGGATTCGCTGGATCCGGCTGAGCGACATATCGAACGTCTTGATGCCGGGCGTGCGGACGTCGGGCTCGGTCCGCGAACCGGTCGGGAAAGTGTAAAGCGCCGGCGCAGCGAACGCCTTGGTGTCGAACCAGCGGTCGAGCGTACGCTCCTTGGGAGGCAGGTATCCCGACCGCAGGCGATCGGCATAACCGCCAACTCCGGGCAGCCGCGTGTTGCTGGGAGCAGTGATCGGAACGGGCATGCCGGCGCCGAAGGTCGTAATCCCGCTGATCTGCCAGTTGCCCACCACAGCAGCCAGGGGGCCATGTTGCAGCCAGCGCTTGCCGCGGCCCCACGGCAACTCGTAGATGTAACTGACCACGAAGTACTGCGACCGGTCGTAGTCGGCGATGGACCGCGAGGCGCGCAGGTTGTTGGGATCCACCAGTGAGGTGCGCCCAGAGAAGCGCTCCTGCACGTTGTCAATCAGCTTGCCGATGGTGTAGGCCGCGTGCAGCGTGAGGCTCCTGGTGGCTCGCTTTTCGAAGCGGAGAGCGAAGGCGTGATAGACGGAATCGCCGACCGCGTCACGGAAGCGGCTCACGCCGGTGTAGTGATTGAACGGCTGAAGCAATTGCGACAGCCGCACCTTCTGCGCGCTAAGCGTTCCTGTAGGAATGATCCCATACCAGGGATTGTCCACCAGCTCGTCCAGCTTGGGACCCAGCGAGAGGTACTGGGTCGAAACCGCCGTCCGGGAGCGGTTCACCCACAGGCGCAGGCCGCGGCTGCCGATCCAGGAAGCCTCGATCAGCGTGTCCGAAGCCAGCATGCGCTGAATGTTGACGTTCCATTGGTACATCACGGGCGAGACCCACTCGCGGAACGCAGTGCCGATGCTCGACCCTACGCCCGTGGTGGGCGGCTGGATCAACCCGGTCTTGAAGGGATCGGCCAGTGAGGCGCCCGGCGGAGGCGTGTTGGGCGCGGCCTGCGGCGGCCCCAGATAAATGGGGGTTTGCGCCATGAAGCCGGACCCCAGGTCGCTGACGCCGGCGCCGATGCCGCCAGAACCAGGCGTGTAGAAGACGCCGCCGCCCGCGCGCAACACGGTTTTCTCCTGGAACCGCCACGCCAGCCCGAAGCGCGGCGCGAAGTTGTTCCGGTCAGGATCGGTCTGTTCGCGCGGGTTACCGTCCCTGCCGGCGAAGCGCAAGGTTCCCTTGGCCTTGGTCAGCGGCTCGGGATAATCGGGATCGAACCAGGCCAGTTGGTTGAAGCGATCCGTCCACGGGGATTGGTACTCGTACCGCAGCCCCAGATTCAGCGTGAGCGAAGGCAGAACCTTCCAGTCATCCTGCACGTACCAGGCGATGTACTTTTGCGAGCAGGCCAGCGAGGGATCCAGCGAGAACTGGCCGCCGGTGGGCGCACCCAAAAGCAAGGTGGCGACGCCGAAACCTGCCGTGGCGCTGGCCGAGGCCGGGTTGGGTCCCTGCGTGAAGGCGCGCCCGAAAGAATAGTAGCCGCTAGGTCGCTCCGCGCGGGTGACGTTGAAGGCGTGGAAGGTGCGCACGAATCCCGCCTTGAGCGAATGGGCGCTGCGAACCCACGTCAGGTGAGCCTGGCCCTCGATCGGGTACTCGGAGTCCGTGAAGTAGGAAGCCCGATCCGGCCCGAGACTGGTGACATCGCTCACCTCGATGCGAGGGAACATGAGCTGCCGGGCCTGGGCCTTCAGGTATTGCGGCAAGCCCAGTTGCGTGAAATCGAAGCCGGCGCTGCGAGGCCTGGTGCGAATGACGCTCTGCGCAGCGCTAATGCGGAACTCGCCCAGCAGGTTCGGCCGGAACGTAACCGTATCGCTGAGGACAGTCGTGTGGCGCTCGTCGGCGATCCAGCCGTTTTCGCCGTTGGTCCCCTCGCCCGGGAAGGCGATGTTCACGCCGGGCGTATTCCGCTCGCGGTTCTGACGTCCGTGCGTGAAGAACAGGCGGTGCCGGGACCCGATCACGTGGTCCAGGCGGCCAAAAATGCGCCAGAGATCATCCTTGCGCGTATTGTTCATCGCGAAGTTCTGGGTGCGCGTGGCCCGGTTGGGCAGAGGATAGTACTCCAGAATCTTCAATGCGATGGGATCAAACCGAGCGGCAGGGATCCGGTTGCCCGGGAACTGATCGCGGACGTAGCTGCCCGGGCGAGCAGGATCCGGGCGAGTGGTCAGCGGGTCGTAGACCCGGATCACGTTGCCGGAGGCATCCAGTGTGCTCGAGAAGTCCCCGTTCCGCTCGGCTGGAGTCGGCACCGTCACGTTGATGTTATCGGGCGTGCGCTGCGGCGTGGCTTCCCAGTTGAAGAAGAAGAAAGTCCGGTCACGCCCTTTGTAGATCGAGGGCAGGATCACCGGTCCCCCGACCGTGAAGCCGTACTCGTTGCGGCGCAGCGGACTTTTCTTGAGGCCCTGCCGGTTGCTGGTCCAACTGTTGGCGTTCAGCTTGTCGTTGCGCAGGAACTCGTAGAGGCTGCCGTGCAGTTCATTGGTCCCCGACCGGGTGGCCGCGGTGAGCACACCGCCGCCGGAGCGCCCGTACTCGCTCGAGAAACTGTTGGTAATGACCTTGAACTCCTGCACGGACTCGAGCGGCGGGGTGAAGGTAATGTCCTGGGTGGTGCTGTTGCGCGTCTCAGCGCCATCCAGCAGGATCTCGTTGGTGTTGGATCGCCCGCCACTGACGATCGGACCGGAGCCCGCCCCGCCCTTGGGCAGCACGCCGGGAGAAAGCAGCAGAAGAGAGTACGGGTTGCGACCCAGCAACGGCAGTTCGAGCATTTGTTCGCTGCCGATCTCCGCTCCGACCGCCGCCGTCTCCTGCTGCAGCATGACTGGCGTGGCCGAGACGGTCACTTCGCTGAGCACGGCGCCGACTTCCAATTGAAAATCCACCGTCGCCGTCAGACCTACCCTGAGAATCACGCCCGCCACACGGCTCTTCTTGAAGCCTTGGGCCTCGGCGGTCACGTCGTAGCGGCCGGGATGCAAGTAGGGGATTCGATAAATGCCGTCTTGCGTGGTCTGAGTGCTTACTTCCACCCCGGTGTCCACATTGCGTGCAACCACACGGGCTCCGGGAACCACAGCGCCCGTGGGGTCGGTGACCCGGCCCGTAAGCGTAGCCTGTTCGAGCTGGGCGAAGGCGATACCCAGCACAGCGAGCAACCCGACAAGCACCTTTTGCATGACCGACTCCTTCCCTGAAGCTTGAGCAGCTTGCGCTGCCGCGCAACGATTGTAACACGCCGCGCCACAAGCCAACGGGTCGTGAAAGCAGGCCTGCCCGGGATGGCTCGTCTCGCGAATATTCAGGCGATGGCCGGCCTCTGCTCGCGCCCGACCACCACTTCCAAGCCGCTCAAGCGGCGAAGTCGGTCATCACCTCCGCGCGGGTTCGACCGGCGCCTCTTCAAGGTGCGCTGAGAGGTTCATCGAGCAGAACTTCGGGCCGCACATCGAGCAGTAGTGCGCCTCGCGGAAGGCCTCACCGGGCAGGGTCTCGTCATGCATGGCCCGCGCGGTGTCCGGATCGAGCGCCAGCTCGAACTGCCGGTTCCAGTCGAAGCGGTAACGCGCCCGCGACATTTCGTCATCGCGATCGCGCGCGCCCGGGCGATGACGGGCAATGTCGGCAGCGTGGGCCGCGATCTTGTAAGCGATGACGCCCTGTTTGACGTCTTCCACCGTGGGCAACCCGAGGTGCTCCTTGGGCGTTACGTAGCAAAGCATGGAGGCTCCGTACCAGGCGATCATCGCGGCGCCGATAGCCGAGGTGATATGGTCGTAACCGGGCGCAATGTCGGTCACCAGCGGCCCCAAAGTGTAGAAGGGCGCCTCGCAGCACAGTTCGCGTTCCTTCTCCACCTGGAGCTGGATCTGGTCCATGGGGATGTGGCCCGGCCCCTCCACCATCACCTGCACGTCGTACTCCCACGCCTTGCGCGTCAGCTCACCCAGCGTCTTCAGCTCGGCGAACTGCGCTTCGTCGCTGGCGTCGGCCAGGCAGCCGGGACGCAGACCATCACCCAGCGAGAAGCTCACGTCGTATTTCTGGAAGATCTTGCAGATATCCTCAAAGCGCTCGTAGAGGAAATTTTGCTTGTGATTGCGCACCATCCACTGCGCCATGATGGCGCCGCCGCGGCTGACGATACCGGTGATGCGCCGCGTGGTCAGCGGGATGTACTCCACCAGCACGCCGGCGTGAATGGTCATGAAGTCCACGCCTTGCTCGGCCTGCTCCTCGATCACTTCCAGCACCAACTCGGGCGTGAGATCCTCAATGCGCCGCACGCGCGTCACCGCTTCGTAAAGCGGCACCGTTCCCACGGGCACCGGCGAGTTGCGAATGATGGCCTCCCGGATGCGCGGAATGTCGCCGCCGGTGGAAAGATCCATGACCGTGTCCGCGCCGTAGCGGATGGCCACGCGCAGCTTCTCCAGCTCCTGCTCGATGTCCGAAACCACCGAGGAGTTGCCGATGTTGGCGTTGATCTTGCACCGGGTGACGATCCCGATTCCCATCGGCTCCAGGTTGGTGTGCTTGATGTTGGCCGGAATGATCAGGCGCCCGCGCGCCACTTCGTCGCGCACCAGTTCGGGCGAGAGGTTCTCCCGCCTCGCTACATACTCCATCTCTTCCGTGATAATTCCGCGGCGCGCGTAATGCATCTGCGTGCGCACGGGATCATTCAGCCGACGAGCTACCCACTCGCTTCGCATGGACAATCTCCGGATTTTGGGGGAGGAAACTCAGACGCTGGCCTCGGGGCCGCGCCCCCTCTCCACTAATTGCAGTCTACAACGACGGCGGCATGCGCGGGCGATATACTCGTGGAGTATGCGACTCGCGCCGCTCGCTTTGCTGCTGCTGGCGCTCCCGGCATGCTCGTCGGCCAGCGACCTCACCGAGCACCGCAAGCGCAGGGCGGAGCTGGCCAAGGCTGTTCCCGATGGCGTCGTCGTGCTTTTCGCGCGCGGCGGAGGCGAGGGGCGCGGACGTTACTTTCAGGAGCCGAACTTCGCCTACCTGACCGGCTGGCGGCGACCGGGCGCCGTACTGCTGCTGGCGCCCGATCGCGAAATCCTCTTCCTGCCTCTTCGCGACGAGCGCACGGAAACTTACGAGGGCCCCATGCTCGCGCCTGAGGATCCCAAGGCCCGCGAGATCACCGGATTCGATCAGGTGATGCCAGTGACCCATCTGGAGCGCGAGTTGCGCCTGGCCCTCGAGCGTTATCCCAGGATCTACACACTTGCCTCGCGCCCGGAAGCGGAAAAGCTGCGCACGCTGGCGCCGCTGCGGCAGACGAGCGACGTCCGTCCCGCCATTGCAAAACTCCGCGCCCGTAAGTCGCAACAGGAACTCGAGCAGATCCGCCGCAGCATCGCGGTCACGATCGAAGCGCATCGCGCGGCGTGGAAGCGGCTGGAGCCCGGCCTCTACGAACACCAGATCGCCGCCACGCTCATGGGCGTCTTTCTCGAGCGCGGCTGCGAAGATGCGGCGTACCCACCGATCGTCGCTTCGGGACCCAACGCTTTGATCCTCCACTACGAGGAGAACGTGCGGCGCATGGAAGCCGGCGAGCTGCTGCTGGTAGACGCAGGCGCTACCTGCAACGGCTACGCCGCGGATCTCACGCGGACCGTGCCCGTGAGCGGGCGCTTCACGCCGCGCCAGCGCGAGCTCTACGAAGCGGTGCTGGGCGCGCTGAAAGCGGTGATCGCCGCCATCCGCCCCGGCGTGCTGCTGGGGAGCCGCACGGACAACGTGGGTCTGCAAAAGATCGCGCGCGACTACCTGGATGCTCACGGCAAAGACGCGCAAGGCCGCCCCCTGGGCGCGCGCTTCGTACACGGAATCGGGCACCGCGTCGGGCTGGATGTTCACGACGTCTACCAGGAGACCCTGAACCTGCCGCTCGAGGCCGGTGACGTAGTGGCCATCGAGCCGGGAGTGTATTTGAAGGAAGAGGGGATCGGCATTCGCATTGAGGACATGGTGCTGGTAACCGAGCAGGGCGCGGTCCTGCTCAGCGAAGCCCTGCCGCGCGAGGTCGCCGACATCGAGCGCGAGCTGGGCCGCGTCCGCAGCGCCGGCAAACCGTGAGGGTTGCGATCGTGCGAGGGCGCACGCACGCGCTGGGATACATTGCCGTGCTGGCTCTGGCCCTCGCGCTGGGGCTGGCCGGCGGGTGGCTGGGAGCCCAGATAGACAACTACGCGTACGACTGGATGTTCCGCCGGCGCCCGCCCTCGCCGCGCCCGACCGAGTCCGCGCTGCTTCTGGTGGATGAAAACACGCTCAGCCGCATGGGCGGGATGCGGCGGCTGCGCGAGATCCTGGCCGCGGGTCTGGAGCGAATCGCTACCGCAGCGCCACGGGCAGTAGCGGTGGACGTCACGCTGGCAGACGCGAGCGATCCGCAGACCGACGCGCGTCTGGAGCAGGCCCTGGGCCGCGTGCCCAACTTGGTGCTGGCCTGCGAGCTGGTGGACGACGGCCGCCGCTGGGAAGACCCCCATCCGCGCTTCCGCCGGCACGCCGCCGCTCTCGGCCACGTCCATGCCGACCCCGACCCGCTGGACAACGTCACGCGCCGGATCCCGCTCGCCAAGGCCTCCGGGCGCCAGCGACGCTGGGCCCTGGCTTTGGAACTCTTCCGGCTCTCTCGCGGCGGCGCCCCGGTGATCGAAACCCCGGACGAATTGGAAGTGGCGGGCGTAACCATCCCCACCGGGCGCGATCCCTTGCGTCCCATGCGCATCCGCTACCTGCCGCCAGCCGGGCAGAGCCTCTCCTCGGTACCCCGGGCCACGATTCTCGAAATCATCGAGCGTCCGGAGCGGGCCGCCATGTTTCGCGGCAAAGCCGTGCTGGTGGGCGTGAGCGCGCAGTCGGCGGCGCGCGATCGCCTCATGACGCCCTTCTCCTACGGGCGCACGATGCAGGGCATCGAGATCCACGCCAACGCCTTCGAGACGCTGGCGCGCGGCGAATTCCTGCGCGATGCTCCGCTCAGCGCGAGCCTGGCCTTCGCTTTGGCCCTCTCTTGCGCCGCCGGTCTCGCGTTCTGGTTTCTGGCCGGCTGGCCGGCTTATCTGAGCGGGGCGGCGATCATCCTGGCGGCTCATCTGCTTCCCGTCTGGCTGTTCGCGCGCAACGTAGTGATGCCGTACTTCGCGCCCGCACTGACGGCCTGGCTCTCGGTGGGTGGCGCCGCAGCGTGGCAGTATTTCGCCGTGCGTCGTCGCTGGCGCCAGGCAGAGGCCGACAAGGCCCGCTACCAGCAGGCCATGCACTTCGTGACCCACGAAATGCGCACGCCGCTCACCGCCATCCAGGGATCCAGCGAGCTCATGGCCCGCTACAACCTCAGCGAGGAAAAACGGCGCCAGATCGCTGAACTGATCCACTCGGAATCGCGCCGGATGGCGCGCATGATCGAAACCTTCCTGAGCGTCGAGCGGCTCTCATCCGGGCAGATGGAGCTGCGTCGCGAACCGTTCGAGGCCGACGAACTGGTGGCGGCATGCGTGGCGCGCGTGCGTCCGCTGGCCGAACGCAAGAACATCCGCGTCGAAGTCGAGCCGATCGAAGACGGCGCTCTGGAAGGCGACCGCGAGCTGATGGAGTACGCCATTTACAACCTGCTCACCAACGCGGTGAAATATTCGCCGCCCGATACCCAGGTGACGGTAAGCGGCAAGCGGCAGGGATCCCGGGTGCGCATCGCCGTACGGGATCAGGGCTATGGCATGGATCGCGAAGAGTTGCGTCACATCTTCACCAAGTTCTACCGCACGCGCCGCGCCGAAGCCTCAGGCGAGAAAGGGACCGGCATCGGCCTCTCGATCGTGCGCGAGATCGTCACCCAGCATGGCGGCTCGATCGAGGTGGAAAGCGAACCGGGCAAGGGTTCCTGTTTTACAGTGGTATTGCCGGCCCGCGCCGCCAACCGCGCGGCCGTGAACGGAAGCCGGTGAAAAATCAGCAGAGCGGGTATGGGCAACGCGGTACGCTTGCTGGTGGTCGAGGATGACAGCGCGGTCCGAACCACGCTGGTAACGTTTCTGGAACTGGAAGGGTACCAGGTGGATGCCGTGGCTTCCTCGCGCGAGGCGCTCGAGCGCCTGAGCCGGCAATCCTACCCCATCATCATCTCGGATATTTACCTGGACGATCGCACGGGCCTCGACGTGCTGGAAGAAGCGCGACGGCGCGATCCCTCCTGCGCCGTGATCCTGATGACGGCCCGCGGCACGATCGAGACCGTGATGGCCGCCACTCGCGGCGGCGCCTTCGATTACATCGCCAAGCCCTTTGAACTCGACCAGATGTTGCAGGCCGTCAAGCGGGCCGAACAGGCACTCACGGCCTCGGACGCCCAGGAAGAGGAAGCCGAAGAGTTACCCGAAACCGAACTGGTGGGCAGCTCGCCCGCCATGGTTGAGGTCTATAAGATCATTTCCCGCGTGGCGCCCACGGACGCCACCGTCCTGGTGGAAGGCGAGACGGGTACCGGCAAGGAACTGGTGGCGCGCATGATCCACGCCCAGAGCCCGCGGGCCGCCCACCCGTTCGTGGCGGTGGATTGCGCCGGCATCCCGGCCAGCCTGCTGGAGAGCGAACTGTTCGGCGCCGTGCGCGGCGCTTACACGGGGGCCGACCGCGACCGTGTTGGCGTCTTCGAGGCAGCCCACCGCGGCACGGTCTTTCTGGATGAGATCGGCGACATTGACCTCGGCTTCCAGCTCAAGCTGCTGCGCTTCCTGCAAGAGCG
>JAPWUP010000006.1 GCA_028275505.1 Bryobacteraceae bacterium
GATCGGCACATGGCGGAGGAAATCTTGAACCTGCTTGCACGCCGCCATCTGCCGTTCCGCGTGCTTCGCAAAACGGACGACAAGTCGCAGTTCGAAGGTCTCAAGGCGATCATCTACCCCGATGCCCAGCCTCCGGCCACGGAAGTCGAGCAGCGGCTGCTTGACTTCGTGCGCCAGGGCGGGCTGTTGATCGCCAACGCGGGTTGGCGCGTCCGCGAAGGCACTCCCGGGCCTGAAGACGTTCACCGGCGCTTCAATGTCTTCCTGCTCGGCAAGGGCCGCCTCGCCGTTGCGCGGGAGCCCTTCAGCGACCCGTACCTTGTTGCTCTTGACGCCCACCTTTTGCTCGGACGGCGGCACGATCTGGTCCGGCTTTGGAACGGGGGATCCCTGAACGTTCGCTACACTGGGCAGCCGGGCGGCAGGGGCGCCGTGGTTCAGCTTGTGAACTATTCGACGCGGCACCCCGCCCACGAAGTGACTCTGGGCGTCACGGCGCGCTACCGTCGCGCCTGGTTCTGGGAATTGGGCGCCAACAAGCCCCGGGCACTCGAGGTTCGGCCGGCGCCCCAGGGCATCGAATTGCCGTTGCCGGAGTTCGCGATTTATGGCGCCGTGGAACTGGAGGCGTGAAGCATGACCGGTCGAATCACTCGCCGCGAAATGCTGGGTGCTCTGGTCGGCTCGGCTGTAAGCCCCCGGCGCACGGCGCCGACGGCCCCTGTATCCGTGGTTCGCTGCCGTAGCTATGACTCCGAGTTACGACCCGCGCTCGAGCGCCTGTTCGACCAGCTCGGCGGCCTCGGGCGACTGGTAAAGGGCAAGACCGTCGCCATCAAGCTCAATCTCACCGGCAGCCCGACCTACCGGCTGGGCCATCGCCCGCTCGGCATGGCGCAGTGGGTTCACGAAAACGTCGTAGGCGTGGTTGTCCATCTCTTGGGGAAGGCCGGTGCCAGACGGATCCGCCTGCTCGAGAGCCCTTGGTCCACGGCGGAGCCGCTCGAAGAGTACATGCTCGCCGCCAACTGGGATCCGCAAGCGCTGGCCAACGCCGCTCCCTGTGTCGAGTTCGAGAACACGAACTATCTCGGACGACGCAAGGCCTACGTGCGCTTCCCGGTGCCCGGCGGCGGCTCCATTTATCCGGCGTACGATTTGAGTCCGGCCTATCAGGAGTGCGACGTTTTCGTGTCTTTGGCCAAGCTGAAGGAACACGCCACCGCGGGCGTCACCCTTTCCATGAAAAACTGCTTCGGCATCACTCCCTGTACGATCTATGGCGATGGCGCGCCTGAAGACGAACCGGGCCTGTTTCCTCGCGGCGGACGCACCATGTTCCATCACGGCCATCGCCAGCCACCCAAAAGCTGCCCGCAGGAAATTGATCCGCGCTCGCCCCGCGAAGGAGGCTACCGTGTGCCGCGGATTGTCGCGGACCTGGTGGCTGCGCGGCCCATTGATCTGGCGATCATAGACGGCGTCGAGTCCATGGCCGGCGGCGAGGGACCCTGGATCCGGCGTTCGCGTCCAATCTCACCGGGCTTGCTGATCGCGGGAACGAACCCTGTTTGCACGGACGCCGTTGCCACCGCGCTGATGGGCTTCGATCCGATGGCCGACCGGGGCACGCCGCCCTTCGAAACGTGCGACAACACGATGCGCCTGGGCGAAGAGCTCGGCATTGGCGTCCGCGACCTCAGCCGCATCGAGGTTCGCGGCACACCGATTCAGGAAGCGGTCTGCCGTTTTCGCGCCTGAGGGCTACCAGCCAACTTCCACTTCGTAACGGTCCGAGCCGCCCCGACTGTCCTCGATCTCGAAGACAAGCCTGTAGCCGTTGCGTGCAGACGGGTATTCGATAATCTCGACGCGGCCCCGACCACGGATCTTGCGCACTGTCGCTTCAGGCAGATTGCGCGCAGGCAGCGGCCGCAGAAAGTGGGCCTGCTCCTCTTCCACGGGGGCACCGCTGATGACCTCCGTCGTCGCTTGGTTGCTCTGGATGGTGACGCGCACGACGCCGTCCACCCGGCCTGACCACACCATGCCTCGCCGCGCAATGGGCGGCTCCGCACGAGACGGCGGATTCCAGCTCAGCACGAACGAATACTCCCCGGCGCCTCCCTGCGGATCGCGGATCAGTACGCGGGCCGTGTAATTGTTGTCCTCCCGCGGCTGCTCGAGCAACCTGACTTCGCCCCTGCCGCGGGTCTCCTCCAGACTGACGATCACGCGCTGGGCTGGCAAGGGACGGGTGAGACGATAACGGTCGCGCGTCACCGGCCGCCCGCGGAGCGTCTGTGGTTCGCACGTCTCGCCGCGGCATTCGATCACGGCTTCATCGTCCACCACTCCGCTCCACCACAACTGTTCCGCGCGGCCGCCCCGGCCCCACGCCGTCTCCGGTCGCACCGTGCGCCCGCGGACGGGCCAGTAGAACGCCAGCGAGTAAAATGCGCTGCCACCCTGGTAATCGTTGATCTCGACGCTCAGCGTGTAGTTGTTCTCCGGGCGTGGCTGTTCCAGGATCCTCACGCGCCCCCGCCCTTCCAGCACCTGAAGCCGCACATACTGCCGCGTCTCCGGAAGCCGCTCGAAGAACTGGACCCTTTGCCGCTGCACCGGCAGCCCGCGCACGTCCTCGATGTCCACCTGGCCACCCCGGATCCGCAGGATGCTCACGCCGTCCACTTCGCCTTCCCAGATCATCTGCGGCTCACCTTGCGAGATGGCAAAGGCCGTCGTCGCCAACAATAGCCCGATGCCAGCCCAAACCGCCATGCCGGCCTCCTGTGCGCTCTCTTGCCGGACGCCAACTCAGCTAATATAGCCGCAACCGGAGATGGCCATGCAACGCTCGCTCGTGGTCCTGTTGCTGTCGCTTGTTTTGGCTGTCCACCCGCGAAAGCGCGCACCCGCAATGAACGTTGAACCGTGACGCCAAAGTCCGAGGATAACAGGCCCCATTTCTTCAGCCCAATTCGGGGGACCCCAAGCCGAGGCCGCGTCCCACACCCGCGGACATACTGTTCCCCTGACGGGCAATACTAAGCCATGAGAAGGACGCGCGATCTCGAGCTTAACCGAGAACCTCGGACAATTACTCCTTCAGTCGCTTACCCAGTTCGCTCCCTTTGGCAACGACCGAGTTGCCTCCCAACTCCTTGTAAAGGGGCTCAACAAGGCCAATAGCTTTGCTCACCAGTTCATCCTTGATTTCATCGCGCCGAAGGTTGGCTATTTTTTCCGGACTAGGCGTACGTTGACGACAAGCCAAAGCGGCAATGGCCATCGCTACGTAAAATTTCATATTGACCACGTCCTCCGGCTTGAAGCTGCCTGCGGCTCTCAGCCTCTCCTCAACTAGCCTGACTAGCTCAATGGCGATGCGGTAAACCTCAATCGGGAACCGTTCGTCAAAAACCCGGCGATAATCGTCATCCCTGTTCAAGAGCGACGAGGGCCTGGCGCGCGCTGCGCCCGGCTCCTGCAAGACGACCGCCATCACCGCCTGACCAAGCTCGGAAATGCTCACGATACTGTTCAGAGGCTTCCCTTGGTTCTTGTAGAAATTTTTCCTCCGCTCATAAAACCAGCCGCATGTTGATAAGAACTGCTCGATCTTCCACTGAATCTCGTCCGTCGCGCGCAGAGAGGCAGCAGGGAGGGTGGTTTGGCTGTTTGTAGCCTTGATAATCCTGTCCCGACTTTCCGGTCGCTTCGGGGTCACAATTCTGACCAAAATCTTGCGTTTGTCCTCAGGAACGCCCGCCCGAAAATATTCGAAAATCTCCCGCGAGGTTTGCAATCCGTTGACTATCTGTGGGTCCTGCAACGTCAACTTTTTACCGGTCGGCATCACCCTTTCCGCGACGACGGTGATGCCATTATTCAGCCACCAGAAATCCTCCTCCGGGCGCTCGATCAGCGTTCTCCTTATTTCCGAGTTGACTGAGGTTTTGCCTTGATAGTCGCGGACATTCGCCTCGAACAAACTGTGTCGGAACTCGCCGTTCTCATCGGTGATAAAGCGATAGAACTCGTGCAGGGTGGCCAACGCCACAACTGCGCCATCTTCGAGGATCAACAAGTCCGTACAGCAGAGCTCGGACTGTGACGGCTCTCTCATTCGGGCCAATTCCAGGAGTTCCTTCGCGCCCAAAAGCCTCACTGAGGTTCGCTGGCGCGAGGGGAACAACCGCAGAAGTTCTTCCTCGAGATCTTTAGCCTTACCTAGGACCTTTCTGTTTGGGCCCGAGCCGAGCGTAGCATAATGGACCCGAACGGAAATCTGGGGACAAAGTCGACTTAGCTGGTCCACTGTGTCCCGAAAGCGTTTGGCTGCATCCCGCAGGCGCTCGTTGTATAGTTGCGAAACCCTCCCGAGCGGCCGCTTGAGATCAAATAGCCGTGGAACAGTATTCAGTAGTAAATCTAAAGGTCTTTCACGGAAGGACTCCTCCAGCTTGGCCTGGAAGATGATCACATCGATGGTTAGTCCGTTGGGTAGGAACCGTTTGGACTCTGTAAAGTCCGGGTCTTCCGATATGAACGCGTTGCCAGCCAGAATGTAAAATCCGTCCACGCCGCCGTCGTCCGGACCGTCAACGAGACCGGCCTTAATGTCATCCGTCGAGGGGTCGTGGATCTTTAGGACCTGATCCGCAACAAACCAGTTGAAGTACTCCTCGGGCTTTAGTTCGGGAGCAAGTTCCTTCTGTCGTTGCTCCACCATTTTCCGTAAAAGGTAGGCGTCGCTGGACTTCATCGCCGCCTGCCAAGGAAATGCACGATGGCCGCTTGGATGCGCCGGAGATCGCGGATTTCGCACTCCCATATCACTAGGCATTTCCACCCGAGCGCACGGAGTCGCCTCAGCTCTAGCTTGTCCCGGGCTACGTTGCGGGCAATTTTGGCCTGCCAGTAGTCCCTGTTATGGACGGGCATTCTCGCCCCTCGCGGACAGTTGTGGCCGTGCCAGAAGCAGCCGTGAACGAAGATGACCTTGCGCAGGCAGGGAAAGACCAAATCCGGCTTGCCAGGGAGCTCCTGCCGGTGCAGGCGAAAGCGATACCCCATAGCGTGAACTAGGCGCCGCACGGCCATTTCGGGGGAGGTGTCCGTCCCCTTGACGGCCCTCATGATGCGACTTCGAAGCTCCGGGGTCTCTCTCATCGGTGAAACGTGATCTGTAAACTGCGATCGCCCTCGACTTCCTCAACGATCCGGTTGTACCTCCTGACGAACTCCTCGATAGCGGCCTTGCGTCCCGCTTGTTCCCGTCTCCGCAAGCCCAGCTCGTACAGGTTAAGCGCGATGAACTGTTCGATTCCGAAAACGTCAACGCGCGCCTCCAAGCCGGCCCTCTCGGCATAAAACGCGGCAGTCGACACGGCCTTTCCGGAGGTAACAATAACCGGCCGATACCCCGCTTCGATATTCTCCTTACACTTCGCGATCAACGCCTCGCCCGGAGACGTCGTTACGTGAAAGACGACGTCTTGCACGCAGAAATCCCCCGGGCGGCCAGTCGAGGCATCGGCCGCGGAAAACCGATTGTGTCGGACCGCCTCTTCGCCAAGCGCGCACTCGAGCTTCGCACCGACGAGATGCTGAAGCACGGCCCCGGCATAAGCAGCGCCGCCCGCGGTCTTCTGGCGCTCCTCCGCTTGCTCCAGAACATGGCGCACCAGCGCCTGCAGGCCGAGCGCCGGGTCGAGTTTGATTTTGAAAGGCCCCTGTGCGAAATATTCTTGGACGCGCTCGATCCAGAACCGCATCACCAGCTCCAAATCCACATCGCCCTGTTCTTTTAGCTCGTTCAGGAAGGCAACGTACTGCTGCATTTTCCCGATGCTGCCCCGCGACGTTCGGCCGCCCTCCTCCGCCAGAACGCGGTCAATGCCATATTTCGCAAGGATCGCTTGAACCGTCGCCTTACCCAAACCTTGGACTTGACCACCGCTTTTCGTTAGGAGTTGCGCAGGATCCAGAGGCAGACCTTTTTCCTGCGCGTGTTTGGTGACAACCAAGGCTACTGCAAGCGGCCCTTTCTGCCGGAATCGGTGTGCGCGGGCAAACCCCTCCAGCTTTTGCAGTAACCGCTCGCTACTAGTCAAGCCGCCTCCCGTTCGGCCCCTGTCTCCGTATCGCAGGCGAGCAACGGCTCTAGTAACTGTTGGGCCAGGAACCGCACCACCGGCACGACCACGCCGTCCGCTAGGAGATGGTATGCTTCGTTGTAACGACTGGGCAGTCTGTACGTGTCGGGCAAACCCATCAGGCGGGCAGCCTCCCGTGGCGACAGCAATCGTGACCGCACGTGATCGCCCTCCACCACGATCACGATTTGGCGACTGGAACCGCCTACCGGCGTCCGCAAGCATCCGGAGACGTCGTCAAATCGGACTTCGGCACGCTGGAGACGACCCCCATTTCCGTCGCTTCGCGTTCGCCGATAAACCGTGCCGATAATCCGCCGCCCCATGCGCTTGGCGAGCTCGACCTTTTTCCGGTTGACCGGACTCATCATTCGCAACAGCTCACGCGTCTCTTGGGGGGTGTGCCACTCTACGCCGAGCGGCTGCTCCTCGAGCAGATCCCGAAGCCTCACCTCCCGACGGGGCGGCATGGGAAGCCCCCACCACACCCATCCCTCCTTCAGCGCGTCCGGAAGCCCGCCATACGCCCTTACGAGACTACGGGGATGCCATAAGGGGGATGGCCCCGCACCGATTAGGGCTGCCGGCACCGGGGAACAAGCCCGGACGGCCACTATGAAGAGCCTCGGGCGGGACTGCGGCACGAAATGGATCGCGTCAATGACAAGAGCGCCATAGCGATAGCCTCCTTCCAGAAGCGCCCCGCAAATCGCAGCAAAGTCCCGGCCCCCATGAGACGTGATCGCCCCGCAGACATTTTCCAGAACGACCTGCTTCGGCGCGCGTCCCTCTCGCACCAGGGCCCCGATGAGGTTCCAGAAGGGCCAGAACGTGCCGGAACGCTCCCCGTCCAGGCCGGCATGGTTGCCCGCCAAGGATAAGTCCTGACATGGGAACGAAGCCCACGCCAAATCTGCCTGACCGGGCAAATCTGCCGCGGTTAGCTTCCGCACGTCCTCCACCTTTAGGACGTCGTCACCCCAGTTCGCCCGGTAACTCGCGGCTTTCTTGGGATCAATGTCGTTGGCGAAGAGGCACTTCCACGCTTGGCCGAGACCCGCGCGGACCATCCCGCCACCCGCGAAGAACTCATAGAAGGTCGGCATTGCTATGCAACCCCGCCGCTTCGGAACAGGGGCCACCTCTCGGCAAGGTACCGCTCGGCTGCGTCCCTGACTACCCAGGCCACCGATACCTTCTTTTGTTTGGCGATCTGGGCTAGCGTTCCGTAGACTTCAGCCGGGAAGCTGATGGAAGCTCGAACGACCGACGGCCGGCTCGGCTTCGCTTTAGACAGCGCGGTTGTTTTGCTCTTCATCGCCGGATCCTCGTGGTTTCGTTCACCACCATACACCAGATCGGTGAAATGATCAAGCCCCTTTAGGCGCGAAATGCCATTCCTCCCCCGCCGCGCTCGCCCGAGCTTCGCAGCACACTTCTGCCGTCAAGCCAATCCGGGCCAGGCCCTACCGAGGTAGGGAGATGCTGGATCGCCTCAAACGGTGACTCCGGTCCCATGGGGCTCTCTCGGGTGCCGTCTCGCGTCTCGAAGACCCCGGGAAGCCCCTTAACCCAAGCGCCTTGGATCCCTCACCCAGAGGCCGCGAAGTCGCACGCCTCAACCATGCTCGAGTCGACCGAACGCCGAACAACGGCAGCCCTCTGCGTCCACAATTAGGAGATCCGAAAAACGTCGCGGCCCACACCCGTGATGCAGGTTCGTGTACAGGAAGGGCTCTTCCGCCGCCGACCGCAACGACGAGGCCTCCCTGTACGATTTGAACAGCCGCCGCAGTTCCCGGCCCCAGGCGTCCCAATGCTCACGCCGTCCACTTCGCCTTCCCAGATCATCTGCGGTTCATCTTGCGAGATGGCGAGGGCTGTCGTCGCCAACAATAGCCCGATGCCAACCCAGACCACCATGCCGGTCTCCTGTGCGCTCTCTTGCCGGACGCCAACTCAGCTAATATAGCCGCAACCGGAGATGGCCATGCGAAGCTCCTTGGTGCTCTTGCTGCTCTCACCTCTTTTGGCCGCCCAGCCGCAAAAGACCGTACCCGCAATCAACGACGTTGAAGCCTGGCAGCAAGTGGGCCAGCAGCCGTACGAGATGACCTGGACCCAGCGTCAGGAGCATCCCAAGACTCTGGTGGACTTCGAAGACCTGACGGGCTGGACCCTCGAGCTTTACGACGGCGCCGAGGGCGAGCTGCGCCGCAGCCGCGAACAACAGATGTGGGGTATGTATGTGGCAAAGTTCTGGTACCGGGGCACGGCCTCCGGTAGCCGCATTGTCGCACGTCCCCCCAAACCCGTTCCTATCCCCGAGCGATTCGATTCCATCGAGCTTTGGGGATACGGGAACCGGTGGGCCTGGGTGCGCGATGAAACGACGCCGCCCGCTGTCGTCTCCGTGATCATCAACGACGCCCGTGGCCGCGAGTTCACGATCCAGCTCACCGATATCAACTGGAAGCAGTGGTGGCTGATCCACCGCCGCGTGCCCAAGGAAACCCTGGAGCAGATCGTATGGCCCGCCAGTTTTGCCGGCCTGGAAATTTCGAAAATCCGCCACACCGAGCCGCGCTATTTCTATTGCGACTCGCTCGCCTTTTACACCGAACAACTCGGGCCGCTCGAATTCAAGCCACAACCGCAAAGAAACCTCCGACCCTATCGGGGACAGATCGCGGGTCTGAACACCGGGACCGGCAAGCTTCCGTTCCCCACGCGCGAAGAGACCATCCTGCCGGAGAACTTCGAACGCGAGTTCCGGACGCGGGTGCGGCAACTCGGTCCGCGGACGTTTGAATTCGTTTACGAAGGCCGCGACGCGCGGGTGGTGTACCAGTACGCCCCTGGTACGGCGAACTTGGGTGAAATCACCGCCAGCGTAAACGGCGGCGCCCCGCTCAAACCGATGGACGGCGGCGGCGTTCGCTTTGCTGACGCCCCGGAAAAAGCTGCGCCTTCGTGTGAACTGTTGTGGGCGGCTTTGAGCGGGGAAGTCGTAGAGGCGCGGTTCCGTTGCGGCTCGCGTCTGGTCGAGTACAATCTCCAGCTCTGGCAAAAGTCGCTCGTACTCGACGTTTGGTGCGACGGCGGCGAGGCCACTGAGCTGTCCTTCGGGCGCGTCAGCGGCCTGAGCAACCCGCGCCTCATCACGATCCCTTATCTGACTTACGGAAGCTCGAATCCGCGCGTCGCCATGGCTGGTTCGCCCGACAAACCGATTTTCATTTCCGTCTGGTTCGACTGGTACCGCTCCAATGCATCCGAACCCTACTTCGCTGCGGAACCCAAGGTGACCGCCGACAGCGCCGAGATCAACGGCGGCATGCGTTACATCCCGAAAACCGACGGGCTGCGCAACAACCTCTACGAGCGCATCTTCATCACCGTATCGCCGCGGTACGAAGAAACGCTGCCCACGATCCCCAATCCGCCCTCCCTGCGACAACAAGAGGGCAAACAGGTCGTCTGGACCGTCACCGAGCCGCGATCGTTCCGCCAAGACCACGAGCGCTCGCGCCGCATACGCTCTTACGGCCTGGACAAGATCATGCAACACAGCCATGAAGTGACCTGGCGCGACGAGGGCGACAGCTTCACCATGCGCCTGCGCGCTGCCCCGCAGAAAGGCGGTGACGCCATGCTGGCCTGGTACATTCGTGCGCAGAACGAGCTGGGTTGGCTCCAGGGCGTCTACACCAACTACACCGACTTTTCGCCCACCAACACCAACTGGAATCCGGATTTCGTCCAGCGGACCCCCGAAGGTGAATGGCGGCGCGCCTGGCCACGCAATTACGCCTTGAAGCCGGCCAAGGCGGTGGAAATGGATGAATATTACGCGCCGCGCATCAAGCAGAAGTTCGGCGTGCGCATGTCCTACACCGACGTGCACACTGCGGTAGCGCCGTGGCGTTACTGCGATTACGATGCGCGCGTGCCCGGCGCCGGCACGTTCGCCGCCACGTTCTATGCCTACGGTCAGCTCCTGCTCAACGACCAGCGCATCTACGGACCCACGCAATCGGAAGCCACTTACCAATGGATGTACGCCGGGCTGGAGTCGGGCAGTTACGGCTGGGTTTATACCAACGTCAACCTGCTAACCCACCCGCCCGATCCCGCTTTTAAGCTTTACAAGATCCATCCGCTCGAGGCTAGCTACGGGATGGGATACACGCATTACTATCTCGACCGTCTGGATCCCAAGTGGAAGGAATCGCCCAGGCGGCGCGACTATGTGGACTTGTTTCTGGCGACGACCATCGCCTATGGCAACCTGGGCTGGCTGGTGACGGACTGGGGCCTCGACGATCCTTTCGGAGTAGAGGTGATGACCCGGTCCTATTACATGCTCCAGCAGCTCCAGCAGCAGTACGCTTTCGTCCGTCCGCGCCGGATCGAGTATGCGGGACCAGACGGGCGCATGCTCGACCCCAGCCACGCTCACTCCACAGGGGCGATCGCCGGCTCGCGGATCCATGTCGAATACGAAAACGGTACACACGTCTGGGTGAATCGCGCTTCCCAGGGAACGTGGACGGTCCGCGACAGCGCGGGCCGCGACTTCCGGTTGCCGCCGTCGGGATGGCTGGCGTGGAATACCGCCGTCGGTCTGCTCGAGTTCTCCGCTGAGATCGAAGGACGCCGCGTGGACTACGTCCGTGCGTCTGAGTACGAGTTCCTGGACGGGCGTGGTCAGTGGACCGAATACGGGCGGCTTGGCGCCACGGGGAGCGTCGTGCGCCGGGACCGGGAGGGAGGCGTCATCGAGCTGATTGACATCTATGGCAACCAGCAGATCGCTTTCGAAGCGCCCGCGGGTCGGCTCCTCGCCTACGATGCCGAGGACAAGCTCATCGGCCCGGTTGCCACGCGTACATTGCGTCCCGGGTGGCTCGAGTTCGAACCTGCCGCGGGGGCTCGCCGGTATGTGTTCACACCGGCGCCGTGAAAAGATGACTCTCTCCTTTCACCAGGCCGCTCCCTCCGCTGGGACTGACGCCCGTCAACCCTATTCCACCGCGACTTTCGTGCCCTTGGTCTCGGTGCGCGACAATTGCGCGATGCGTTCGTCAATCAGGGAACGGATGGCTTTCAGGAACTCGATGCGCGAATTGCGCAGATGCTGCCGCGTCGGCTCGGGGAGCCGGAACATCTGCTCCACCAGCCGCTGGACCTCGCAGCAAAGGCAGGTGTGCGGGCCCGCAGCAGGGCGGGCCTCCGTTGCGGGGGCTTCGTTCATGCCTGCACCTCCTCTCTCAGTTCCACGGTAAGAACGCCGTTCTCCAGTCGGGCGCGCGCCGGCGTCAGGGCCGCCATGGATGTCGGCAGCCCGATGTGGCGCCGCAGCGTGCCCACTTCGATCACCAGTTCATCCCCTTTCTTGAATACCCCGACTTCGCCCTTGGTCGCGAAAGGCAGAAGAACCCGGACCTCGTGAACCCCGTCCCGCTTGTAGAAGCTGTAGGGACGTTCCCGACGCCACACCGTCGCCGGATCCTCGCCCTCGGCGTACAACGCGCGCGCCAGCTCCCGGAGTCTGTCCAGCCCCAGAACTTCGTGGCGGAAGAGCGGGACCTGGCGCACAGGCACCGGCGCGAAATAGTCTTCGATCTCGCGCAGGATGGCGGCCTGCCATTGCCGCCACTCGGCGAACCAGCCGTCCCCCGCGGCCTCCGGCAACACGCGGTTGACGATCACCATGTCCACCGTCAGGCCGTGCAGCGAGAAGTACACGAAGGCGCGCTGCGTTTCGCGCAGCACCATGCGCTCGGGATTCGTCACCAGGCGCACGCTGGTAATCTCCGGATTCTCCAGCAGCTCGTCCACTCCCTCCAGCTTCTCGAAGAGCGCCTGGATGTTCGCGAAATAGCTATCCGACGGCATTTCGAAGGGGGCCACGCGGTTGGCGATCGGCCGCACCGCCTTGAGCAGGCTCCGCTGGAAAGGAAAGATGTGCTTCATGTACCAGTCCAGCGTGGTGGGCATGGCCACGAAGCGCATGGATTCGGCGGTCGGTGCGGCGTCCAGCACCACCACGTCGTAGCGATTCTGTCGCCGGTACTGATTGATGTACATCATGGCGCTCAGTTCTTCCATGCCGGGCAGGATGGCCAGCTCCTCGGCTTCCACATCGCTGACGCCGGTGGTGCGCAGCACCGAGACGATGTAGGAGGAGATCTCCTTCCAGTGGCGTTTGATCTCTTTCTGGATGTTGACCTCCTGGATCGAGAGGCGCTCGGCGACCGGGTAAGGATCGGCCGTCTGGCCATGAAAGAGATCACCGCCCAGATCGAAAGAGTCCCCCAGACTATGGGCGGGATCCACGCTCATGACGAGAGTGCGGTAGCCCAGCTCGGCCAGGCGCACCCCGGTGGCCGCCGCCAGGCTGGTTTTCCCCACGCCCCCCTTGCCGCTGAACAGCAGGATTCGCATACCTTTATTGTACGGGCGGTTAGCCGACCTCCGTGCTCCAATTCGGGGGAAACGCAATCCGGCGGCGCGTCGTTATACTTAGTGAGCGGGGACGCAGGGACCGCCGGTCCGGCACGCGGCGTTCCCCGTGTCCCGACGCTCCAGGTCAGCAATTCCCATCAGGAGGTGAGGTCCGATGCGTGCCAAGTATCTGATCGCCATCCTGTTGGTATGCGCTAGCCTGTTGCTGGCGAAGACCTACACCATCACCCTGTCGGAACCGTCCAAGGTTGCCGGCACTGAACTGAAACCCGGCAGCTACTCCCTGAAGATCGAGGGCGACAAGGCGATCTTCCTCGATCGGACGCGCAAACCGGTCGTGGAGACGCAGGTCAAGATCGAAAACGCCAACCGCAAATTCGACGCCACAGCCATTGAGTTCCGCAAGGAAAGCGGCGGCAATCGCATCCAGGCGATTTCTCTCGGCGGCAGCAAAATGAAGCTGGTGTTCGACTAGCTCCGCATTCCTTCCGGGTCCGGAGGCCGACGGCTTCGTCGCTCCGGACCTCTTTTTGTGTCCGCGAACGCCCTGAGCCGGCGGCGGTAGAATGAAAGCAAGCCCCCTCTTATGTTCGACGCCATCCTGGCCAAAATCTTCGGCACCAAGAACGAGCGCGAGCTGAAGCGCCTCCGCCCGCTCGTGGTGGCCATCAACGAGCTGGAGCCCGCCATGCAGCGGCTCTCCGACCAGGAGCTGGCCGCCAAGACGGCGGAGTTCAAGCAGCGGCTGGCGCAGGGGGCCACCCTGGATGATCTGCTCATCGAAGCCTTCGCCGTGGTACGCGAGGTGGCGCGACGCGTCCTCAACATGCGCCACTTCGACGTGCAGTTGATCGGCGGCATCGTGTTGCATCAGGGCAAGATCGCCGAAATGAAGACCGGCGAGGGCAAGACCCTGGTGGCTACGCTGCCTGCCTATCTGAACGCGCTGGAAGGCAAGGGCGTCCACATCGTCACGGTCAACGACTATCTGGCCAAGCGCGACGCCGAGTGGATGGGCCAGATCTACCGCTTCCTCGGCCTGTCGGTGGGCGTCATTGTTCATGACCTGGACGACGACGAGCGTCGCCGCGCTTACGCCTGCGATATCACCTACGGGACGAACAACGAGTTCGGGTTCGATTACCTGCGCGACAACATGAAATTCCGGCTGGAGGACTGCGTCCAGCGCGGCCACAACTACGCCATCGTGGACGAGGTAGACTCCATCCTGATTGACGAGGCGCGCACTCCCCTCATCATCTCCGGCCCCAGCGAGGAATCCACCGACAAGTATTACAAGATCAACCGCATCATCCCCAAGCTGGTGCGCGGCGAGGTCATCCGGGGCAAGGAGCCGGGCGAAATCTACACCACCGGGGATTACACGGTGGACGAGAAGCATCGCACGGTGGCCCTGACCGAAGAAGGCGTGGCCAAAGTCGAGAAACTGCTGGGCATCAGCAATCTGTACGATCCGGCCAACATCGAGATCAACCACCACGTCCAGCAGGCGCTGCGCGCCCACGTGCTCTTCCATCGCGACAAGGACTACGTGGTCAAGGACGGCCAGGTCATCATCGTGGACGAGTTCACCGGCCGGCTCATGCCCGGGCGGCGCTGGAGCGATGGCCTGCACCAGGCGATCGAAGCCAAAGAAGGCGTCAAGATCGAACGCGAAAACCAGACGCTGGCCACCATCACCTTCCAGAACTACTTCCGCATGTACAAGAAGCTGGCCGGCATGACGGGCACGGCCGAGACGGAAGCCGCCGAGTTCGAGAAGATCTACAAGCTGGAAGTGGTGGTCATCCCCACCAACCGCCCGCTGCGGCGCATCGAATATCCCGACGTCGTCTATCGCACCGAGGAAGAAAAGTTCCGGGCGGTGGTGCGCGAAATCAAGGCCTGTCACGAACGGGGCCAGCCTGTGCTCGTGGGCACGATCTCGGTGGAGAAATCCGAGAAGCTCTCAGCCATGCTCAAGCGGGCGGGCATCAAGCACGAGGTGCTCAACGCCAAGAACCACGAGCGCGAGGCCTACATCGTGGCCCAGGCCGGTCGCAAGGGCGCCGTGACCGTCTCCACGAACATGGCCGGGCGCGGCACGGACATCCTTCTGGGCGGCAACCCCGAGTTCATGACCAAGGAGGCCTGCCTGAAGGAGCGCATCGCCGAGCCCCTGCCCAAGGGCCAGGAAGCCTACGTCAGCGACAAGCAGTATTACTACTTCCAGCACCAGGGGCAGTTCTATCGCGTGCCCCGGCCCAAGTGGGACGAAATCTTCGCCAAGTACAAGGCCCAGTGCGACCGCGAGCACGACGAGGTCGTGGCTCTGGGCGGCCTCCACATCATCGGGACCGAGCGGCACGAGGCGCGCCGGATTGACAACCAGCTCCGCGGGCGCGCCGGGCGGCAGGGCGATCCCGGCAGCTCGCGCTTCTACCTGTCCCTCGAGGACGACCTGCTGCGCATTTTCGGTGGCGAGCGTATCCAGAACCTCATGCTCAAGCTGGGCATGGAGGAGGATGTTCCCATCGAGTCCAAGCTCATCACGCGTCGTATCGCCGCTGCGCAAAAGGCGGTCGAGGCGCAGAACTTCGCCGCCCGCAAGCACCTGCTCGAGTACGACGATGTGATGAACAAGCAGCGCATCGCCATCTACGGCTGGCGGCGGCAGCTGCTGGAGGGTCAGGACCAGCGCGAGCGCATCCTCGAGATGATCCGGGGCATCATTGCCTCCTTCGTGGATCGCCGCTGCCCTGAGAAAACCCATCCCTCCACCTGGGACTGGGAGGGCCTGCAGACCGATATCAACAGCCAGTTTGGCGTGCGCATCAACCCGGCCGAACTGCAAGGCCTCAGGCGCGAGCAGCTCGAGGAAACCCTCTATCAACAGATGGTCGCCAAATACGAAGAGAAGGAGCGACTGATCGGGCCTGAAGTCATGCGCCAGACCGAGCGCCTGATCATGCTCCACGTCATTGACAACCAGTGGAAAGACCATCTGCTCTCCATGGACCATCTGCGCGAGGGCATCGGCCTGCGCGGCTACGGCCAGAAGGATCCCCTGGTCGAGTACAAGAAGGAATCCTTCCTGCTGTTCCAGGAGATGTGGGACCGGATCGAAGACGAAACGATCCGGTACCTGTTCTTCCTGCAACCGGCCACCGACATGCGCGCGCAGTTGCCCTTCCCGAGCGAGGAAGAGGAAGAGGCAGAAGAAGTTCCGGAACCCGAACCGGTGGCTGTGGCGCCCGCCCAGCGGCGTGCTTCCCAGACCACAATCGAGGATTTCACGCGAAACATCCAGCGCAAGAAGGAGCGCGAGCTAGCCGAGTTGCAGTACGGCAGCGGCGGTACGTCCACGGCCAAAACCGTGGTCAAAGGACGTAAAGTGGGACGCAACGATCCTTGCCCGTGCGGTAGCGGGAAGAAGTACAAGAAATGCTGCGGAGCTTGACAAAGGGGCTGTTGGGCCTGATCGGCGTTTCGAGCTGGCTGGCCTGGGCACAATCCGCGTTGTGGCCGGACCAGTTCGGGACATTCGAGAAAGTGGCCTCGCGACCGGTTGCCCTGAGCGACCAAGCGATCTGGGACGAGTACGGTTTCCAGCAGGCGGAAGAGGCCGACTACAAATCCGCGGCGGCCGCGTTCCGCGCCCGCGCCTATCGGCTCAGAGATCCCACTGGCGCTTTGGCGGCGTTCCAGTGGCTCCGACCGGCGAAAGCCCAGCCTTCGAAGCTCGGCTCGCTGGCCGTGGAGACTGCGGACGGAGCCATGCTGGCCTACGGGAACTACCTGTTCGACTTCCGCGGCTACAAGCCGCAACTTCCTGAGCTGGAAGCCCTTTTTGACCGCCTGCCCCGCTTGGATCAATCCGCTGTCCCGACGCTTCCCGGGTACCTGCCCACGCGCGACCTGATCGCCAACTCCGAGCGATACATTCTGGGGCCCGAATCGTTGGCGAAATTCGTGCCAGGGGTTCCCCCGTCGGTGGCCGCCTTCCACTTGGGGGCAGAAGGGCAATTCGGGCGCTACCGCAGCCCGAAGGGGGAAATGAGGCTCGCCATTTTCTCTTATCCCACCCCGCAGTTGGCCCGGGATCGTGCGGAGGCCTTCCGAGGCCTTGCGGGCACCATGGTGAAGCGGGCGGGGCCGCTGGTGGCCGTGGTGTTCTCGCCCCCCGATCCCGATGCTGCGGAAAGACTTTTGGCAGCAATAAGATACGAGGTCTCCGTGAGCCTCAGTCAGTACGTTCCCACCCGCAAGGATCTTTGGTGGGACCTGATTCTCAACATTTTCATCCTGATCGGGATCCTTTTGCTTTTCTGTGCGATAGGTGGCCTGGCCGTGGCTGGGTGGCGGGTGCGGCGCTCGGCAGGCGAGCCAATGATTATGCTCCACCTGGAGGATCGCCACTGATCCCGCCGTTCGATTAGCTCCCTGTTTTGTGGGAGTTGGACAGGAACAGCACGCTGCAGACCGGCCTCGGCGGCGCGACCCCGGTCCCGTGATTCCCGTGACGGACCCGCCGTAAGTCACGATATTTGAATCGCTTTCCCCCGACCGCGGACGCCCTGCATTTGCTCTTGATTTGAAGCCCGAGCTGGACTAAGATGCAAATCACAAACGGGTTTTGGCGGTTGCGTTTCCGTCGAAGCCGATTCTCCCATTGAACGAGCCCCTATGGGGGCCGAGAATGCCTGCCTTGTTCAAGAGGTGGGCATTTCTCTTTTTGGGCAACCGTTTTCCATTCTCCCGCGTCCTCTGCCTGCTGAACCTTCCCTTTTCGCCATTGAGCGGAACCGACTTGTCTGTCAGTATGAGGCTCGATTATCCTGAGATTGGCGCAGAGCCATGTACGTAGACAACTCTTCGCGCAGAATTAAGACTTATCAACGTCCCCAAGTCCCCAAACTCACGGTTCGCCCACCCGGACCCCGCCACGTGCTGGAAGACGTGCTCAGCCACCCCTTGACGCGCAAGGTGTTGGGGTGGATCACAGTTCCAGGCGATGATGGGAAGTGCTTCTTCGAGCGCCTGTGCGAGAACTATGACCGCGACTGGCGCCTGGCCACCTGGCTGATTGATACTTTCTGGATCAAGCGCGCGGGCCTGGACAAAGAGTACATGAAGTTCAAGCTTTTCCATCACAGGCCCACCGTTCGCGCCCTGGCCCTGACCGCGCGAAGCATCGCGCGCTACGGTCTCACCGTGCCGCAGCGTTTCGCGGCGCCTCTCTTCGTGGTCTGGAACTTCACCCAGGCCTGTAACCTCAGTTGCGAGCACTGTTATCAAAACGCCCGCCACAAGCCCGATCCGGACGAACTCACTCTCGAGGAAAAGATTTACCTGGTGGATCAGCTCGCCGATAACTTCGTGCCCTTCCTTGCCATTGCCGGCGGCGAACCCCTGGTGCATCGCGACCTGTTTCCCGTGCTCGAACACGCCAACCGCCGCGGCATCCATCTCACGCTGGCCACCAACGGAACGCTCCTCAAGCCCGAGACCGCGGCCCGCCTTAAGGAAGTTGGCGTCAAATACATCGAAGTTTCCATTGACAGCCTCGATCCGGAGCAGCACGACGCCTTCCGCGGCCAGAAGGGCGCCTGGCAGCGCGCTGTCCAGGGAATCAAGAACTCCGTTGCGGCGGGCATCCGCACCGGCCTGGCGACCTGCTTCACGCGCCACACCGCTCATCTGGTGGACGACATGGTGAAGTTCGCTATTGACCTCGGCTGTCAGACTTTCTCCCATTTCAACTTCATTCCGGTGGGCCGCGGCCGCGAAATTATTGACGCCGATCTTACTCCCGGCCAGCGCGAGATACTTTTGCGCCGACTTACTTATCATTTGCAGCAAGGCTATATCAACGTGATTTCCACTGCCCCCCAGTTCGGGCGTTCTTGCGTCATTTACGCCCCTCAGGACGGTATCTTCGCCACCGGACACGCTGGGCGCGGCGAGGGGCGCAAGACCATGGTCCTCTCCCGGTATATCGGCGGTTGCGGCGCGGGCCGCTGCTATTGCTCGGTGCAACCGAACGGCACGATTACGCCCTGCGTTTACATGTCTTCGGAGAAGGTCGGTAACATCCGCGAGGCCACGCTGGCGGAAATCTGGAACAACCGCCTGTTCGCAGTTCTCTCCGACCGTGAGGATCGTGGGGACCACTGTGGCGTCTGCGACTACCGTGCTTACTGCGGCGGGTGCCGCGCTCGCGCACTGGCCTACACCGGTGACGTAACTGCCGGCGATCCAGGCTGCTCCTTCAACTACCACCTCTGGAACGAGATTTGCCAGACCACGCCCGAGGCCTTCGTGATTCTCAACAACGTGGCAGCCGCAGCCGGCGCCGACGGGCGCGTGGGAGTAGCTGCCCGAGCCGCAGAGAGGGTGCAATGATGACGGGGCTTTCGTGGCCGACGACCGCGCTGCTGCTGCTCCTGCTCGTGGCTGTCTGGCGCTGGAATCACTGGAAGGCCCGCGCCCGGTCTCATCGTGAGGAGCTGGCTGCGCTTCGCGAGGCGATTCACGCGCTGGCGTACGAGTCTACAAACGCGGCCAACGCCATCCGTGCTCACCTCGGCGACTTTCGACAAGCCAACCCGGCACCCGCCATGCCCGAACACCTGGAGCAGATTGCCGAGGGTGTGGAGCGCATCGCGCGCATCGTTCGCATCGCGGACGATCCCGTCGCCTGGTATCGTGATCGGAAGCGGACGCCCGGCCAGCGCCCACAACCAACCGCCCAGCCCACGGCGCCCATGATCGGCGACCTTACGCAACGGTAGCCCCCGGAGCGTCTGCGCCCATCCCTTGCGCTCACGGTTTGGTTGATCCCGAGGCGCGAAGGTGCCATCATAAGGGCAGGCCCTCGGCCTTCCCATGACCCTCTCGGAAAAATACGAGCTTCTTGACCTGATTGCCGAAAACGAGACGCGCACGTACCTGGCGCGCGAGCGGGCCACGGTCCGCATGGTGATGGTCCACCTGCTCCTGCCCAGGCCGGACCGCATCAGCCTGCTCGAGATGGTCCTGCGAACACGCCTCATCCCTGCATCGCCGGGCCGCCTTCAGATCCTGGATCTCGGTGAGCACGAAGGGAACCCGTACGTGGTCACCGAGATCATCCCGGGCTTCACCACGCTGCGCAACTGGCTCGAGGCAGAGTTGGCTTACGCGAGCGCGCCGAGGCCAGCCGCGCCTCCGCCCCCGCCCGCTCCCAAGACTCCCCCGTCCGCACCCAAGCGAGATCCCGGCGAGTTCACGCAGCTGTTCCAAGTGGTCATGTCCGGGATTGCTGGACCACGAGACGTGAGCATCCAGCCCGCAGGGCCAGCTCCCGACGAAACACCCAAGCCCGAGCCGCTCCAGCCACCTCCTCCGCCACCACCGCCGGCGGCTTCACCCGAACCGGGCGAGTTCACGCGAATGTTTCAGGCGGGCTGGTCGCAGCCGCCAGCGCCCGCCCCGCCCCCCACCCCCTCTTCCCAAGGACTCCCTCCACCTCCTGTCCCGGAACCCGGGGAGTTCACGAGGATGTTCCAGAGCCCGGTTGCTCAGCCGCCTCCTCCACCGCCTTCCGGCGCACCGGTGTTTCCCGTGCCGGAGCAAGCCCAACCCATTCGCGAGCCCGGGGAATTCACGCGAATGTTCCAGCAGGGTATGCCTGCAACTCCCGCGGCGCCAGACGCGACTTCTCCTGGTCCTCCCTTGCCCCCTCCGCCCGAGCCGGGGGAGTTCACGCGGATGTTCCAATCCCCGTTGGCGCCGCAGCCTATGGAGACCCAGCCGCCGCTCGGCGTTCCGCCGGCCAGCCCACCGTTTCCCACAGTTGCCCCAAGTCCACCGTGGGGGCTGCCCGTGACGCCGGCTCCGACCGCGCCTGACCTGAGCGGCGGTCCCGGTGGCTCTTCGGCAGGCGAATTCACCCGCCTCTTTGGTGCTCCCGGACCCGCGCCCGCTGCGCCAGCACCGCCCGTGGGCTCGGCACCCGGCGGCGCTACCCAGCTCTTTTCGGCGGCCCAAGCGCCTCCTTCCCCGCCCCCGGCGGAAGCCTCAACCGGGCCGGGGGAGTTCACGCGAATTACCTCCACGGCGCCGTTCGAACCGCCTCAGCCCGCTCCTGCTCAGGCTGCTCCACAGCCGATCCCTGCGCCCGCAGCAAAACCGGCGAACTTTCCCCTCTGGATCATCGCAGGGTCCATCCTGGTCATCGTGATCTTGCTCGTCGTGTATTTCCTCGTGAGGCGCTAAGGAATCCGCGGTTCAGGAAGCCTGGGGCAGCAGGATGATGAGCTCGAGTTGCGGATTGGGGAAGTCGGCAGGCACGTAGGCGGCGAAGTTGCGCGCGCGGCAGATCGCTTCCCAGGCCCCGCCCGATTGGTTCAGCGCAAAGTATTGATAATTCAGCTTGATGGGAATCGAGCTCGGTGGTTGCGGAGTGTGGATCAGCTTGACGCCGGGCAAGGCCTGCCGCACCAGATGCTCAATGTGAGTCGCCGAGCAGACTTTGATGAGCAGAGGCGCCTTGGTGATCAGGTCGGCCTCGTTCATTTCGGCCTGAATGGCTAGATACATTCGGGTGTTGACCAGATACTTCTCCTCGGCTAGCGCTGTGGCGTAAATGGAAGGCTCGACCAGTTTCAGGGGCAGCGATACGAAGTTGGCCGGTACAACCGTCTCCAACAAGTAACGCAGTTTCTCGTCCAGGTCGGCGAAGCACCGGCCCAGATCCTCGTGATCGTACAGCGGTAAATCGCGAGGCTGGATCTTCAGAGAAAAGGTCGTCAGCGATCCAGCCAGCGAGGTCATGATGTCGAAGAGCTTCTCGGGGTGACCTCGGCGCGTCTCGAACAGGTGCCTCAGCAGGGGGAAGTGGGAATTGATCGTGTAGAGGAGCCAGAAGTTGGCGATGTCCGCGGAAGTGAAGTCAGCCAGCGTCTGGTTCTTCTGCCTTCGCGTGCCCGCCAGCATGCTGCTCCGCGCCGCCAGGATCTCGATGAGCCGGCGCAAAATGGACATCAAGTAGTCGCTGGCCGCGATGTCCAGCAGAGGCGGCACGAAGTGCGGATCGAGCTCGAAGACCCCGGCCGGCGTCCGCCTCACGCGGGCCATGCGCAGGAAGCTGGCGCCCTGACGGGTTTCGGATTCCGCCAGCACGCGGAAATTTTTTCGGGCGATCTGGATCGGGCGCTCGGTGCGATCCCAGTTCTCGTCACGGACCACCGCGACTTCCGCGACGTATCGCGCATCGGCCGACTCTGCGTCGGGCGCAATGTTCAGGCCGCGCTCGCGGTAGTGCGGAATGGCGAGGTAAAAATCCACCGATTCGGTTTCTTCCTCGAAGTACTGTGCCAGCGGCTTGGGCGCCGGCGCCGGGTCGGAATCGGGAATGTCGAACAGCAGACCGTCGGGCAGAATGCCCTCGGCGCGCGAGATCACCAGCAGGCCGGATTGCAGCGCTTCCTGGTTGACGGCAAAGCGCCGGAAGCCCCAAGGGCGAAAGTTCAGGGCCTCGATGCGAAACTGGAGCGTCTGCTCGAAGAACAGATCCTGCGACTGCAAGTGCTGGGGGGTAAGAAAAGTTCCCTTGCTCCAGATGACAGGTTGCAGCCGCCTCATGCCGTTGTTTTCCAAGCTAGCAAGAATGGGGGCAAAACGCAAAGCCGGCGTGAGGGCCGCTTCCGGCTTTCTCAGACCCCGAGCGTGTTCACGGCGACCGGGTGGGCCTGCTCGAAGGCCCGGATATCGGCCTCTTGCAACAGGATCCAGCCCAGCTCGTCCACTCCCTTGAGCATGCACTGCTTGGCGAACGGATCCACCGGAAACTCCACGCGCCTGCCGTCCGGCAAAACCAGCGTCTGGCTGGCCAGGTCTACCTCGTATTCGGCCTCGGGATGTTCTTCGGCCAGACGGAGCAGCTCGGCGTGGATCTCGCACGGGACCACGATCGGCAGCAGCCCGTTCTTGAGCGCGTTCTGGCGGAAAATATCGGCGAAGGATGTCGAGATGACGGCGCGGAAGCCGAACTCGAGAAGCGCCCACGGTGCGTGCTCGCGCGAACTCCCGCAACCGAAGTTGTCGCCCGCGACCAGGATTTGCGCGCCTTGCGCCTGCGGCTGATTGAGAACGAAGTCGGGCCGCGGGCGGCCTTCGGCGTCGTACCGCCAGTCGTAGAACAGTTGCGCGCCCAGCCCTTCCTTGGAAATCGTTTTCAGGAAGCGGGCAGGAATGATCTGGTCCGTGTCAATGTTGTCCACCGGGAGGGCGACGATGCGACTGCGAATTTTCGTGAACGGCTTCATAGGTACATCCTGGGATCGGCGATCGCGCCCGCGACGGCGCTGGCGGCTGCCGTCAGCGGGCTGGCCAGAAAGGTGCGGCCGCCTTTGCCCTGGCGGCCCTCGAAGTTGCGGTTGGAAGTGGAAACGCAGTACTGGCCGGGTTCGAGCTGGTCGCCGTTCATGGCGATGCACATCGAGCACCCCGGCAACCGCCACTCTGCCCCGGCCGCCCGGAAGATTTCATGGAGACCCTCGGCTTCGGCCTCTCGCTTGACCTGCATGGAGCCGGGCACGACCAGCATCCGCACACGCGGATGAACCTTCCGGCCCTTCAGGATCTGCGCCGCCGCGCGCAGGTCCGTCAGTCTTCCGTTCGTGCAGCTCCCCACGAAGACTACGTCCACAAGGTGGCCCAGCAAGGGCTTGCCGGGTTCCAGCGCCATGTAGGCCAGCGCTTTCTCCAGAGCGGTCCGCGACCTGGCGTCGGGCGCTTCGGACGGCTTGGGCACCGGCGCAGTGATCGGAATCCCCATCCCCGGGCTGGTGCCGAACGTGATCATAGGTTCCAGCGCGTCGGCGTCCAGCGTGACCGAGCGGTCGTAACGGGCGCCTTCATCGCTCGGCAACTGGCGCCACCGCTCTACCGCCGCTTCCCAGGCAGCGCCTTTGGGAGCAAAGGGACGGCCCGCAAGATACTGGAACGTCACATCGTCCGGCGCCACCAACCCCGCCCGCGCGCCGGCCTCGATGGACATGTTGCAAACCGTGAGCCGTTCCTCCATGGAAAGCGACCGGATCGCGCTGCCGGTGTATTCGAACACGCAACCGGTGCCGCCGCCGGTCCCGATTTTGGCGATGAGCGCGAGGATGATGTCCTTGGCGCTCACTCCCGGCCGCAGCCGGCCCTCCACCCGCACTTCGTACGTCATGGGCTTGCGCTGGAGCAGGCACTGCGTGGCCAGCACTGTCTCGACCTCGCTGGTGCCGATGCCAAAGGCCAGCGCGCCCAGCGCCCCGTGCGTGGCCGTGTGGCTGTCCCCGCAGACAATCGTCATGCCCGGTTGCGTCAGCCCCAGTTCCGGACCGATGACGTGCACGATGCCCTGCCGTTCGCTGTCCAGGCTGTAGCAAGGCACGCCGAACTCGCGGCAGTTGGCCTCGAGCTGGCGGACCTGCTGCGCGGAGACCGGATCGGGGATGGGTACCCGCGGCTCCACCGTGGGTACGTTGTGGTCCGCCGTGGCCAGCGTACGATCGGGGCGGCGCACACGCAGGCCGCGCCGCCGCAACCCTTCGAACGCCTGCGGAGAAGTGACTTCGTGCACCAGGTGCAAGTCAATGTAAAGCAGCGTGGGAGCGCCGGGAACCTCTTTGACCACGTGCGCGTCCCAGATCTTTTCGATGATTGTGCGAGGCATTGCTTTACCGCTTCTCAAATCTCTGCGATCAGTGCGTCCCCGACCTCGCTTGTCGTAGCAGGCTTGCCTGCCGGACGCAAATCCGCCGTCACCACGCCTTTCTCCAGCACTGTTTCGATGGCGCGATTGACCGCGGCCGCTTCCTCCTTGAGTCCGAAGCTGTACTCCAGCATCGCCGCCACCGAGCCGACCGCGCCCAGCGGGTTAGCGCGGTTCTGTCCCGCGATATCCGGCGCCGAACCGTGCACAGGTTCGTAGAGTCCCACCCACGCGCCGGACGGTCGCTGCCCCCCGAGGGAGGCGGAAGGCAGCATGCCGATCGAGCCGGCCAGCACCGCGGCCTCGTCCGAGAGAATGTCGCCGAACATGTTCTCGGTCAGCACCACGTCGAAACGCCGCGGGTTCAGGACCAACTGCATGGCGCAGTTGTCCACCAGGATGTGCTCGAGTTCCACGTCGGGATACTGTGTGGCCACTTCGCTGACCACGCGACGCCAGAGCTGAGAGACTTCCAGCACGTTGGACTTGTCCACGCTGGCCAGTTTGCGACGCCGGTTGCGCGCCAGCCGGAATGCCACGTGAGCGATGCGCTCGATTTCCGCGCGCGTGTAGACCATCGAATTCACGGCGCGCTCCTCGGGTCCCGAGCCGAAGATGCCGCGCGGCGTGCCGTAGTACAGTCCGCCGGTCAACTCGCGCACGATCACCAGGTCGGTGCCCTGGACCCGGTCATTCTTCAAAGGTGAGGCATCCAGCAGTCGCGGATAGGCGCGCACCGGGCGCAGGTTCGCGAACACTCCCAGGGCCTTGCGGATGCCGAGCAAGCCCTTTTCGGGCCGCTGGTCGGGAGGGGCGTTGTCGAACTCGGGCAAACCCACGGCGCCGAGCAAGGTGGCGTCCGCGGTCAGCGCTGCTTGCAGCGTGGCTTCGGGCAGAGGCGAACCCGTACGCCGGATCGCCTCGCCGCCGATCAGACCTTCCTGCAACACCAATTCATGGCGGAAACGCTCCGCCACCCGCTGGAGGACACGAACCGCTTCGCGCGTTACTTCCGGACCGATACCGTCGCCGGCAAGGACAAGCACCCTGAGCTGCATCGAAACCAGCGTGACAGAAATGCCGCGGCCTTTTCAATCGGCAGCCAGCAGCGGACGCTCCAGCACCTGTTCGATGATGGCCACGATCTCCTCGTTGCGCACGCCCTTCTTGCGGTCCGCAAAGGCGATGAAGCGCTGGTAGACTTCTTCGAGCTGCTCACGGGTGAGGTTGTAGCCGAGGTCCTGGCAGCGTTTGGAAAGCGCGTGACGCCCGCTGTGCTTGCCCAGGATGAGCTTGGATTCGGGCACGCCCACCGTCCGCGGGTCCATGATCTCGTAGGTGGTTCGCTCCTTGAGGAAGCCGTCCTGGTGAATGCCGGCCTCATGCGCGAAAGCGTTGTCGCCCACGATCGCCTTGTTGGGCTGCGGGCCGAAACTGATGAGGGAGGCAAGCAGCCGACTGGCCGGGTAAAGCTGCTCAGTGACGATGCCGGTCTCGTAGGGCAGCAGGTCATGCCGCACCTTCATCGCCATGACCACTTCTTCCAGCGCGCAGTTGCCGGCCCGCTCGCCGATCCCGTTAATGGTGCACTCGATCTGACGCGCCCCGGCGCGCACGCCGGCCAGCGAGTTTGCCGTGGCCAGTCCCAGATCGTTGTGGCAGTGGACGCTGATGATCACAGAATCGCCGAGCGCCTGGGCTACCTTGGCGACCAACGCGCCGAACTCCTCGGGCAGCGAGTAACCCACCGTGTCCGGCAGGTTGATCGTGGTGGCGCCCGCTTCCACCGCGGCGCGGCACACCTCGATCAGGTAGTCCGGCTCGGTGCGCGTGGCGTCCTCAGCGGAAAATTCCACGTCCTCGACGTACCGCCGTGAAAGCGCGACCGCGGCCGCGGCCTCCTCCAGCACCTGCTGGCGCGACTTGCGGAGCTTGTAGCGCAGGTGGATGTCACTGGTAGCGATGAAGGTGTGAATGCGCGGCCGGCGGCAGGGTTCCAGAGCGCGGGCGGCCCGTTCCACGTCCAGAGTGCAGGCGCGTGCCAGAGCCGCCACCCGCACGTCGGGAAACTCGCTGGCAATGGTTCGCACCGCCTCGAAATCGCCGTCGGAGGCGATCGGGAAGCCGGCCTCGAGAATGTCCACGCCGAGCTCCACCAGCTTGCGAGCCATGCGCAGCTTTTCGGGAACGGTCATCGAGCATCCGGGCGACTGTTCGCCGTCACGGAGCGTGGTGTCAAAAATAAAAACGCGATTGCTCATCGTTGCCGCTTTTTCCACCGGGGTACGGCGCGAGCGGCCGTTATCGGCCGCCCGCGCTCTGCGTTCGGAATCCCGGCCACGGCCTGTTGCTCCTGACCGGGAACCTTCATTATGGAGCCACAGCCGTGCATTTTGCAAATTTATTGTTTTCTTGATTCCAATCAAAAAATGTGATCTAATAAAAAATGCTTATCGCCATCGCGATTTCCATAAGGAGCCCGCAGTGGAGTTCTACCTCTTCGAAACCTTCCTCCATGTCGCTACCGAGCGCAGCTTCTCCCGGGCGGCGGAAAAGCTCTCCCGCACTCAGCCCGCCGTTTCCCTGGCCATCCAGCGGCTGGAGAACGAGCTGGGCGAAAAGTTGCTGGACCGCTCGGGACGCGAACTGCTGCTGACCGACGCCGGCCGGCTGGTGCTCGAGTACGCGCGCCGCTTCGAGAACCTGCGCCGCGAGATGTCGGACGCCCTGGCCGAGTTGCGCGACAAGGGCGCCGGGCGGCTGATCATCGGGGCTAACGAGTCCACCGCGCTGTACCTGTTCGAGCACATTCAGAACTACCGGCGCCGCTATCCGCGCATCAAGGTCCAGGTGCGCCGCTGCCTGTCCAGCCGGATCCCTTCCCAGTTGATTGACGGCGATCTCGAGCTGGGCGTGATCAGCTACGATCCGGCGGATGATCGGCTGACCAGCACGATCATCTACACCGATCATCTGGCGTTTGTCGTTTCCCCCCGTCACCGCTTCGCCGGGCGCAAGTCGGTTTCGATCACCGAGCTGGGCATGGAGACCTTCATCGCCCACAGCGTGGTCTCGCCCTACCGTGAGATCGTGCTGAAGGAGTTCCAGCGACACAAGGTCCCGCTCAACATGGACGTGGAGATGCCCACGATCGAGACGATCCGGCGCATGGTGCAGCGCAATGAAGGCGTGGCTTTCCTGCCCCGGATGTGCGTAGAGCAGGAGCTGCGCCAGCGCACTCTCTGCGAAGTGCAGGTGCGCGAGCTATCCAACATCCAGCGACCCATCCGGCTCGTTTATCCCGCCCGTCGCGCTCTCAGCCATGCCGCCCAGGCCTTCGTCGAGCTGGTGGCGGAAGGCAAGCGTTGATCGCTGAAGAGCTGTCCCCTACAAGAGTCCCGCCTGCCGGTACCAGGCGAGGGTGCGCGCCAGCGCCTCGGGCAGCGGCGTGCGGGCTTGGAAGCCCAGCTCGGCACGAGCCCGCGCCACGTCGCAAATCCATTCGCCGGCGCGGGCCTCTGCGACCTTGTCGCGCGAAATGATCGAGGGCTTTCCGCGCAGGCGCGCCGCGGCTTCCCAACCCAGCGCCGCGATCCAGGCTGCCGGCCCGGGCACGCGCAACAAGCGAGGCCGACGGCCCAGGATCTGGCCCGCAAGTTGCACGAACTGCGGCCACGACGCCGGCGTCGGATCCGCCATGAAGTAGGTGCGCCCCGCCGCCTTCTCGGCCGCGGCCGCCTCGAGCAGGCCCTCCACCAAATCCTCGACGTAGATCAGGCTGAACCGCGCCGTCGGGTCACCGACCACCAGCGCCCATCCGCGCGCCACCATGCGGAAAATCTCGAGTACGTCCGTATCGCGCGGGCCGAAGACCACGGGCGGGCGGACGATCACGGCCCGCCCGGCCCACGCTGACTCCCGAATCGCCCGCTCGGCTTCAAGCTTGGACCGTCCGTAGCAGGATACGGGCCTCGGTTCCGCACCCTCGCTCACTGGCGAACCGTCCCGGCTGGGACCCACCGCAGCGAGGCTGCTGACGTGCACTAATCGCCGGCATGATTCGCCCAGCGCCTCGACCAGGTGGCGCGTGGCGGCGGCGTTGCCCTGTTCGTAGTCCGCGCGCGAGATCGCCTTGGTCACGCCGGCCAGGTGAAAGACGAGTACCGCGCCGCGCACGGCGTCGCGCAGTCCTTCGCCCGTACGCAAATCCCCCAAGGCTAGCGTCACCCCGTCCGGCAGAACGCTGGTGCGGCTGGTCCGCCGCACCAGACAGCGCACGCGCGCCCCCAAAGCGACGAGCCTTTCGACAAGGTGACTCCCGATGAACCCGGTTGCGCCAGTGACGAGGACGGGCAGGCCTCGAAAGAATTCCTGGTAGCTCACAGCTCACCGGCGCCGGCGGAAGGCACGCAGGGGTAGATCTGAGGCGTCAGGCCGAAACGTCGCTGGTAGGCATCCTGGATCGCAGGCGCGAAACCTTCGGCTGCATCCTTGCGCACAAGATTCACGGTGCATCCGCCGAAGCCGCCGCCCGTCATTCGTGCGCCGAGCACGCCGGGGATGCCCAGCGCCGTCTCCACGAGAAAATCCAGTTCCTCGCAGCTCACTTCGTAATCGTCGCGGAGGCTGCGATGGGAGTCCACCAGGAGGCGTCCCATGCCGGTCAGGTCCCCGGCTTCGCAAGCACGGATGAAATCCTCCACGCGGCGGTTTTCGGTGATTACGTGGCGTGCGCGCCGGTACTGGTTGTCCGGCAGCGACTCGCGCCGACGCTCCAGTTCCGCCAGCGTCGCGTCGCGCAGGCTCTCGACGCCCAGCGCCGCGGCCGCCGAGCGGCATTCCTGGACGCGGACCGGATACGCCGACTGGCCCAGCTCGTGCTTGACCATACTGTTGACGGCGAAGATGGCCACATCCTCAGGCAGCCGGACCGCGCGATGTTCGAGGCTGCGGCAGTCTATGCAGATCGCTGCGCCTTCGCGGCCGAACACGGCCACGTACTGATCCATGATCCCGCAAGGGGCCCCGACGAACTCGTTCTCGGCGCGGCGGCACAACCTCACCAGTTCCAGCGGCTCGATAGCGCGCCCGTCGAGCAAAGCCAGGGCCACGGAAACCTCCAGCGCGGCCGAGCTGCTCAGACCGGATCCAGGCGGCACCGTGCTCCAGACCAGCAGGTTCATCGGACGCACCGGGTAGCCCGCGCGCACCAGCTCCCGCGCCACGCCGAGCGGGTAGTCGCTCCAGTGCCCGGCAGGCCGCGCTTCGCTAACCTCCTCGATCCGCCACTCGCGCGCTTCGCTATAGTTCTCGGAGAAAACGCGCAGGCGCCCGTCACTGCGCGGCGCAGTGGCCGTGTAGCACGCCAGATCCAGCGCCATGGGGAGCACGAACCCGAGGTTGTAATCCGTGTGCTCGCCGATGAGGTTCACCCGGCCCGGGGCGCGCCAGATTCGCATCGAGGCGACCGGGCCGAAGACCCGCAGGAACGCCTGCTTCAGGAACGCCTGAGTCCCAGCCACAGCATGACTCCGCCAAACGCCAGCATGCCTGCCCCTGCGTACAGGTTCACGTTCACATCCGTCAGCGGGGCCGGATGCGTCGGACCTGCCAGCCCGGTTGCGCACAAAATCAGCCCGATCAGCGTGAAGAACAGTCCCGAAGGCAGCCGCAAATCCCACATAGGCTTTATCCGAACCAGATGTTCAGCAACAGGCAGCTAATGCCAACGACCACGGCCAGCACAGCCGGACGCTGGTACCAGCGGGCCTGCGGTTCCGGAGGCGGCAGGCGCGTGATGCCGTAAACCAGGTTGACCAGCTCGGACTCGGGTCGCGGCCTGGTAAGCAGGCTGACCACGATGGTTGCCAGGAAGCAGGTCGTCCACGCCACGATCGCGATCCAGAAATTCTGCGCCATGGTGGAGGGAAATTCGTGCAACCGGGCGATCCAGGCGCCCTTGCCCTCGGCCAGCGTCAGTCCGTGCGTCAGCGCAGCCGCCCCCGTTCCCGCCAGCAGGCCGGTGAAAGCGCCGTGCCCGGTGGCGCGTTTCCAGAACATCCCCAGCAGGAAGGTTGCAAACAGCGGAGCGTTCACGAACCCGAACACGAGCTGGAGCAGATCCATGATGTTGTTGTAAAGCTGGGCCAGGTAGGCGGTGGCGATGGAAAGCCCGGTGCCCACGATCGTTGTCAGCCGGCCCACCATGAGGTAGTGACTGTCGGGGGCGCCCTTGCGGATGTGGCCCTGGTAAATGTCGTAGGTCCAGACCGTGTTGAGCGCGGTGATGTTCCCCGCCATGCCGCTCATAAAGGATGCCATCAGAGCCGTCAATCCCACGCCCAGCAAGCCGGAGGGATAGAACGAAGCCATCAGCGTGGTGAGCGTCAGGTCGTAGTCATAGCCGGAACCCTTGGGCGGAAGCGAGTAACCCACGTTCATCTGCATCAGCGCCATCGCGGCAATGCCGGGTACGATGACGATGAACGGGATCAGCATCTTGGGGAAGGCAGCCACCAGCGGCGTGTTGCGCGCAGCCGTCATGGAGTTGGCAGCCAGGGCGCGCTGGATCACCAGAAAGTCCGTGCACCAGTAACCAAAGGAAAGCACGAACCCGAGGCCCATAACCAGGCCGAACACTTCCACGCCCATGGCGTTGGCCGAAGGGCTGTACGTGTAGGCCCACGAGTGCGTCATCATCGCGGGCAAGCGCGAAGATATGCCTTCCCAGCCGCCCGCGCGGTGAACGGCAAGCATGGCCAGCGGTGTGAAGCCCAGCACGATGAGAAAGAACTGCAGCACTTCGTTGTACATCGCGCTGGTCAGCCCGCCCAGGTAGGTGTAGGCCAGCACGATGCCGGCTGAAAGCAGCACAGAAGCCGTGAAGCTCCAGCCCAGCACGAGCTGAAAGAGCCGCCCCAGCGCGTACATCGAGATCCCCGAACTGAACACTGTCATCGCCGCAAACGTCACGGCATTGAAGGTGCGCGTCTTCTCATCGAAGCGCAGGCGCAGATATTCGGGGACGGAACGGGCGCGGCTCCCGTAGTAGAACGGCATCATGAACACGCCCACGAAAATCATGGCCGGGATGGCGCCGATCCAGTAAAAGTGGGCGGTCATCAATCCGTACTTGGCCCCCGAAGCGCACATGCCGATCATTTCCTGCGCGCCCATGTTCGCGGCGATGAAGGCCAGGCTCGTGATCCACAGGGGCACCGAGCGGCTGGAGGTCAGGAAATCCTCGCTGGAGGCGACACGCTTGCGGATGAGCCATCCGATGCCCAGAACAAAGGCGAAGTAAAGAGCGATGATCAGATAGTCTACGGGTGCGAGTCTCAAGGGAGAATCGAGTCTACCGCGAAAGCGTGGTTCTCCGCAAACCGGCCTGCGGACGGCCGGGAGCGCCGGATCGTTTCGGGGCGGCGCTACATTGGAAATATGCTGCTTGCGCTGCTGGTGGCCGCCGCTTCCGCCTGGGTTCCGGCTCGCTGGAGCAGTACGGATCCCCGTTCGCTGGAACTGCTGGCGAATACCCCCGTCAACTGCCTCCTGCTCGAGCGGGTGTCCCGGGACTTTGTGGCCGCGGCGAGTGACCGGCAAATTGCCGTGTTACGGGTGGTCCGTCCGGGCGAGGATTCTGGCGCCATCGTGAAAGAGGCCACCGAAGCGGGAGTCGCCGGGCTGGTTCTCGAGGGCGCCTTCGCGGACGAGGTCGCCCAGCAATTCCGAGACGCAGCCCGGCAGGCCAACTGGACCGTCGTAGAGCTGCCGCCTCGCGCGCGCCTGCGCCTGAACACGGACGCTCCCATCATCGGGACCTACGAAGGACTGTGGCCGGGTATCCGCGCCCTGGAAGGCGATGCCGCGCGCGCCGCTCCCACCGGCGGTCCTTGGGTGGAAACCAACACAGGCTTTCTCCGTTACGTACGCGCCGTCACCGACGCCGCGGTGTGGATCGCCAACAAGCCGCCTTCCGGCTCTGTGTTGCCCGTGCAGCGCTACCTGAACGCCATCGCGGACGCAGCCCTTGCCGGAGCCCGCTGGGTGGTTGCGCTCGATCCCGATTTCGATCGTCGGTTGCATGGGCGCGATGCCAAGGCTCTGGATGCGTGGACGCGCATCGCCGCCCACCTCAAGTTCTACGAAGACCACGCAGAGTGGCGACGTTGGAGGCCCGCCGGACGGCTCGCTCTGATCCAGGATGAATCCAGCGGCGCTCTGCTTTCGGGCGGCATTCTCGACATGATCGCTGTGAAGCACGCACCCGTGCGGCCCCTGCCCAGGACGCGACTGACGGCCGCAGCGCTCAAAGACGCGCGGCTGGTGGTCAACGTGGATCCGTCTTCGTTGGGTGAGGCCGAAAAAGAGGCTTTGCGAAGCTTCACCCGTTCCGGCGGCACCCTGCTTTCGGGACCGCCCGGCTGGAAATTTCCTCCACCCCAAGAGGGCCGCATCACATTGGAGGAAAAGGACCTCGAGCGCCTCAACGAAATCTGGCGTGAAGTGAACTCGCTCGTCGGTCGTCGCAACCTCGGCGCACGCCTGTTCAATGCCGCCGGAATGCTCTCCAACCTGCTGGCCAGTCCCGATGGCAAGCAGATCCTGTTGCACCTGGCCAACTTCACGGACTACCCGGCGGAGAACATCACCGTACACGTCGCCGCCGCCTGCCACGCCGCACGCCTGCTCGCGCCCGGCGAACCGCCCCGCACGCTCTCACCCTACCCCATCGAAGAGGGCGTCGCCGTGGAGATCGAGCGAATCGCGACCAGCGCCGCCCTCCTGCTAGACTGTAAGCCATGACTCGGAGGGAACTGCTGGGATTGTTTGCCGGCGCAGCTCTGGGACCGGCTGCGCAACCGCCGGCCGCTCCCGTGGCCATTGCACGGGTGGCCGGTTATGACTCAGGACTCGAGGAAGCCGTCGCCCGCCTCTTCGATCAGCTGGGCGGCCTGGGCAGGCTGGTCAAAGGGAAGACCGTGACCATCAAACTGAACCTGACCGGGAGTCCGGCGCTGCGTTTCGAAGGCCGGCCGCTCGGCACGACCCACTACGTGCACCCGCGCGTGGTGGGCGCCGTGGTGCGGGCGATGGGACAGGCGGGCGCCCGGCGTATCCGCTTGGTGGAAAGCTGCTGGGCCACCGGCGGGCCGATGGAGGAGTTCTTGCTCGACAGCGGCTGGCCCGTCCGCGCTCTGGCCAGCGCCGCCCCGGGCGTCGAGTTCGAAAACACGAACAACCGTGGCAAGTTCGGGCGCTACGTACGCTTCAAAGTGGCTCGAGGCGCATGGATCTATCCGGCTTACGATCTTAACGCCGCCTACGAGCAGACGGACGTCTTCGTCAGCCTGGCCAAGCTCAAAAATCACGAGACTTGCGGCGTCACGCTTTCGCTCAAGAACTGCTTCGGCATCACGCCCGCTTCGATTTACGGTGACGATGCCGGACGTGATGAGCCGAATGAAAATCCGACCAAGGGCCGCGCCGACGTCTTTCATTTCGGAAAGCGTCCGCCATCGCGCAGCGCGCCGCAGGAGCTGGATCCTTCCTCCAGCCGGGACCCCGGCTATCGCGTGCCGCGAATCACAGCCGAGCTGGTCTCGGCCCGCCCGGTGGATCTGGCGATCATTGACGGGATCCAGACCGTGACGGGCGGGGAAGGTCCCTGGATTCGCGGCCTGAAATTCGTGGAGCCGGGACTGCTCATCGCGGGACTGAATCCTGTGTGCACGGACGCGGTGGCCATGGCCGTCATGGGCTATGATCCGCAGGCGGGTCGCGGCGCTCCTCCCTTCCGCCGGTGCGATAACACGCTCAAGCTGGCCGAGAGTCTCGGGGTCGGCACCACGGATCTGCGGCGCATCGAAGTTCGTGGTCTCACGATCGAGCAGGCTCGCTTCCCCTTCCCGACCTGAGCTGATGCCGACGACCTCAGCGCGTTCGCTCGCCCGGAAACTGGCCGAGTTGCCGGGCGTCGCCGTTGCGGAAGATCTGCCCCTGGCGGAAAAGACGCGCTTCGGCATCGGCGGTCCCGCGGACCTGTACCTGGAAACGCCCTGCGAAAGCTCTCTCGTCGAGGCGCTGCGCCTTCTCGATGCGGCGAGCATCCCGAGGGCGATGCTCGGCGGCGGCACCAACGTGATCGTGGCCGACGAGGGCTTCCGCGGTGCGGTCCTGCATTATACGGGCGCGCGCATGGAAAGGTCGGGTTTGAGCATCCACGTTGACGCCGGCGCTGAGCTCCAGAGGCTGGTGGACGAAGCGAATGCGGCGGGCCTGAAGGGCTTGGAAACGCTGGCCGGCATACCCGGCACCGTCGGAGGTGCAGTCTACGGGAACGCCGGGGCCTACGGTCACTCGATCTCCGAGTGCGTGCGCGAGGTCCGTGTCTGGGATGGAGAACGGGTCGGGTGCCTGACGGCTGAGGCGTGCGCTTTCGATTATCGCGAGAGCGTGTTCAAACGCCAGCGCCGGTGGGTCATCCTTGCCGTGAGCCTGGAATTGCAGCCGGGCGATCCCGCAGAGCTGACCCGGCGCAGCGCCGAGCTGGTCGCTTTGCGCCGCGAGAAATACCCCCCCGAGATGAGGTGCGCGGGCAGCATTTTCAAGAACCTGATTTACGATCGCCTGCCGCCGCGGGCCCGCGCGGCCTTCCCGCCCGAGCTGGTGCGCGAGGGGAAGGCGCCCGCCGCGTGGTTTCTCGAGCAGGTCGGCGCCAAGGGGATGCGGTGCGGCGACATTGTCGTCGCCGCCCATCACGCCAATCTGATTTACAACGCCGGAGCGGGCACCGCGCGTCAGCTCTGCGAACTGATTGCCGAACTGAAACGGCGCGTGCGGGAGCGCTTCGATCTAGAGCTGGAGGAGGAGGTCCAGTTCCTCGGGCCGCATCCGGGCGGCGGGCTTACGAGCAGCCTCTGCCCAGCTTGAGCTTGCGCGGAGCCCCGGGGCCGGGTGAGGGCGGTGCGGGCGTCGGCGCGGGCGTGATGGGTTTCGCCGATGGTTCCGACGGCCCGCCCATGAACTGCTCGCGCAGCGCCTTTGCCTGCCGGTATCCGGAAGGCGTCCGGTTCTCTCCGCGCAGGCTTTGCGGCGTCATCACCTGATCCCACCAGGCGCTGATGCCTTCCTTGAGCGAAAGGGCGCGGTAGCCTTTCATGCTCAACAGGAGCTGGGTCTGTGCGGCGTGCCCCGCCCCGAGGCCGTAGACGACGATGATCTTGCTGCGATCGAGCTGCTTCAATCCTTCCGCCGTGAAAAGCTGGCTCAGCGGAATGTTGATCGCGCCCGGAATGTGATAGTCGTCGTATTCCCAGGGTTCCCGCAGGTCAACGAGCTGATAGTCCTTGCGCTTTTCCAGGATCCAGCGGGCCAGCTCGAGCGGCTGGACGTGGTCCTTTTCGGCCAGCATGGCCTCCACAACGGCTTCGGGAGAAGCGGGATTCCACCCCGCGGCAGATCCAAGAGCGGAGGCTGCCGCCAGCGCGCCCGCCACAACAAGCACTGCAGCCGCCGCCAGAGTTTTGCCTCTCAGCTCGATTTCGATTCTCATTTCGCCCTCCCGTTGGTCTTCTCAAACGAGCGCAGCTTCATCCTGCGACGGAGCGGGGCTCGCGGGGGCGCCGCTCCTGCCCCTCGCGTAGGTCTTCTCGTACAAGCGCCAGCGGCTCTCGCTCATCTCTGCGACCCAGAAGGCACCGAGGGCCACCAGCGTCACCAGGAAAGCCACGACGCCTGCAGGGAGGTTCAACACCTGGGGCAGGGTGAGTACGCCTCGCGCGCCGCTCTGATGAAACTCATGCAAGGCCGGCTCTGCCGCTCCAAAGATCCAGATTCCACCGAAAATTCCGGCCAGAAAAAACAGGGCGTCCAGTTTGCCAGTAACCGCGGCCACCACTCCGGTGCCCGGACAGTATCCGCCGAGGATGAAACCGGCGCCCAGCAGAAGTCCGCCCACGAGCTGCGGCCACAGGTACGTCTCCGGCACGTAGATCGCGCCGAAATCCAAGACACCGGCCAGCGACAACCACGCCAGTCCCAGCATGGCCACCACGATGGCGCCGAACATGACTTTCAGCACGCTCCAATCGCGGAAATAGAACTGGCCGGTAAGTCGGATCGCACTGGAAAAACCGGCTCTCTCCAGAAAGAAACCGAAAAAGAAACCCAGCAGGAGAGACACCACGATAAAACTGGCGCCCGACAAATCGAGCGGGAAAGTAGCCGTCATAACCAGATCCTCCTGAGCAGGTACGCGCCTGCGAACGCGGCAGCGAAGACACTCAGCATGAACACGAACGCGCCCGCGGAAAGTGTCGCGCCGCCGCTCAGCGCCAGTCCGGACGTGCAGCCGCGCGCCATGCGCGCTCCGAAGCCCGAGAGCAAACCGCCGGCAAAAGCCAGCGCCCACCTGGCGCGCACCGGGACGGACGGTCCGCGGTCCGTCGTCCAGCGCAACCGGCCTGCCAGCCAGCCTGAGACCAAACCGCCGAGGGCCACGCCGATCAGTTCAAGGGCCAGGAAATCCATCAACACCGGGCGGCCCGCTTGGACGTAGTTGCTCCAGTACGGGTGCGAGGCGGCGTAGCCGGGTGCGACCAGTTGGATCAGGAACGCCAGGTAGCGCGTGAAGCCGCCGGACGCGCCCAGTCCCTGCCCCACGAGCAGGAAGGCGGCAAGTAGCGTCAACCCCAAACCCAGAGCGGCCCAGTAGGCCGGCCAATACTCCCGTGCGCGCAACGCCGCCCAGACCCGGGACGAAGCCTGCGGCGCCGCCTCTTCCAGCTCACCTGCGGCTCGCTTGCGCTCCAGCATTTTCACTTCCTCCCACCATTTCCGGTGGTGCCTGTAAGCGTAACTTTCCGGCACCATTCCCGTGATCATCGAAAAGAACGCAGGCTTTTCCTCTGGGAACACAGCGCCCATGTAGACGTGAATCATGAGGCCGCTCACCACGACGGCGACCGCCAGGAAGTGAACGACCACGGCCCAGCCCACCACGCTGGCCGGCCCCCAGTGAAAGGCCATGATGAGGCCGGAGATGGCGATCAGCGGGACCATCGCGTAGACGGTCAGGGCGAACAGCTTCTGGCCCGCGTTGTAAATGCCCTGGGGAGGCAGCGGCTCATTGCTGCGGCCCAGCAGCCGAAGAATGCGGATCCTGAGCCAGTTCACGTCATCGCGATCCAGGGCGATTTCCCGTTTCAGTACTTCCTCGCGCAGATACGTCCTCCAGCCGAAGATGCCGTAGACTGCCAGCACCACGATCCACGTCAATCCCACGGCAATGTGGAAACGCAGCATGTTGGCTCGCGTGCCGAAAACGCCGGTGACCAGCTCGACGTACCACTGCGGCGCGAAACGGAAACGGTCACTTTGAATCAGCGCGGCGCCGGTGGTCAGTTCCGCCAGCCACACGAACGCGTTGAACCAGTGCAGCAGCATGATCGCTACGTGGTGCTTCTTGATCATGCGCTCGGAAAACGCAGGAAGGTAGGTGGCCTGCTCACTCATCGAACTGGCTTTCTCCTTTCCTGAGCTGGGTGAAGAAAGCGATGGCCTGACCGAGGAAGGTCGCGCCGGCCATCAGGAACGCGAGCGGCTTGAAGACCCGCTCCCACCATTGCCCAGACGAGGGGATTTGCGGCGGGTGCGGAGCAAATTTCTCCCGCACCAAGGCGGGCTCGCCTCGCGTCCCCAGATAATACACGTTCGGCCCGATTTTCACTTCGTCGCTTTCGATGCGCTCAGCGCCCCGCCCGTAGACGAGCCGGTAGACCTCGCTGTTGGGATCCTCCAGATCGCCGAAGAATTTGGCGTGCGCGGTGCACGTGGTGACGCAAGCCGGAAGCTGGCCGCGCTCCAGGCGGGCCGCGCAAAAGTCGCACTTGTCCACCTTCTGCGTGACCGGATTCAGGTAGCGAGCATCATACGGGCAAGCCGGAATACAGTAGCCGCATCCGATGCAGAGTTTGGGATCAATCTTGACAATGCCGTCCGGCCCCTGGAACGTGGCGCCGGATGGGCAGGCCTCGACGCAAGGCGGGCGGTCGCAATGGTTGCACTGGGCAACGTAGAACGCGGCGCGCAGCCTGGGAAACTCGCCGACGGGGCCTGTGGGCAGCACGCGGGTGCGAGCGTGGCCCGGGGGCACGTCCCATTCCGCGCTGCAGGCCGCGGTGCAAGCCTCGCAACCCACGCAGCGGGTCAAGTCCGTAACCATCGCATAGCGGGCCATGGCTCAACTCTCCTCGGCGGGCAGCGGGCGCACGAAGTTCACGTGCATCCCTGTGGCGCCGGTCAGCGGGTCAGTCGCGACGCGGCTCAGCAGTGCGTTGTCAGAGGCGCCGCGCCCGTTGGCCCGACGCAGTCCTGGTGCTCGCAAGCCGAAACCGTGCACCATGAAAGCGCAATCGGGACGGATGCCTGGCGTCGTCCGCACGGTGACAGGCAGGCTTTTCCGTCCGTCCTGGTTTTCGAGAACCACGCGCTGGCCATCGTGCAGGCCGAAGGCGCGGGCGGTTTGCGGGTTGATCCAGACCGCGTTTTCCGGCATCAGGCCGGCGAGCAAAGCGTTGTTCTGGCTGCGCGCGAAGCTGTGCACGGGCGCGCGTCCATAGAGCAAACGGAGCCAGCCCGGAGGCGGGTCCGCCGGAGGACGGTATACGGGCAGCGGGTCATGGCCCAGTTCTTTCAGTAGCTTCGAGTAGAGCTCGATCTTGCCGCTTTCGGTGGGAAACAGCGGACCGTCTTCAGGCTTTCTCGACTCGATGTAAGGCCGGCCCTCAAACGAGACAGCGCCACGAGCCTTCAGTTCCTTCAGGCTGATGCCCAGCGGCTCGATGATTTTCGCCAGATGCTCGTCGGGCGTTCGCCAGGGGAACCAGGCTTCCAGGCCGAGCCGGCGCGCGAGCTCGCGCGCAATCCACCAGCCGGGCCGGGTATCGTAGAGCGGGGCCACCACGGGCTGGCGCACGGCTATGAAAGGCCGGGCAGCGGTTTCGACAATATGCGGCGGATCGTAACGCTCGAGGTAGGTGGCTTCGGGCAAAACAAGATCGGCGTAAAGCGTTTGTTCGACGGGCAGGATATCCACCACCACCATCAGCTCGAGGCGGGCGATGGCGGCCAGCGTACGTTCGCGCTGGGGCAGCGACTCCAGCACATTCTGGCCGTAAACGATCCAACCTTTGATGGGATAAGGCCGCCCGGTCAGGGTCGCCTCGACGAGCCCGGTCGTGATGCCCTGTTCCTCGCTGGCCAGGGGGTAGCGGTCGCCGGCGCCATCGGCCCGGCCGCGCTTGGGTTCGGGAAACGGCGGCAGATCGAAATGGCCCCGAGGAACGGGGGTCCGCAACAGGATGCCGCCCTTGCGACCCCAGGCGCCCAGCAAAGCAGTGAGTATGGCCATGGCGCGCGCCCGCTGCGTGTCGTCTCCGTACCAGGTCACGTGGCGCCCGGGATGGATGACCACCGCGGGTTTGGCGGCGGCTATGGCGCGAGCGGTCTCGCGAATCAGGCCGGCAGGCAGCTCCGTCTCCCGCGAGGCCCATTCCGGCGTGAAGTTGCGGACGTGCTCCCGCAACTGGTCCAGGCCGGTTGCGTAGGCGGCCAGATACGCCTTGTCTTCCAGGCCTTCGGAAAGGATCACGTGCATCCAGGCGAGCAGCAGCGCGATGTCGGTCCCAGGGCGGATCGGCAGCCACCAGTCCGCCTTGGACGCCGCCGTGGAGAACCGCGGGTCCACGACGATCAGCCTCGCCCCGCGCGCCAGCCCCTCGGCGAACTGGGTGATCTGCGACGTGAATACGTTCTCGCCCAGATGCGAGCCGATCAGCACGATGGCCCTGGCGTTGGCCAGGTCCAGCGGTTCGGGCGAGCCCAGCGGACGTCCAAAGGTGAGCGCATAGCCGACGTCGCGCGGCCCCCGGCATTGTGCGAAGGACGGCTCCGCTGAATTCGGGGTGCCGTAGGCCTTCATGAGGGTGGCGAAAAAGCTGGAGCCGACCCCGTGAGGGAAGAAGGCCACCGATTCGGGGCCGTATTTCTCCTTCAGCTCGGTCAGCCGCGCCGCCAGCCAGTCCAGCGCTTCGTCCCATGAAATCTCGCGGAAACGTCCTTCACCGCGCTCGCCCACGCGCAACTGCGGACGCTTGAGCCGGTCGGGATCGTAAAGCGTGAAGTGGCCCGCATTTCCGCGCGCGCACAGGCGGCCTTGCGTGAGCGGATGCTGCGGGTTGCCTTCGATGCGGGTAACTTTTCCGTCCTGAACCTTGGCGAGGATCCCGCAGCGCCAGAAACACATTTCGCAATTGCTGGCGACTTGGAGTGCAGGCTTGCCGGCCCGCTGGCCCGGCGTGGGCGTGGCCCCGGCTTCCCGGGATGCTCCGGCCAGGGTTGCAGTGCTCAGCAACCAGTCCCTGCGGCTGATGCGACTGCTCACGCCAGGATCTCCCGCGTAACTGGATGCAGTTTCGCGCAACAGGTGACAAAAAGAGCTGGAATACCGGCAACCCTGCTGTCCGCGAGTCTGCCTGGCGCGTACCCGCGCCCCCTATAATGGTTCGTAGTAGGGGCGCATGGGCCGAAAGACCTTCTATCTGGAGACCTTTGGCTGCCAGATGAATGTCCACGACTCCGAAAAGGTGGTCGGGACATTGCTGGCGCAAGGCTACGAACAGGTAGATTCTCCCGAGGAAGCCGACCTCATCCTGTACAACACGTGCAGCGTTCGGGAGAAAGCCGAGCAAAAGGTTTACAGCCGGTTGCAGCAATTCCGCCGTGAGGCGGGCGCCGGCAAGGTGTTCGGCGTGCTGGGCTGCGTGGCCCAGCAGGAGGGGGAACGTATTTTCGAGCGCGCCCCGCACGTGGCCTTGGTCTGCGGTTCGGCCAGCTACCGTCGCTTGCCGGAGCTGCTGGCTCGCATCGAAGCCGGCGAGCGGCGCGTAACCGGGCTGGAGCTGGATACGGACGAGACGTTTGAAACGCCGCTGACGCGCCGCGACAATCCCTATCGCGCCTACGTGACGATCATCGAAGGGTGCGACAAACATTGCACGTTCTGCGTGGTGCCGTTCACGCGCGGGCGCGAGCGCAGTCGCCCCAGCGAAAGCATCATGCGCGAGGTCCGGGATCTGGCGGCGGCCGGTTACACCGAGATCCAACTGCTCGGACAGAACGTCTCCAGCTACCGCGATCCCTCGCCGGCGGGATGGGATTTCGTCACGCTGCTGGAGCAGGTAGCCCGGGTCCCGGGTTTGCGACGCGTGCGTTTCACCACATCGCACCCCCGGGAATTCGACCGTCGAATCGTGCGCGCCATCGAAGAGAATCCGGTCTTGGCCAACCACGTCCACCTGCCGGTGCAGTCCGGCTCGGATCGCGTGCTCGAGCGCATGCAGCGGCAGTATACGCGCGCGGAGTACCTGGAAAAGATCGAATGGATCAAGAGCGCGCGCCGTCCCATCGCCATCTCGACCGACATCATCGTGGGTTTCCCCGGCGAAACCGAAGAGGATTTCCAGCAGACGCTGTCGTTGCTGGACGAGGTCGGCTACGACTCGGTGTTCAGCTTCAAGTACTCGCCGCGTCCCAACACCGCAGCGTTGACGCTGGACGGGCATCTGCCGGATGAGGAAAAGGGCCGCCGCCTGGCCATCCTGCAAGAGAAGCAGCGCGCCATCCAACTGCGGCGCAACAGCCAGTGGATCGGTCGGACGGTCGAGGTGCTGGTAGAAAGCTTCAATCCGGGGACGGGGCAGTGGGTCGGACGCACCTCGGAGAACCGCGTGGTGAACTTCACCTGCCCGGAGGGAGTCAAGGAATCCCTGGCCGGGCGTTACGTCCACGTCCATGTCACGCGCGCCGGCCCGAACTCGCTGGCCGGCGAGCTGGCGGCTTGAGCACCCCGCTTGGTGCGAGCGCGTGATCTAATGGTGCTAGGAAGGGAGACGCCATGGAAGTCGAGATGAAGATCCGCGGCCTGATGATGGACCCGGTCACCAACATGCCGATTGTCATCCTCAAGGATGTCAACGGCAACACCATCCTGCCCATCTGGGTCGGGATCTATGAAGCCAACGCGATTGCGTTGGAGATCGAAAAGGTCTCGACGCCGCGCCCCATGACCCACGATCTGCTCAAGAGCATTCTCCAGGGACTGAGCGCGACCGTGCGCAAGGTCGTGGTCAGCGAGCTGCGCGACGACACCTTTTACGCAGTCATCTGGCTGGAGAAGGACGGCCAACTGATCAGCGTGGATTCCCGCCCGAGCGATGCCCTGGCCCTGGCGCTGCGTGTGGACTGCCCGATCTATGTCGAGGATTCCGTACTGAAGTCCTCCCGCATGGCGGCCGCGGTCTCCGACAAGGTGAACAACGAGGAACTGCGGCGCTGGCTCGAAGGCCTCAACGACGAGGATCTGGGGCGCTACAAAATGTAAGCGCCGGTCGCACGCTCGCGCGTGCGCCGGCGCCAGGTGATTCTCCCGCAATCAGCCTTTCTTGACCGCCTTCTTGGCCGGCGGAGCCTTTTTGGGTGTGGGCGCGGGCCACCCCTTGATCTGGTCCTTCTCCGCCTCGAAGACCAGCATGAACGGCTCGCGCGTGAACTGCTTGGGGACGCCGCGGAACTCGATCACGGTGCCCGGGGGCGCTGCGCCCACCAGCGCTTCCTCCAGCCGGATCGTAACCTCCGGCGTGGTATCGTCGGAAAGCGCCAGCACCAGCTCTTTGGGATTCTTGGCCGGGCTGTGACGGATGAGCTTGCCCCGCAGCGGCCGTTCGTTCTCAGGCGGCACCAGCGCATCTTTCATGCCGGTCTCGAAGTACTGTTCTCCATTGGGCTCCTTCAGGGCGTCGCGAAGCTTGATCCAGAAGGCCAGTTGGGGATCCTTCTCGCGCAGTTCCTTTTCTTTCAGCTCGGCGATTTCGGCAACGCTCAGAATGTTGAAGCCGGCAGGTGGCAGGGCGTGCTGGCGCGCCAGGTCGCATACGTGCTGCATCCCTTCGCTACTGCCGTGGTACTTGGTGTACGCCTTCTCGAAGTAGGCGTGCATCTGCTTGCGTCGGGCCGGATCCAGGGCTCCGGGCCCCTCATAGCAACCTGCCCGGGCGAAATGGAACAGCGCCTGGGGGTAAGTGTCCACTTTCTTGGCGCCCACGATGGCCGTGCCGAGCCACATCGAGGCCTCGGCGTCGTTGGGGTTCAGTTTGAGGTCCTCGAGCAGTTGTTTTTCGGCCTCCTCGTAATTCTTCCGCGACAGCGCAACCCAGCCCAGGGTTCGGTGCGCCAGAGCCGCCATGTCCGACCGTGCCTTCTGCCAGTCGGCATCGCTGGTGCCGGCAGGCTTCTTTTCCGGCGCGAAGAACTCGTTGAGATTGGCCAGCAGGCTCTTGGCGGCCGATTCGCTAACGGCCAGAGCCTCGGCCGAGGTGTCATTGAGGCTTGGGGTCAGCAGGCAGATGTAGTACAGCGCCTGGATGCTCTTGGGATTGATGGCCAGCCATTCCTTGGCTGCGGCCATCATGCCCGCCGCATTGTTGAGTTTGCGCTGGGTCTCGATCGTCCAGCGGAGGCGCTCCTCCACAAACTGCGAGTCCGGGTATTTCTGTTTCCACTGATCCAGTAACGCCAGAGCCTTCTTGGGATCTGCCTCTTTGGTGATGGAGATGTACAGATCGTACTCGGCGCGATCCTTCCACTGGGGTTGTTTTTGCTGAGCCTGCGCCCAGGCAAGGGGTACACCCAGCGCAAGGCAGATCGCGGTTGCCCTCCAAATGTGCGCGAGCTTCGCCACCACGGGTTGCCTCCTCAATTGCCGATTGCTGTCTTCTTCCGGCGGCCGGAGCCGCTGGCTGCCGCGGCCTCCCCGCTCACCACGGAAGTCGCAATGCGGAGTATAACGGAAACTCACCGGGGGCCGCAACCGGTTGGACGCAACAGGCTGGAGCATTGTTTCGGTCAGGTCCGGGGCAGTGCTGCCGGAATGGTTCGTGCCGAGCCTGTGCTAGAATCCGGCTTTCCCCGATGCGGTACGCGGACCTGGCGGTCATTCTGGTTTACCTGGTCGGCATCACGCTCTTCGGGGCGCACTTTCGCCGCACGCAGAAAGACCTGCGGGATTATTTCCTCGGCGGCCGTCGCGCGCCCTGGTGGGCGATTGCGCTTTCCATCGTATCTGCCGAGACCAGCACGCTGACCATCATCGGGACGCCGGCCCTGTCGTTTGCCGGCAACCTCGGCTTTCTTCAGGTGGTCTTGGGATACCTGCTGGCGCGCATCGTCATCTCCGTGCTCCTGCTGCCGCATTACTTCCGCGGCGAAATGTTTACCGCTTACGAACTCATGGAAAGGCGCTTCGGTCCGGGGCTGCGCAAGCTGACGGCAGGAACGTTCTTGCTCATCCGCTCCCTGGCGGAAGGCGTGAGGGTGTTTGCCATTTCCATCGTGATCTCGGTGATCCTGGGCACAGGCGAGATCGCCTCCATCCTGCTGATCGTCTGCCTGACGCTGTTCTACACCTTCGAAGGCGGCATGACGGCAGTCATCTGGACCGAAGTCGTGCAGATGAGCCTTTACCTGTTCGGCGCCACGGTCAGTCTCATCGTGATTTTGCAGCACATTCCGGGAGGATGGTCCGAAGCGGCGGCGCTGGCTTCGGCGGCCGGAAAGTTCCGGATCTTCGATTTCACTTTCGAGCTTTCACCGGAGTTTTTCTCCCGGACCTACACCTTCTGGGCGGGCATCATCGGCGGATGCTTTCTGACCACAGCCAGTCATGGCACGGAGCAATTGATGGTCCAACGACTGCTGGCGGCGCGCAGCGAGAAGGAAAGCCGGGCCGCATTGCTTGCGAGCTGGCTGGTGATTTTCGTCCAGTTTTCACTCTTCCTGCTGATCGGCGTGCTCCTGTACGCCTATCACGCCATCACCCGCGTTCCTGCGCCGCCCATCCCGGATCGCATTTATCCCGAGTTCGTGTGGAAACACCTGCCGACGGGCATCGCGGGTCTGGTTATGGCTGCGGTGCTGGCAGCGGCAATGGCCAATCTGAGCGCGGCCCTGAACTCGCTGGCCTCGACTACGGTCATGGACTTCTATCGCCCCTTGGCCGCAAGATTCGGCCTTGGCAACCCGACAAGCAGCGGCTCGCTCAAGCTCGCGCGATGGGCTACGGTCGTCTGGGGCGTGGTGCTGGTAGCGATCGGAATCCTGGCGCGGCGCTGGGGATCCGTGCTCGAAGCCGGCCTCTCGGTGGCGTCCGTCGTCTACGGAGCTCTGCTAGGCGTGTTTTTGCTCGGCGTCCTGACTCGAAGGGTGAGCCAGCGTGCCGCTGGCGCGGCCATGATGGTGGGACTGGCGACCATGCTCTATGTCCGGTTCGCCACTTCGATCGCCTGGACGTGGTACGTGGTCATCGGGGCCAGCGCGACGTTTTTGAGCGGCCTGTTGTTCTCTGTCCTGCCCATCGAGGAGTCCAAACGTGCCTGAAACAGCGATCGGCTTGCGACGGGAGCTGGGAATTTGGGCCGCGACCGCCATCGTGGTGGGCACGGTGATCGGCAGCGGAATTTTTCTGGTCCCGAAAGACATGATCCTGCACGTGGGGTCGCCTGCCACCGTGCTCGCCGTGTGGGTTGCCGGCGGTCTTCTTTCTTTGGCCGGCGCGCTCAGCTACGCCGAGCTGGCCGCGGCCATGCCCGAGGCCGGGGGCGAATACGTCTATCTGCGCGAGGCCTACGGACCTCTGTGGGGATTTCTTTATGGCTGGACGCAAATGTGGGTAGCGCGCGGGGGATCCATCGCCACGCTCGCCACGGCATTTTTTCTCTACCTGGGAAATTTTTTCCCGCGCCTCGAGTCAGTTTTCTACACATTGCCTTTGCCCATCGGGCCGGGAGGCGGGCCTCTAGAACTGCGGTACGGCCAGCTCCTCGCCGTGGCCGTCATCCTGCTCCTGGCGGCCATCAATTACCTGGGCGTACGGTTCGGGGCGGGGGTTCAGGTGGCGGTCACCATCCTCAAGGTGGCCCTGATTGCTGCGCTGGTGGTGGCCGGACTGGGCGCCGGCAGGGGTGGCTTCGGGCATTTTGCCACGGCCATCCCAGCGCCAGGCGGGATCGCAGGATTCTTTGGCGCGCTCGTCGCCGCGCTGTGGGCCTACGACGGCTGGAACAACGTCAGCATGGTGGCGGCGGAAATCCGCCGTCCGCAGCGGAATTTGCCGATCGCCCTGGTGGCGGGAACCTGCCTGGTGATGGCAATTTACCTGCTCGCCAACGTGGCGTACTTTTACGTGCTTCCGGCGGCTGAGGTTGCCCGCAGCGATCGTGTGGCGGCGGAAATGATGCGGGCGGTAGCCGGGGAGTGGGGGGCAGCGGCAGTTTCGGTGGCGGCCATGGTCTCGATTTTCGCCGCACTCAACGGTTCCCTGCTCTCGGGCGCCCGTGTGCCGTACGCACTGGCGCGCGGCGGCCTCTTTTTCCGCAGCTTCGGCTACATTCATCCTCGGTACCGCACCCCGGCGGTTTCCATCTTGGGCCTCGGTCTATGGGGGTCGGTGCTGGTGTTCAGTGGGCGGTACGAGGAACTTTTCCGGTACGTGATCTTCGCCAGCTGGATCCTGTACGGCATGACGGCGGCAGCGGTCCTGGTGCTGCGGTGGAAGCGGCCGGATCTGGACCGCCCTTATCGGACCCCGGGTTACCCAGTGCTGCCGGCGCTGTTCGTTGCCGGCGCGGCTGCGGTGACCTGGTCGTCGCTGTGGAATTTCCCGCGTGAGTCGCTGCTGGGGATGGCACTAATTTTGTTGGGTTTACCGTACTACTGGTGGATGCGACGCTCGGGAGCGGCGTTGAGGGAAGCGGGGCGGTGAGCGGGCTTGCTTAAAATTTGTTCCGAAAACAGAACAAACCTCTTGAAATCCGCAAAAATTTGCGGTAAAAAGGAACGAGCACCGTCATGCGATCCACGGTTCCGTTCCGGATCCAGAACAGACGGCGCCGATCGAGCACTCTCTCCAGGAGAACGCTATGGATGTCACCAAGATCCTGGCCGAATTGCGCCAGGAACGCGAACTGATCGAGGACGCCATTATCAGTCTCGAGCGCCTGGCTCGCAGCCGGGGCAAGCGCCGCGGTCGCCCGCCCGCCTGGCTCGCCATGGCCAAAAAGCGGTCCCGGACCGCCGCTTCCAAACCCAAGGCTACCCAAGCCAAAACGGCCTCGAGCAAACCGACCTCGACGGATTGATCTTTCGGGTCAACGGTAGAGCAGGTAAGCGTCCCGGCGCCCCAGGAAGTCTTGGAGCGCATCCTGTTGCTCCTCCAGGATGCGGCGGGGATCCTCCCCTTTGGCCAGAGCCTCCAGGACGGCCCGGTTGCCGATCAGACGCGCGTTCCGCCCGAGGTCGAGCTTGCCCGGGTACAGGCGGAGGAGCGCGGCGGCCAGCTCCAAGCCCAGCCGTGAAGAATTGAAACTCTCCCGGTCCGTGATCACGAACCGAACTCCTTCAATGCACTGGCCGGCGAAGCGCGAGGCGGTGGGGCAGAACCGGGTCGGGTATACGCGGACGCCGGGGATGAACCGGCGGTTCAAATACGCGGCCAGCTCAGCGCCGCGGATCCAGTCCGCCCCGACCTGCTCGAACGGGGCGTCGGTTCCCCGCCCCACCGAGTAATTCGGCGAATACTCCAGCAGCGCCACGCCGGGATAGAGCAGAGCCGCGTTGAGGCTGCGCATGTTCGGCGAGGGGTCCACCCAAGTCAGCCCTGTGGAATCCCACCAATCGCCCCTTTGCCAGCCTTCCATGGGGACCACCGACAGATCGGCCCCGATCTTGTTCTCCGCGTTGAAGTAACGGGCCAGCTCGCCGACCGTCATGCCGTGGCGCAGCGGCAGCGGATAGTAGCCAACGAAGCTGGTCAGCTCGGGGTCGAGCATCGGCCCTTCCACGTGAGTGCCCGTAATCGGATTGGGCCGGTCCAACACCACAAAGGGGATCTTGCGCCGGGCCGCCTCCTCCATGGCATAGGCCATCGTCGTGATGTAGGTGTAGAAGCGTGCGCCGACGTCCTGGATGTCAAAGACCAGCACGTCCACGTCGCGCAGCATTTCATCCGTCGGCCTTCGCTGCTCGCCCAGGTACAGGCTGAAAACGGGCAGGCCCGTGGTCGCATCGCGCGCGTGACCGATTCGCTCCTGTTCCTCCTTGCCCGCGATGCCGTGCTCAGGTGAGAAAAGCGCCGTCACCCGGATGCCGGCTTCCAGCATTCGGTCCACGTTGCGCCGGCCCTCGCGATCCACGCCCGTGTGATTCGTGATCAGGCCCACGCGTTTGCCGGCCAGCCGCGCGAATTTCTCGCGCACGAGCACATCCAGCCCGGTGAGCACCTGCCCGTTGCGGGCCACCACACGGCGCCGGCCCGCGCTCACCATCGCCTCGTTGTACCCGGTGATCTGGATGCCGGGCGTGCGGATGTCCAGCGCCGCCGCCACTACCGTCGCCACGCGGCCGCGCAGCGAAGTGATCGCTGGCCGCAAGTACGGGTGGACGCTGTTGGTCAGCAGGATGACGTAGGTGCGGCTCACCGGGTCTATCCACAGCGAGGTGCCGGTAAATCCGGTGTGCCCGTAGGAGCCAACAGGGAAAAGCTCGCCGCGGTTGCCCGAATAGGGCGACTCGATATCCCAGCCGAGGCCGCGCAGAATAGGCTGGTCGGGCGGCGATTGCGGCGTGGTGAACTTGCGGACGGTCAAAGAGCTGAACAGGCGGACGCCCTCGCGCTCGCCCTCACCCAGCATCATTTCCGCAAAGCGCGCCAGATCTGCGGCCGTGGTGAACATGCCGGCGTGGCCCGCGACGCCGCCCATGAAACGGGCCGTGGGATCGTGCACGACGCCGCGCAACAGCGCGCCGTCCACGATCTCGGTTGGAGCGATCCGTGGCGCCAGCGATGCCGGCGGGCAGAACATGGTGTCCTTCATGCCCAACGGCTGCCAGATCTGCTCGCTCACGAATTTCTCCAGCGGTTGCCTGCTCAAGCGCTCCACAATCTCGCCGAGCAAAAGAAAATTGATGTCGCTGTAAATGAACCGGACGCCGGGAGGCTCCACCGGCGGATCAATCAAAGCCAGGTAGATGCCTGTCCGCCGCCCGCTCCAACGCGGCCGCAGATCGAGGTCGGGCCTGAGTCCGGAGAAATGGGTGAGCAGATCCCGCACCGTGATTGGACTCTCGCCGCCCTGAAATTCTGGCAGATATTGGGTGAGGCGGTCGTTCAGTCTCAATTTGCCCCATTCGAACAGCTTCATGATCGCAGGCGTGGTCGCCACCACTTTGGTGAGCGAGGCGGCGTCGAAAATCGTATCCACGGTCATCGTTTCCCGCGCCGGAACCAGCGCTCGCCAGCCATAGGCTTTCAGGTGGAGAATCTGACCGGGCTGTCCCACCAGCAGAACGGCCCCGGGAATTTGATCCTGTGCGATGGCTTCCTCGATCAGGGCGTCCAGGCGATCCGAAGCCTGAAACCTTGGCTGGGCGGCGATGCCGCCGGCCAGGACCAACACAGCAGCCAGCATCCTCATACGCGCCTTCATCATAGCGGAGCACCGCGCCTGCCAGCCGGGCGCGCATGTTAGACTGGCGTTAAGCCTGTTGAGAGCAAGGACTCCTTCCATGAAACTTCGCTTGGCGATTTCTGTGTTGTGGGCGCTGGTGGCTTGGAGCCAGACGGCGCCTGCTCCTGCCCCGGGTTCCCCGGCCCTCTCGCCTGACACCGTGGTCGCCACGGTGGACGGCAAGCCGGTCACAGTTGCCGAACTGCAAGGCTTGTACCGCACGGTGGGTCCGCAGGTTCAGCAGAACGCGGCCAGTGATCCCGCGGGCTTTCTGCGGCAGTACGCAATGCTGAAGCGGCTCTCCGAGTACGCGGAAAAGCAGAAGCTGGATCAGGTAAGTCCCTACCGGGAAGCTCTCGCCGCGGGCCGCATGCAGATTCTTTACCAGGCCGCCATACAACATACCTACGAAAACATCCCGGTTTCCGCGGAGGATCAGAAGAAGTTCTACGAGGCCAACCGGGATCGCTGGGTGCAGGCTCGGGTCAAGGTCATCTATATTCCTTTCAGCGACAACCCCACGGCAGCCAGCAGCAGCAAAAAACCGCTTTCCGAAAAGGAGGCTCGGGCCAAGGCCGAGGAAATCGTGAAGCAGCTCCGCGCCGGCGCCGACTTCGTCAAGATGGTCCGCGAATATTCCGAGGATCCCACCTCAAAGGCCAAGGACGGCGACTTTCCCGTCATCAGCAAATCGGATCAGATTCCCGACAACATCAAGCAGGCGGTTTTTGCGCTGAAAAACGGGGAGATCAGCGATCCGGTTCGCGCCCCGAATGGCTTTTACATCTTCCGCGCGGAGGAAATCGGCGTCAAGCCCTACGACGCCGTCAAGGATGAGATCTTCAATCAAATCAAGCTGGCGCGCCTGCGAGAGTTTCTCGATTCCATGCAGAAAGGCATTGAGGTGAAAGTCGAGAACGAGGCCTTTTTCCGTCAGGCGAAGCCTGCCGATGGCAAGACGGGTCAGCCCTGAGGGATTGCTCCGGGTCAAGCCACGGGAGGCGGCCAAAGCGGTAGCACAGGCTCTCACCGGGTTGCCCGCGCTCGAGGGCAAGGCGGTTCAGGTGGTGTTTCGCCCGGCGCTTTGGGCTTGCCGCGGACGACTCCAGGCCCGTCCTCCGGGAGTGGAAGTTTACGCGGCCTCTTTTTTGCGCCGCCGACGGATTTACTTGGAAAAGAACTTGCTCGGTGACCCGAGCGAGCTGCGCCGCATCCTCATTCATGAGATCTTTCATTTCGTCTGGCTGCGTCTTGGCAACGGGCGTCGCCGGGAGTGGGAGGCGTTGCTGGCGGCGGAGCTGCGCCAGCGCGCCCGGGGCGAACTCGGTCATTCCTCGCAGTGGCGCAAGCAGGCGTTGAAGCCGGGCGCTATCCGGGCCCGCAGCCGACGATGGCGCGAGTACCTGTGCGAGAGTTTTTGCGATTCGGCCGCCTGGTATTTCCTGCGGTCCGCATCGCATCCGGAGTTTACGCTGAACAAAGAGTGCCGGCAACGCCGCGAGCGGTGGTTCGCCCGACTGATGGCGTGCGCCCCGCTGCCGGTATAATCGAAACATAGCCGGCCAGGAGAGATTCGTGTTCCGTGCCTTTCGTCGCGCGCTGGGCGTGCATGCTGTAGCCCTCGCTCTGGTCCTTTCTGCCTGTTCCTCAGGCGTCAACGTGGCCCGCTCGTCCGTGAAGCCGGAGAGTCAACGGCGCAAGGCGCCGGACTTCGCGCTCCGCGACGCCGACGGCAAACTCGTGCGCCTGTCGGACTATCGGGGCAAGGTCGTATTGTTGAACTTCTGGGCCACGTGGTGCGCGCCGTGCCGGCTCGAGATCCCCTGGTTCATCGAGTTTCAGAGAAAGCACAAGGATCGCGGGCTGGCCGTTCTCGGCATTTCGATGGACGAGGACGGCTGGGAAGTGGTCAAGCCCTTCATCGAGCGGCTGGGCGTGAACTATCGCATTCTGATGGGAGACGACTCCGTAGCCCAGCTTTACGGCGGCGTGGATTCGTTGCCCACGACCTTCCTGATAGACCGCGAAGGGCGCATTGCCAGCGTCCACATTGGTTTGGTCAGCAAGAGCCGTTATGAAAAAGATCTTGCCGAATTGCTCGGCCTGGAGCAGGAGAGCGCTCATGGTGCTGCTCAGCCTGCTCCCGGTGTCCTGCTTGCTGGCGCAAGATAGCCAGCCGGTCAGCCTCCGGCCGCTGGAAAAGCTCCGCATTGCGCGGGGTGAGCGGGCAGAAATCAGGCTCGTGGTGGAAATCAAGGCCGGTTATCACATCAACAGCCACGCGCCGATGGAGGCCCATCTCATTCCGCTCCGCCTAAGCTGGGAAACCAGGCCTTTCCGGATCCTCGAAGTGCAATATCCCAAGCCATCGCTCGAGAAATACGACTTCGCCGAGAAACCGCTCTCGGTTTTCAGCGGCCCGGTGACGATCGTCACGCGTCTGGAAGCGCCGCCGGAGGCGCCGCGCGGCCCCGGCATCTTGCTGGGCACACTGCGTTACCAGGCCTGTACGGACAAACTCTGTTTGCCGCCGCGGACCCTTCAGGTCCGGCTGCCTTACGAGATCCGCTGACGTGCGACGGCTCGTCATTCGCCCGGGCGGCATCGGGGATTGTCTGCTCGCCCTGCCCGCCATCGAGGCTCTCCGCGAGGACTATCTCGAGGTCTGGGTTGCGACGCAGAACGTGCCGCTGGTGCGCTTTGCCGATCGCGTGCGTGCCATTCAGGAGACCGGGTTGGACTGGCTCGGCCTGCCTGATCGCGAACCGCCCGCTCCCCTGATCGAGGCTCTCCGCAGCTTCGATTCGATCGTCTCCTGGTACGGCGCCAACCGGCCCGAGTTTCGCGAGGCCGTGAGCCGGCTGGGCCTGCCGTTCCAATTCTTCAACGCATTGCCGGACGAGCCGGGCGTCCATGCCGCAGACTATTTCCTGCGCCAAGTGGGGCGCGCCGATCTGGCAGGCTTTCCGCGTCTGGATTGCCCGCGCTGGGACGGCGGCTTTGCCGTCATCCATCCCTTTTCGGGCAGCCCGCGCAAGAACTGGCCGCTCGAGAACTTCCGACTTCTGGCGCGGTGGCTCGAGCAACGCATGCCGGTCCGATGGTGTGCAGGCCCCACCGAGCCGCTGGAAGGTGCGGTTCGCTTCGATAATCTTTACGAGCTGGCATGCTGGCTTGCCGGCGCTCGCCTGTACGTCGGCAACGACTCCGGCATCACCCATCTGGCGGCTGCCGTGGGTGCGCCCGTCATTGCTATTTTTTTCACTACGGACCCGGTCGTCTGGGCCCCACGCGGCGAGCGCGTGCGCGTGGTCACGGGCGGCGCGCTGGAGGACGTGGTGGCAGCCGCCGTTTCGCTTTTAGGCTGGTCCAGTCTGCTCCCCGGCTGATCGCGCGAGGATCACGGGCATTTCAGGAAAGGTAGCCTTGCGCTCGCCCACACGTCGCTTCTTGTTGATCTCTCTTTAGCTCGCCCCGCAACAAGCTGCGGGCCTGCCGGCGTTGATTAAGAAGGCTACTATAGATGCCATGATGTGCAGGATTCTGTGTTCATGGCTGGTAGCGGCGGCCCTCGTCTGGTCCCAAGCCG
>JAPWUP010000236.1 GCA_028275505.1 Bryobacteraceae bacterium
TGGGTCCCCCCGGCGCTGGTCACGCTGCTGGCGGCCGAGCGCGTCAGTGAGCTGAGAAATCGTGTACTCGAAGCAATCGCGGAGTCGCCTGCCGCCGCCGTGCAAGCCGTGCTGGCGGTAGGCATCGGACGCGCAGCCGGCCACCTGGTCGGGGCACTCCGCGCGGACGGCCGCGTGATCCCGCTCGGCTCGCTGCGTCTGATCGGTCCAGGCTTGCCCGAGTTCGCTATTGGCGCCCGGCCTGGAATCGTTCCCTGGCGCTTGGCGGCCACGCCCCAAGAGAACGAGGTCTGGTCGCGGAGCATGGGGGCGCTGGGCGGCGAGCGGGCTTGGCGACGCCTCAGCTTTCTGCGCACGATCGTGATCGGTTGCGGGCGGAGCGGATCGCTGGCGGCCGCGGCATTGGCGCGGCTCGGCGTGCGGCGCCTGACGCTGGTGGATCCGGACCGCCTGGAGGCCCACAACCTCGGCGAGATGGACCTGGTCCGGGCCGCCCAGCGTGGCGATTTCAAGGTCTACGCGGTCGCTGAGGAACTGCAACGGCTTCAGGAGGGAATCGGCGAGACTTCAGCGCGGCGACTCGAAGTCGAGCCCATCGCGGAGCCGATCAGCTCCCTGCGCGTGCTGGAGGCTGTCAAGCGCGCCGACCTGCTCGTTGCATGCGTGGATGACGAAGCGGCGCGGCTGGCCGCCGCGGTGCTCGCGAAGCTGTACCTGAAACCGCTGCTCGACATCGGAACCGGCGTCTTCGAGACGCCCGACAACCAGCGACGGGCGGGCGCCGACGTGCGTCTCGTGATGCCCGAAACGTGCCTGCTGTGCGTCGGCGGACTGAACAACCTGGCCGTCGCACGGGCGCGGCTCATCGCGGGCCAGGACGTTGCCGCGATCGGGGACTGGCGGGAGCAGCGAGCCGGCAGCCTGCGGTCATTGAACATGCTCGCCGTTAGTCTGGGGATCCGGCTGGTCGAAGAACTGGCGGCCGGACGGCGCGGAGAGAGCGCCTGGCTGCGCGTGGAGTTCGACGCGGCCGGGCTGCCGCGTCTCGAGCAACGCAGCACTGCGTCGCAGCCGGGCTGTCCGTTATGCCTGCACGGCGGTTGGGGAGACGAAGGGCTGCGCCTAGGGCTGGAAGCGCTGCTCGACCCGCGCTTCGCCGCGGCGTAAGGCTTTCCTGCGGTGCGGCGTTTTCATTGTTGAAGGGTCTATGATCCCTCTGAGCATCGAAAAGGAGCTTGCCATTCTCGGGGGATCGCGCCGCGATGCCCTGGAGCAGGCGCCGCACGCGTTGGGCCGCGCTGCTTTTATGGGCCTGGCGAACCTGACTTCGAGTCTCGCCGCAGGGATCGCGGCCGCGCACGTGGTCGGCGTTGTTTTTCGCGGACCTCTCGCGCTGGCGGCGGCAACACTGGGCGGCCTGCTGGTGACGCTGCTGGTGCTGATGCTCAACCGCGTCCTGTTTTTGCGCCCGAGCCAGGATGGCGGCTGGCGCGAAAGACTGCTCCAGGCGGCGCCGCGGGTCGCGCTCGCAGTGGCCTTGGCCTTGGGAATCTCAGCCCCTCTCACCTTGCGGCTGTGCCAGGATGCGATTCTCGAAGAGCTGGAATCGGAACGCCAGGAGCGATTGCAGGGAGGCGACGGAGCGGCGCTATCGGCAGCCAGTCTCGCAGAGTTGCGTCAGCGCCTGCAGAATCTCGAAAGCCTCGTGGGCAGCCTGCGCGACGCCCGGCCCGAGGAGCCGGATTCCGACGAATACCGTGCGGCCAAGGCTGATTTCGAGCGCGCTCAGGCGGAGTTCTCACAGTTGCGCGCGACCGTCGCGCCGGCGCTGGAGAGCGAGCGCAAGGTCCTGACTCGGCTGCTTGCCACGCCAGGAACCGACCCCAGACTGATCGAGGCCTTGCGGGCGCAGATGTCCGAGCGCCAGCATGCGCTGGATCAGGCCAGCCAGAGGGTCAGGGAGGCGCAGCAACGGCTCGATGCCACGGGCGCTCCCATGCGTGAGGTTCCGCTACGCCTCGCCGGGCAGATCCAGGCCGAATTGGACCGGCTGCGTCAGGCACTGGTGCAGCTTACCAAACAGGCCTCGGCCAGAAAACCGGCCGGTGACGCCTCGGCGGGTGATGCCGAGCCGATCGAGCCGAGCTTGATTGACCGGTGGCGCGCGCTTCTGCGGATTGCTTCCGACCCCGAGCACCCTGACCATGCCGCCGTGCGCCAGGTCGCCTTCCGGCTCGACGTGTTGCTGATTCTGCTCCAGCTCACGCCCCTCCTTATCAGTCTGTTGCTGCCCGCCAACGCGCTGGATCGAGCCAACGAAGCGTTGGATTTGCTCGAGGGCGAGCGTATTGTCTTAGGGGTCAATGCCCAGGTCGAGCAATGGCGGTCCTCGGCCCGGGCCTATCCCCCGGGCTCTTAGCGGCTTTGGCTCTCAGCAGCCCAAGCCGCATCTTCAATCAGGAGGAAGCAATGCAAGAAAGAACTTCATCGTTGAGGATTGCCGACGCAGAGTCCCCGCAGCATTTCTGCGAGCTGGGGGTGCTGCTGTTGGATGGCAGCGGCTCCATGCTGGCCAAATCCAGCGATCAAGTGACCAAGGCCGAAGCCACCGCAAAGGCCACTCGTGAGCTCTTCGATCGGTTCAAAAACCGGTCGCGGATCGCGCGCAACTTCCGGTTCGCTCTTATCACGTACGATCACCAGCCCACGCCGATCATTGACCCGCCCGTCGCTGCGAAGCAACTGGATGAGCACGGCGACTACAATCCGGTCCACGGGCACGGCGGCGGCACGCGCATCTGGAAGGCGCTGGAGGAAGCCGAACGCATCGTTGGCCAGTTTCTGGCTGGCGCTCCCAAGGACGGCATTCCTTATCGGGCGGTGATTTTGCTGATGACGGACGGGTTGTGCAACCAGCCGGATCGGACCCGCGATACGGCGCGCCGGATCAAAGAGCGGTTCGGCTCCAGCGTGACCATCGCTGGGGCGTTCTTCAGCTCGGGGGACTCTTTCGAGCAGGCCGGCGCCCAGTTGCTGCGTGAGATCGTGGATGACCCCGAGCTTTATTTCGCCACGGTGACCACTGGCGACCAGTTGAGGGATTTCTTCACGCGCTCGCTGTCCACCGCCAGCGGGGTCATCGTGGTTTAAGCAGTGAGCACGAAGGAGGCCGAGGCTGCGGCCCGCGGCAGCGCGGTCTGGCATGCCGCGCGGATCGTTTCAGTGAACGGGGTCTGAATCATGGAAAGGCGGCAGATCAGGATCGTTCCCTGGGCGCAGCTCTTCCGGGCGGGTCTGGCCTCGCTAGACCTGGATCACCTCTCCCATCTGGTTGAGCAAGCGACCAATGCCGAGCGCAGCAGCGAGGGTCTGCGTTCGCTCGAGCGTCATCCCCACTTGGACCGGGTTGCGGCGGCTCACAGCCAGGACATGGCGGCTCGCGGCTACTTCGATCATCGCGATCCGGAAGGAAATCGCGCGGCGGATCGTGTGGCTTTGCGCTGCCGTGGTCTGGTGGTGCGCGGCATCGGGGAAAACATCGCGCGGCTGGCGGTGGTCGGGGACGAGGGCTTGCTGGCCACGGAGATGCTTCGGATGTGGATGGCTTCCCCCGGTCATCGGGCCAACATTCTGGATTCGGGCTGGACGCACTTGGGCGTCGGATTGTGGCACCGCGACGGCTACGTCTGGGCGACGCAGCTTTTTGCTTGCCTGGCGGCGGAGTTGGAAGGCGCCATTCCCGGAACGCTGCGCCAGGGTGCCATGATGCCGCTGCGTTTCCGGGTGTACCCCCCTTGGAATCGGCCCCGCGAGGTGGAAGCGATCGTGCGAGTCCCGGATGCAGGACTTCGCATCGCGCACGGCCACGGCTATTACGGCATCGGATGGTATCCAGCGCAGTACGCGTGGCAAGGTCAGCTTGTCTCGGTGCACTTCACGCCCAGGCACGGTCCAGGCCAATATGAAGTCGGCCTCGTAAAGCGGCACACCGGCGAATACTTACCGCTTTTGCGCGTGGCGGTCGTGTGACGGCGCGCGTAAGCGGGCGGAGAGAACCGACCGTAGCATGTATGAAAATGAGACAGGCTTCGAAATCAAAATAACCCCAACCTCACCCTGCCAAAACAGGTGAATTGCAGGGAGCGATCCGCAACCAACGCGGCCAGCCCGTGCCTGGTGTGAGCGGCAACCCGGCTGGCCGCAAGCAGGGAAGCCGGAACCGAGCGACACTTATGCTCCAGGCGTTGCTGGAGGGTGAGGGCGAGAAAATCGTGCGCAAGGCTGTGGAAATGGCGCTGGCGGGCAACGAGACAGCCTTGCGGCTCGTCCTGGAACGCCTGATCCCGCCCGTCAAAGAGCGGCCAATTAGCCTCAAGTTGCCCGCGCTGGGGAAGGCTTCCGATGTGGCCGAGGCGGTACGGCGCGCCTTGGAAGCGGTAGCGGCGGGCCAACTGACGCCTTCGGAAGCCGAAACCGTGCTGAAACTGCTGGAGGCCTTACGGGGCGCGCTGATCAACCAGAGGGGCGACCTGGAGGTAGAGCAATTCGACCGCATCCTGGGTGCGGTCTGAGCGATGAGGGGTTTCATGCTGCGCGTTCTTGCGTGGCTCGGGAAGGCCTGATGGCCTTTCCGTGAGGGGACTTTCAAACAACACGAACCCGTAGGGGGGAGCGTATCGCCATCCTGGCGATAACTCCCCCCTTCGTGTTTGGAGGGAGCTGTTCGATGGACATTACCAATACTCGGGAATTTCTCGACATCCGCGAGGCTGCGGCCATCTATGGGGGCAGCATCGCCTGGTGGCGCAAGGCCGTCTGGCTGCGCCAGATCCCGTACTACAAGCGCGGCGCAAGAGTCGTCTTCCGGCGGTCCGAGCTGGAGCGCTACTTTGAGGCACGCAGGGTTCCGGCCAAGGGGGAGTTGGCGTCATGAGCGCGCCCGCCCCCCTTGGCGTGCAGGCCCTGCCGCTGCCCCTGGCGGACTTGGCCGCCTTCGAGCGTTGCGGTATCCCGCCCGCATGCTTCCCGCGCGGCGTGGAGGGGGCGGCTCGAAGCTTTGCTGTTGCCTGACTGGCCCGCGCTTCGGATGCCGCCGGGGGCGCGTGCGCATTGATGGCGGCGGCGCTACCGCCGCGTGGGCGCATCCGGGCCGGGGGCCAACCGTCACATTTGGCCGGCTTTGTAAACTCCAGGGGCAACTGAGGAGAAGTGGCCCGGCGGAAGTTAACAAAACTGTTTACAAAATCCTCTTGCCCGCGCTGTTCCTGGAGAGCTAAGTGCCTTGTTTTCTACGGCTGGCTCGGGAGGAGTCGAACGTCCAACCTACTGATCACGAGTTAGAAGGCGGGCCCGCGGCCTGGCTTCAGGGCGCGGGCCTTTTTCTTTTTGGAGGCGCGCGCCGGCGTTGACAGGAGTGCGGAGTTATTAATTTCTGACTTTTCAATCGCCTACGGCG
>JAPWUP010000237.1 GCA_028275505.1 Bryobacteraceae bacterium
AACTGGTCGAAGAGGCAGGTGATCCGGCGCCCCTGATCTGCGCCTTGCTGTTTCACGACACGGGCAAGGCGAGCCGCGGGGCCCCTCATCCTCTCGAGTCCGCCCGTCTTGCCCGCCAGGCCCTGCGACGCATCGCGGCGCCCGAGGAAATCTGTGAGCGGGTAGGCTGGCTGATCGAACAACACTTGAGCTTGTCCGAGGTCATGTGCACGCGTGATCCTGATGATCCGTCCACGGCCGCATGCGTTGCGCAGCGTGTCGGCACTCTGGAAGCTCTCAGACAGCTCACGCTGCTGACATACGCCGACATCACTGCCGTGAACCCCGAGGCCATGACCCCGTGGCGGCTACAGCAACTTTGGCGCTTGTATCTGGTCACTTACAAGGAACTGACGCGCGAGCTGGAGGCCGACCGCATCGGACCATCTTCGGAGCAGTTCCCTGAGATGGCGAGCTTCCTCGAGGGGCTGCCGGTTCGTTATCTTCGGACTCATAGTCCCGCCGCTGTCAAGCAACACTTTCGGTTGTACCAACAGGCTCTCCGGCAGGGAGTGGCTTTGTCGCTCGAGCGGCGCGAAGACTTGTACTGCCTGACCGTGATCACCCGCGATCGCCCGTTCCTTCTGGCTTCCCTGGCGGGAGCGCTCAGCGGATTCGGCATGAATGTCCTCAAAGCGGAAGCTTTCTCGAACCAGCAGGCCATGGTGCTCGACACGTTCGTGTTCGAAGATCCAAACCGCACGCTGGAGCTGAACCCCAGCGAGAAAGAGCGATTCCACCGCGTCGTGGCCCGAGCCGCTTTGGGCCAGCTCCGGCCGGGTGACCTGCCAGCGCACCGCGGCGGACAGCCGCACCGCCGCGGACGGGCGATTTCCCCCAGCGTGACCTTCGATTCCGAGACCTCTCGGTCAGCGACTTTGTTGGAAGTGGTCGCGGAAGATCGGCCCGGGCTTCTTTACGATCTCGCCACCGTGATTTCCTCCCACGGATGCAACATTGAGCTCGTACTCCTGGATACGCAAGCGCGGAAAGCCCTCGATGTGTTCTACATCACCAAAGACGGACGCAAGCTCGAACCTGACTTGGAAGCCGCGCTGCGCGAGCAACTCCTGGAAGTCTGCCGGGGGTGAGGCAGTTCGAGCGTATTTCGGGCCTGGAAACCAGCGGGATTCGTTTCCCTTTCCTTCAATACCGCCATCGCAGGCCGACTTGAATCATGCGCGGCGGAGCCGGCAGGATGCCGCGTTGACGATCCACGATCACTACCCGGTCGAAAGCGTTCTTCACGGTAACGAACAGCGTGGTGCGCGAGCGGGTCAGCGGCAAGTTCAACGTTGCGTCCCACAGTGCGTGGCCCGGCAGCAAGCCGCGCTGACCGTCTGGCGTGGCCACACGGGTGTTGAGATCATCGCCGAATTGCCGGGACACCCCGGAGACCTCCACCATCAGGTTCGCGCCCCAGGGATGGGTGTAAATCAGGGCCGAGCTGAACAGGTGCCGAGGCGCGTAAGGCAGTCGGTTGCCTGTCACGAGCGTCTTCTGATAGCCCGGAACGCTGCTGTAACGAGTGCCTGTAAAGCGCGCCACCGGCAGCCAGGTGTAGGATGTTTGCAGCCACAACTCGTGCCTTCCCAATAGGCGTCCCGGTAACTGCCAGCGACCCGACCACTCCAGTCCCTGGTGCAACGTCCGTCCCGCGCTCGTGAGGGTGGCGCCGATACCGCCAGCCACACTTGCCGGAACGATCTGGTTTTGATAATCCATGCGGAAGCCTGTCGCTTCCAGCCGCAGCCGAGCATGGGGGCGCCAGCGGAAACCGAGTTCGTAGGTCCAGTTGAGTTCCGCATCCAGATCCACCGTGCCTCCCGCGTTGGAGATGATGTCTTCGGGGCGGGGTGGCGCGAAGCCGCGATGGAGCCCGCCAAACACGCTGAGGCTCTCACGCACCAGCGAGACGCCGATGCCGGGAATCCATTGCGTCAGCGTGGCTGTCCCCACGGCTCCGTTCAGGCGGTTATTGCGGTAGTAACGCACGTGCTCCCACCGCAAACCCGGGGTTACGGCCAGTCCGGCCCGCCCGAAACGGTTTTGCCAAAAGCCGGACCAGGCTTGCGTGCGCCGCTTGTTGTCTTCCACCAGGACTCCATCGCGCGCCCAGGGGAAGGCGCCGTTCTTTTGCTGGCGGTCCTGGTCTTCGACGTGCACGCGCAAGCCGAGCTGGGCTTCGTGCTCCAGTCCCGACCAGCGGCGCGCCGTTTTTAGCCGTGGCTCAAGACCCCAGAGGTAGTAACCCCGTAAACGCCCCTCATTGCCGCAACGGGTCAGCAGGTCCTGCATGCCGGTACAGCCGGGATCACCGAGCCGGTTGGGCCGCTGACCCGAGTGGCTCGATTGACGCCACCAGTCACGGTTGAAGTACGAACCGTACAGGTTCACCGTCAGGGGCGTGTCCTGCGCCAAAATGCGGGCGTAGCTGAGCGAGGCGCCGATGCGATCGGCCAGGAACCGGTCGTTCGCAAACGGATTCTGCCTCGGATTGGCGCGGAACTCATCCTCGGTAAGTCCCGAGTAAGTGACCTGGGACCGCTCATGATAAAGACTGAACTTGCCGGTCAGGAGCTTCCGGTCGCTCCAGGCCGTGCTGACCTTTGCATTCGTGTCCCAGTAACCGAGCCGGATGTTCTCCCGCGGACCATTGCCCTGGACCCGGGTTGCATCCGCCAGGAACCCGGTTCGCCCGAGCGTCGCTCCGTAGCGCCACTGGGCGCTGAGGAAGTCGCGGTTGCCTCCGGTCAGTCGAAACTCGCCCGAGCGGCGGTCGGGGATGGGGGGTGTCACGTAGTTAATCACTCCGCCGATGGTGGAGGGGCCATAGAGGATTTGACCGGCGCCCTTGATCACCTCGACGACGTCGAAGCGGGAGATGGGCGGGTGGTAGTAAGTGGCGTTGTCTCCATAGGGCGCGTAGGCCAGCGGGATCCCGTCTTCCAGCAGCAAGACCTTGCGCGAGCGAGTGGGATCGAGGCCTCGCAGGCCAATGTGGGGCCGCAAGCCGAAGCCCTCCTCGCTGGGTTTGACGAAAACGCCCGGCACACTGCGCAATACGTCGTCCACACGAAACGGGCGCATGCGCTCGATGGAGGCGCTGTCCACGATTTCGGCCGAGCCTGGGATCTCGGGCAGGTGCGGACCCACGACGTGGCCCCCATAGACCACCACCTCGTGCCTGAAAGAGGCCACCTCCAGCACGATGGCCACCTCCGCCGCCTGACCCGACTTCACGCTCACCGGACGCAGAGTTTCGCGGAACCCCGCCGCCTGCACGCCGAGCAGGTAATCGCCGGGCGTGACGTCGGCAAGTTCGAACCGACCCTCGGCATCCGTCGAGCCGCTGAGTACGATCGTTCCGGTTTGCGATCGCAGCGCCAGACGGGCTGCGGGAACCGCCATGCCCGCGGGGTCCAGCACGCGGCCGCGGAGGCGTGCAGGGGGCGGGGCGCCGGCGAACGCCGCTTGCAACGCAATTGCAGTTAAGCAGAGCGCGGCCAATGCTCGTACGGGGGTGTGGTGCCGGAATGTAGCCTTAGGGAGCGAACGAAAACGTTCCTGGCGCGTGCCCCGGATTCGCTGCTTATTGCAAATCGTTTGCATCTGGCCTCCAAACCTCATTTTAACCTGCGATTGTCCGAAGGCAATCCCCCTCCAGCGAAACGTCGCATCTCGTCTGTGAATGTGCACCTTCAGCGCCTCACCGGCGCCGATTCGCCCACCCCGAGGGAGGCCTGCGCAGATTCGGAGTCCCGTCGGTATGGGCGCGCGTTTCCCAGGCGACCCTGGGCACGCAGACCTGCCCGCCAGTCAACTACGAGGCCAGCGGATACTTAGCGGCCGAACCTCCGGGTCTGCTCGTGAGGTCAACGAAAGTGAAAGCGGCTGATTGCCGCGAGGTAGCCAGCCCCGATCCCTGCAGGTGAAAACTGCTCATGCCCCGCTTGGTCGATAGCTTCAGCGCTTTGGCCCCGCGAAAAGACAGTTCCGGCCTCAATCCCCCCGCGGGCCGGACGACCGGTCTGACGAGGCGCCTGGTGAAACTGGCGCACCGTCGCGTCCAAGTCCCGGGGCGACTTAGATACGGTTTGCGCACTGTGAGGCTCGCGCGTCAAGCTAGCCGCGATCCGCCCCACTTGGCGCCTCGAGATACCCTCCGGTAGCGCCTCCCGATCAGCATGGCCGCGTCCTCGACCCGGCGCTGGAATTTCCTACGCCCGATGGGAATGGAATTCTTGCCCCGCGTGCGCACGATGCGCAGCAGGATTGTTCCCAGCCGCTTCACAAATTCCCTTTCATAGAACCCGTTGTGGTAATCGCTGGGCTGAAACTCCGGTCGGAACGGTCCGGGGAAGTTGCAATGATTTCATGATCGGCCAGCCGACCGACTGGAACAGCCTGCGCGAACTCCGAGTCCTGCTCCCAACGCTAACAGTTTTAACTTCGGCCTTCTGGCCGGAGCTGTTGAATCGGCAGGTCGGGCCCGAGGGCAGAAGCTACCCCCAGGTCAACGACGACTCTTGGGCCGCTAGCGCTCCGCCGCGGAGGCGTTTGGGGAGGGTTGGGATTTGGCAAGACATGGCTGGGCAAGGCTCGCCCGCGGAGGCCGGGAGCGAGCCGGCTTTGCGTTCATGCCCGCCGCTTAGCATACGACGCAATCGTGGGCAAGCGACAAGATGCTGCAGCCATCAAGCTCGGGCGGCGTGGTGGCTTGAAGCGCATGGCGATGCTGACCCCGCAAGAGCGAACCGACCTGGCCCGCCGGGCGGCGCTGGCGCGCTGGCGACGAGCCAAAGCGGAGAAGTAAGCCATGAGTGTCTTCCGTCCGATGAACCCGAGCGTCGCATCCGCCCCGTGGACGTCTTGCTTGATGAGTACGCCAAGGGCTACCGCCTGAATCATCGTCCGAAGTCCGTAACCCTCGTGGAGGGCCGTGCGGCGCACTTGAAGCGGATCCTAGGCAATCTGCTGCCGGTGGATCTGACCGAGGCCGGCTTGCTGGATTACATCTCTAGACGCCAAGCCGAGGGGGCGAGTGGCCGCACGATCAATCTCGAGCTTCAAGTGCTGAGCCGGGCGCTGGGGTCCACATGGAAGGCCTTGTGGCCGCGGTTGCGCAAGCTGGAGGAGCGCCGCGACGTGGGCCGGGCCTTGGATGCCGAGGAAGAGGGCCGTCTGCTGGAGGCGGCGGCGCGGAACACGTCCCCTCTGATCTATCCGTACCTGATGCTGCTGATCTGGACCGGGATGCGCGAAGGTGAGGCCCGGATGCTGCGCTGGGGCCAGGTCAACTTTGAGGAAGGCGTGATCATCGTGGGGGCGTCGAAGACCGCGGCAGGCACAGGCCGGGCCATCCCGATGAGCGGCGCGCTGCGGTCGGCGCTG
>JAPWUP010000238.1 GCA_028275505.1 Bryobacteraceae bacterium
ATCGCGAACACGGCGCCGGTAGCCTGGGGCGGCGTGGGCAATCCCATCCGCACACTGGTGGCGGTCACCGGCCTGCCCGAAGCTGACCTGAGCGCGATGGTGGGCCGCATCCTTCCCTTCACCGCGGTGATCCTGCCCTTCTGGCTGGTGCGCTGGCAGGTAAAGACGCGGGAGACGCTGGAGGTGTGGCCGGGGTTGCTGGCTTGCGGTGTCACCTTTGGCACTGTGCAGTTCCTCTGGTCCAACTATGTGGACGCAGCGCTGGTGGATGTGGTGGGCGGCATGGTGACGCTGGGTGCGCTGGCGCTGTTTTTCCGCGTCTGGCAGCCGCCAAGGATCTGGCGCTACGGATGGGACGGTCCGTGGACCGGCGAATCCGGGCCGAAACATTCCTTTCGAAAAGTGTTGCATTCGTGGTCGCCCTTCCTGCTGCTGGCCTTGTTCGTGATCGTCTGGGGCCTGCCGCCGGTCAAGCGCGTGCTGGATTCGGTGACGCTGCGCAGCCCGGTCCCGTGGCTGCACAATCAGGTGATCCGGACGCCGCCGGTGGTCGCCCAGCCTCATCCCGAGCCGGCGGTGTTTGATTTCGCTTGGCTTTCAGCCGTGGGGACAGCAACGTTTCTGGCCGGGCTGGTGGCCGGCCCGCTGCTGGGGCTTTCGCTGGGCGCCACACTGCGCGTCTTCGTGCGGACCTTGTGCAGGATGCGCTACAGCTTGGTGGCCATCATGGCCATGCTGGGGTTGGGCTTTGTGACGCGCTACTCGGGCATGGACGCGGTCATGGGCCTGGCCATGGCCAACACTGGCAAGCTCTTCCCGCTGTTCGGCACGCTGATCGGCTGGCTGGGTGTGGCTTTGACGGGAACCGACGCGGGCTCGAACGCTCTCTTCGGCAGCCTCCAGGTGATCACCGCGAACAGGCTGGGACTCAGCCCGGTCCTGATGGCGGCGGCCAACTCAGCGGGCGGCGTGATGGGCAAGATGATTGACGCGCAGTCCATCATCGTGGCCTGCGCCGCCACGGGTCAGGAAGGCAAAGAAGGCGATCTGTTCCGCGCCGTGCTCAAGCACAGCATTCTTCTGGCGCTGATCGTGGGCGGCATCGTGACGCTTTACGCCTACGTTCTGACGGGCTGGATCCCGCACGGGCACCGTTTCTGGTAACCCTCACCGGCCCGTCAAGATCTAATTCCCCGCCCGCCAGCGACAGCGGGCGACGGCTTCGCGCCAGCCCGCGAGCAGTTGCTCGCGGTGGGAGGCCGTCATGCGCGGCTCGAAGACGCGGTCCACGCGCCAGAAGCTCTCTACCTGCTCCACGCTCTTGAAAAACCCCACCGCCAAGCCGGCCAGAAACGCGGCGCCCAGGGCGGTGGTCTCCGTATCCGCGGGCCGCACGATGGGACGGTCGAGAATGTCGGCCTGGAATTGCATCAGGAAATCGTTGGCCGCGGCGCCGCCGTCCACCCGCAGCTCGCTCAGAGCACGCCCTGCGTCGGCCTCCATGGCTGCGATCAGGTCCCGCGTCTGGTAGGCAATGCTCTCCAGAGCTGCGCGAACGATGTGGGCGCGTCCGGCCGCCCTGGTCAGGCCCGTGAGGATCCCGCGCGCCGTCGAGTCCCAGTGCGGCGCCCCCAAACCCACGAAGGCAGGAACCAGGTAAACGCCCGCGGTATCCGGCACGGATTGCGCCAGCGCTTCCGATTCGGCGGCGGTGGCGATCAGGCCGAGCTGGTCGCGCAGCCACTGGATCGCGGCGCCGGCGATGAACACGCTGCCCTCGATGGCGAACTGCGCGCGGGCGTCCGTGGAAGCCGCCCTCGTGGCCAGGAGGCGGTTGGAGGAGACGGGCCGCACGTCGCCGGTGTGCAGCAGGGCGAAACATCCCGTACCGTAAGTGTTTTTGCTGAGGCCGGCCCGGAAACAGGCCTGCCCGGCCAGCGCCGCCTGCTGGTCGCCCGCAATGCCGCTGATCGGAATCTCGGCCCCGAACCACCCCGCCTCCGCCACGCCCACCACCGCGCTGGAAGGCATGATGCGAGGCAGCATGGCGCGAGGAACTCCGAACCACTCGAGCAGCGTCTCGTCCCAGTCGCCCGAGGCCAGATTCATGAGCATCGTGCGGGAGGCATTCGAGGGATCGGTAACGTGCACGCGGCCGCCCGTGAGCTTCCAGACGAGCCACGTATCCACGTTGCCGAAGGCCAGCTCTCCCGCTTCCGCCCGGGCGCGCGCATCCGGGGTGTGCTCGAGGATCCAGCGAATCTTGGAGGCCGAAAAGTACGCGTCCACGACCAGACCCGTGCGCTCGGTGATCTCGGCCGCACGCGCCGAAGCCGCCAGCTCAGCGCAGTAGTCTGCCGTGCGCCGGCATTGCCACACGATGGCGGGCGCAACGGCCCGCCCGCTCGACCGCTCCCAGACGATCGTGGTTTCGCGCTGGTTGGTGATGCCGATGGCGGCGACCTCCGAAGCAGCGACCCCACTGACCTCCAGCACCCGGCGCGCGGCGGCAAGCTGAGCTTCCCAAATCTGCTCGGGATCCTGCTCCACCCAGCCAGGTTGCGGATAGGCCGCATGAATCGGCTCCGATTCCATGGCCAGACGGCGGCCTTCGGCATCGTAAAGGGCAGCGCGCGCGCTGGTCGTCCCCTCGTCCAGAGCGAGAATGTACGGCATGGCTCGACCTCGGCGTCCGGAGCGCAACCGGCCTCCGGCGCAAAGCAAACAGAGTAACGCGAAGGCGACCCGCGTCGCAGCGGGTCTACAATCAGAAATGGGGCTATGGTCGTCGAGATCGAAGGCGTCCAGTTGCATCTGGCTCACCCGGACGAGCTGCCCGTGCGCTGGGTCGGCCAGGAAGAAGTCATGCGGCAATTGCTGGCCGCCTGGCTGGTCCTCGGGCCGGACGATCTGCCGATGAACCCGCGGCTGATCGGCAAACCGGGCGTGGGCAAAACCACGCTGGCCTACGCCGCGGCCAAGCGACTGGGGCGCGAAGTCTACATCATGCAGGCCACGGTGGACACGCGGCCGGAGGACCTGATCGTGCAGCCGGTCATCGAAGGCGAGTCCAGGCTGCGTTACGTCGCTTCGCCGTTGGTGACGGCCATGATCCGCGGCGGCGTCGCCATCCTGGACGAAGGCAACCGGATGAGCGAGAAGAGCTGGGCCTCACTGGCGCCGCTACTGGACAGCCGCCGTTACGTCGAATCCGTGGTAGCCGGCATCAAGATCAAGGCGCACCCCGACTTCCGGCTGGTCACCACGATGAACGACGACGCCTCCACCTTCGATCTGCCCGAGTACATCCATTCACGGCTCCAGCCGCAAATCCTCATTGACTTTCCCGATCGCGACGAGGAATACCAGATCCTCAAGGAGAACCTGCCCTTCGGCGACGAGAAGATCCTCGAGTACGTCACCGACTTCCTGCAACAGGCGCACGCGGCCGATGAACGCTACACGGTGCGGGACGGCATCAACATCGCCCGTTACGCCATGAAACTGCGCAGCACGGCCACCGAGGTCTGGCAGTACGAGCGGGCGCTCGAGATGGCCATCTTCGAGATCCTGGGCGAAGAGGCCCTGCGCTATGCCCGGCGAGTCCGATCGCCTGCCTGAAACTTTCGATCCGACCAACCTGCGACGCGGGCGCTTCCTGTACCTGCCGGTCGTACCCGGGCGCATGGAGTTCGCGATCGAAGTACGCCGTCGCATCCTGCGCGAGCGCCCGCAAGTGGTGGCGGTCGAACTGCCGATGTCTCTGGCGGACGCGTACCTGCGCGCCGTCGAACGATTGCCTCAAATCACTGTCCTGCTCTACCCGGATCCGGAGGACGAGGACCAGGCGGTTTATCTTCCCGTCGAGCCCGCGGACCCGTTCACGGAAGCCATCCGCACCGGGCTGGAGATCGGCGCCGAAATCCTGTTCGCCGATCCGGACCTGAGCGACCGTCCGCACGTGCCGGATCGTTATCCCGATCCCTACGCGATCCGGCGCATCGGCCTGGAGAAATACATCGAAGCCTATCGGCTGTGGCCGCAGCCGCGCAGCCCGGAGATCCTGGAACACGCAGCGGGCATGGCGTGGAAGCTGCAAGGGGCGGATCCGCTGGCCCACGTCGTGGTCGTGCTCTCGCTGAACCTGCTCGATCCGGTGCTGGACGCCATGGAAGTTCCGCAGGAAGAGCCGGCGCGCCGGCTGCCCGCGCGGCATGTCGAACTGATCCATCCGCATCCGGAGTCCCTTGCCGAGATCACGATCGAGTATCCCTATCTCCAGCACCGCTACGAAGAATTCCGCCAGGGCATGTGCCCCGAAGGTTTGATTGATCGCCCGCGCGTGCAACTGGCCTTGCTGCGCGAGGCCGAAGTCAGCTACGAAAAGAACACCGGGGAAAAGATCGAGCACTGGCAGCGCCTGCTGCTGGCGCGCTACACGCGCAACCTGGCCCTGACTTCAGGCGACCTCACGGCAGGGCTGTACGACCTCACGGTCGCCGCGCGCTCCATCGTGGATGACAACTACGCCTGGGAGGTCTGGGAAACCGCAAATCGCTATCCCGCGCAGAAAGAGGAAAGCGATCTGGAGACGCTGCGGCTTTCGGGCGACGTGGTGTGGCGCGATACGCGCAAGATCCGCTTGCGTCGGCGTCTGCCGCGTCCCAAACAGATGCTGCGGCCTCTGGGCCTCAAGCGGCGGCCGAAAGAAAAAGAGCCGGGCGAATGGGCCAGGCAGTTGCACGGCAACGCCATCTGCTCGTATCCGCCCGAAGATATCGTGATCGAAGACTACGGGCGCCGGCTCAAAGAGAAAGCGCGCAGCATTCTTTCCGAGGAGCGCTCGCGCACGGAGCCTTTCACCACCTCGCTTCTGGATGGCATTGATCTGAGGGAGACCATCCGCCGCTGGTACGAAGGCAAGATTTACGTCCGCCAGTTCCAGAAAGTGGCCGGCGAAATCGGCGCGCTGATCGTGATTTTCGACGAGGACCGCGAGAACCGCTACAACTGGCTCACGACCTGGCACGGCGAACATCAGAACGAATCCGACATGGCGTTCTACTCGACCAATCCCTTCGAGCATCTGGTGGGGCCGGGGATCGGGCGCGCCGAGTACGGCGGTTTCCTCATGATTCTGCCGCCGCGGCGCATGGTGGACGTCTGGACGGATCCCGACTACGATTTCGCGGAAACCAAGCCGGAGCGGCTGCTGCTGGCGGGACTGGATTACTCGATCCATCGCTACGTGGTTTACGTGGCTGCGCGCCCGCCGCGCTCGATCTACCGGCAGATCGCGTGGCGTCTGGGCCGCCAGATCCTTTACATCCCCATCGGCCAGCTTCCCTCCGACAAGCTGAAGAAGATTCGCGTGGTGCACGTACTGGACAGCCACGAGCGCCGCAAGGAAGCGGCCAAGTACATCTGGT
>JAPWUP010000073.1 GCA_028275505.1 Bryobacteraceae bacterium
GTGTTGGTAGGACCGGTCTTGATCAAGTCCCCGAGCGGCTCGAAGAAGTGGTAGGAGTCGTTTTCGGCGAGCATCCTGCGCGCATCGAGGCCGATCCTCTCGGCGCGGGCCAGGGTTGCCCCGTCGGCGATGGCGCCGGCGGCGTCCGTAGGACCGTCGGTGCCGTCCGTTCCGCCGCTCAGTACGACTACGTCGGGCAGCCCGGCGAGTTCGATCGCCGCAGCCAGTACGAACTCCTGATTGCGCCCTCCCAGCCCGTTGCCGCGCAACGTGACCGTGGTTTCCCCGCCTGAAATCAGGCACACAGGCGGCCTGGCCGGTCGTCCGGAAGCCAGAATTTCGCGTACGATGGCGGCATGCACGCGCGCTACCTCGCGCGTCTCGCCTTCGATCATGGTTGAGAGCACGAGCGGCCTGAACCCAAACACGCGCGCTATTTTCGCGGCCGCATCCACTGCGGTGCGATTGTTGCCCACGATCAGGTTTTGCGTGCGCTGAAAAACCGGATCATCGGCTTTCGGGGTCTCGGGGATCTCGCCGGCCGCGCCCCGCTCGAGTCGCTCGCGCACGGGCGCAGGCACGCGCTCGCGCAGGCCGTACTTGTCGAGCACCGCGAGCGCATCGGCGAAAGTGGAGGCATCCGGCGCCGTGGGACCGGAGCCGATTACGTCCAGCGGGTCGCCGATGACGTCGGAGAGTAGCAGCGAGAGGACCCGGGCAGGGTAGGCGAGGCGCGCCAACTGGCCCCCTTTGACCTCGGAGATATGTTTCCGGACTGCATTGATCTCGTGGATGGTGGCGCCGCAGGCCAGCAAGAGCCGCGTCACCTGCTGTTTTTCTTCGAGCGTGATCGGGGGCGCGGGCGCGGGCAACAGGGCAGAAGCGCCTCCTGAGATCAGGCAGATCACAAGGTCGTTCTCGCCGGCCCTTCGCGCGATATCCATGATGCGACGGGCGCCCGCCACTCCGGCTGCATCCGGCACCGGATGGCCGCACTCGTTGACTTCGATGCGCTTCACGGGCGCCGTGTGGCCGTACTTGACGTTGATGAGTCCGCCCGTAACGTGCTTCCCGAGCAGGTGTTCCACGGCCGCGGCCATCACCGCGGAGGCCTTGCCCGCGCCCAAAACAAAAACGTTCTTGATTGTTTCCATCGGGTAGCGCTGCCGGCCCGCCACCAGCGTCTGCCCCTCCAGCCGCAAATGGGCGTTCACCGCGTGGTATGCGTTCGCCGCGCGCACGCCGGTCAAAAAGATCATCTGCGCCGCGCGCCGCAGGTCAACTTCGAGCTGGGGCCCCGCCCCCGATTTAGTTCGCCGATCCATGGTCAGAACACCGGCAGTTTCAGGATGGCCTCCACCACCTGCTCGGGATCGTCGCTGGTCACCTCGATGCGGTAGTCGGCCCGGGCGTAGATGGGTCGCCGGGCTTCATAAAGCTGTGCGAACTTCTCGGGATCGCGCGCCAGAGGGCGGTTGCTGTCCTGCTCCACACGCCGCCGCGCCAGCTCCAGCGGGCAATCCAGCCAGATGCTGATGCCGTTGTCCTCGATGAGGGCGTAATTTTCCGGCTGCGCGAACGCACCGCCGCCCAGGGCGACCACCGTGGGTTCGCCACGCTGGATGGCGCGCACTCGCCTCCGCAGCGCTTCCTTTTCCAGTTGCCGGAAGTGCTCTTCGCCGTAGCGGTCGAAGATCTCGGCGATTTTCATGTGCTGCTCGGCCTCGATTTCCTCGTCCAGATCCACGAAGTTCCAGCCCAGCCTCTCCGCCAAAAGCCGCCCCACCGTGCTCTTGCCGCTGCCCATGAATCCCACCAGGTAAATCCCGGGCGTCCGCGCCAGCTTGACGATCATTGCGCTTGCTCCGCAGGCCCTTGTCGCGCCAGCCGGATCATCGCACGCTCCAGGAGCCAGGGCGCCACCCGGGCCAGCGCGACCAGCAACCAGCCCACGCGAGGCACGACGATGGTCCGAGCCTCGCGCTCGACGCCGCGCACGATGGCCTCTGCGCACTGCTCGGCGGTGATGCCGGCCCAGGTCCTCCCGGTAACGCCCGGCGGCGGTTGTCCGGCCAGGGCGTTACGCGTGAAGCCGGTGATCACGTGGCCCGGGCACACGGTCATCACGCGGATTCCCGTGCCGGCCAGTTCCATGCGCAGCCCGTCGCCCAGCGCATTCAGCGCGTACTTGGTGGCGCAGTAGAGGGTCAGCCACGGGAAGGTCACCTTGCCCGCAATCGAGCTGACGTTGACGATCATGCCCTCGCCCTGGCGAAGCATCACGGGCACGACACGCTGGATGAGATCGAGAGCGGCGAAGAAGTTGAGATCGAAGAGGCGACGCGCAAGCTCGGGCGGCGTCTGCCAGGAGGGCGTGTACAGCCCGACGCCGGCGTTGTTGACCAGGATGTCCACTCGTCCGTAGCGTTCCAGCGTCCGTTCCACGACGCTCTTGCGCACTTCGGGATCCAGCAGGTCGCCGGGCGTGATCAGGGCGTCACCGCCACCCACCGCCTCCAGTTTTTCGCGGGAACGCGCCGTCAGCGACAAGCGTGCTCCGCGGCGACGGAACGCGTGGGCGCAGGCGGCTCCGATGCCTTCCGATGCGCCCGTGATGAGGACGACCTTTCCTGCACAGCGCATGGCCACACGCCCGCATCCCGCGCGTTTTCCGGCGCCCGCGGGCAAGAAGCCATAATGGTATCATGCACGCAGCGCGCCAGTCGGAGGCCCCTCGCGGGCAGACCCTGCTGATTGACGCCGACGACACGCTGTGGGAGAACAACATCTACTTCGAGCAGGTCTTCGAGGAGTTCGTGCGCCTGCTCGATCACCCCACGCTGGCTCCGCAGGAAATTCGCGCCGTACTCGATGAAATCGAGCTTGCCAACCGCGCCATTCAGGGCTACGGCGCCGTCAGCTTTGCGCGCAACCTCCGCCAGTGCTACGAGCGGATCATGGGCCGCCCGCCGGGTGCCGCGGCCGAGCAGGCCATCGAGCAGATGACGCAGCGCCTGCTCAACCATCCCATCGAGCTGCGCCCGGGCGTCGAGGAAACGCTTCCTTACCTGGCGGCGCGTCACGAGCTGATCCTTTTCACCAAAGGCCATCCCGAGGAGCAGCGGCGCAAAATCGAGCGCTCCGGGCTGGGCGGCTACTTCCGCCGAACCGCCGTGGTGCGCGAAAAGGACGTTCCCACCTACCGGGACCTGATCGGAAGCATGGCCCTGGAGCCGGCCCGGGTGTGGGTGGTAGGCAATTCGCCGCGCTCGGACATCAACCCGGCGCTCGAGGTCGGCCTCAACGCGGTTTACATCCCGCATCCGCGCACGTGGTCGCTCGAGCAGGAGCCGATTCGCGACGGGCGCGGGCGCCTCCTCGTGCTCGACAGTTTCGCCGAACTGCAGCGCCACTTCTGAATCGAGGCCGCCTCAGAGCCACTTCTCCAGCCACTCGAAGGCTTCTTCCTGCATTTCCGGATTGAACGAGTGTGGCACGTCGTAAAACGTTCCCCGGAAGCGCTCGCGCATTCCCGCTTTGGCGTAGATTTTCTCGAGCTTTTCTATGGCGCCTTTCATGCCCGACATGGGGAACAGCGTATCGCGCGCGCATTGCTGAACCAGCAGGGCGCCGGGAGCGGTGAGCGCGGCGGCGTCCGGCAGATCGAGCCAGCGGTACAGGCCGGGCACGTAGACCATCCACGTGTGATTGCGCAGGTGATTGCGAAGCTGCTCGCCGAACAGCGTCATCCACCCGGTGACGCAGGCTGCTTTGATGCGCGGATCCGCCGCGATCAGCATGGCGCTGCGGATGCCGCCCAGCGAGAGACCGAGGCAGCCGAGCCGTTTGGGATCCACTTCCGGGCGGCTGGCCAGATAATCCAGGCTGCGCATGTCGTCCCAGACCAGGATGCCCGGCCACGTAGCGCCCGCGGCGAAGATCGTCTTGGCGGTCAGGTGCTCGTAGCGGCTGGCCAGGCTGTCAATGGCCGCGATCCACTCGGGACTACCCGGCTTCAGATCGGCCAGCTTGCGCAGCGATTCGCGCATGTCGCCCGGGGCCGTCTTCGGGTCAATTTCCTCCGGACGGAAGCGCCTTTCACCGAAATAGAACGCATCAATGACGAGCACGGCAAAGCCGCGCCGCGCTAGAGCTTCCGCCCAGGGCCTGCCGTAAGCGCGGTTGCGGAATTCGAGGAGCGGCGGCGAATCGTTCGGTTTGCTCAGGATCTTTTCGTGCCCCCAGACGTAGCGTCCGCTGTGGCAGTGCAACGCCAGCACGCCGGGCAAGCGCCCTGATCGCTTTTTGGGGAGCAAGAGGCGGGCAGGAATCTGGTAGGCTTTGGTGGCGCTGATGCGGACGGTCTCGATGGTGAAGTCCTCGCGCTCTTCACGGCTGACCAGCTCGGCCCGGAGCGGCTCGGGCGGCGGGTCGTAGCGCAGGTGCTGACGAAACAGCGGCCTCGCCTCCCGTTTCCAGGCGTCCAGGGAACGCCACTTCGGCTCCAGGAACGACAGCCGCGGCCGGTTTTCCTCGGCCAGCCATTCCATGAGCGGGTGCAGGTTGGCCAGGTCGGGATTGGGGAACTCAGTCTGAGCGGCTGCTTCCGGCAAGGGAATGCCCAGCGCGCCGGGCAAAGCGAAGAGTTCGCGGCGTCTCATCCCTGCGATCGTAACGCAGTCCGCGGACCGGCGGGCGTCGCCCGTTAGAATGGATGTCATGGAACTCCAGGGGAAGCGCATCGCGATTCTGGTGGACGACATTTATCAGGATCTGGAAGTGTGGTATCCGTACTACCGCCTGCGCGAGGCCGGCGCGGAAGTCGTGGTGGTGGCTGCCAAAGCCGGGGAAACCTACAAAGGCAAGTACGGCTACCCGATCGTTTCCGACCGCTCCTATGAACAGGTGAGCGCTTCGGATTTCGACGGCGTGGTCATTCCGGGCGGTTACGCCCCCGACATCATTCGCCGCTACCCCAAGGCCAACCAGTTCGTGCGCGATATGGACGCGCAGGGCAAGCTGGTGGCTGCGATCTGCCATGCCGGCTGGGTGCTCGTATCGGCGGGAATTCTCAAGGGCCGTCGCGTCACGTGCTTTTTCGCGATCAAGGACGACGTGGTGAATGCCGGGGCCCAGTTCGAGGATGCCGAAGTCGTCGTGGATCGCAACCTGGTGACGTCGCGCAAGCCCGACGATTTGCCGGCATTCTGCCGCGCTGCCATCGAGGTGCTCAAGCAGCAGCCCGTAGCAGCGAAACGCTGAGCGTCACTTCTTAGCGAGCGCCGCGCGTCAGCCACAGGTACATTTGCAGGAAGCAGAGGGCGGTTACCAGCACGGCCCCTGCGGCCGCCAGGTGCCAGAGAGTTTCGCGGCGCGCATTGCCTTCAGGCAGGCCGGCCAGATAACCGGCGCCCAGACCTACCAGCAGGCCTCCGATGTGGGCTGCGTTATCCACCCGCAGTCCGGGCAGCAGGCCCAGCGCCAGCCCGTAGATCGCCCAGCGCATGTAGAAACTGCGGATGGCAGAGCCAAGCGGCGTGCGATAACGCAGTCCCAGCGCAATCATGGCGCCGATCAGCCCGAAAATGCCCGCCGATGCGCCCACCGAGAGCGCCGCCGACCAGTACGTGCTCAGGAAGAACCCGCCCACCGTGGCCAGAAAGTAGATCACGATCATGCGCGAGGCGCCGTAAGTCTGTTCAACGAGACCGCCCAGATCGAACAGGACCCAGGAATTCATCAGGATGTGAAACAGGCCGCCGTGCAGAAAGCCCGCCGTCACCAGCCGCCACCATTGACCGAGCACAATGGCGGTGCGATACTTGGCGCCGAACTCGAACAGCGTGCGCCCGTCAATGTTCCAGGGATCCGCGTTGCCGGCCCGCATCGTGGCCAGCGTCAGGGCGGCGTAAAGCCCGAAGTTCACGAGCAGGATGATCGTGGTGGTGAAGCGCGCATGGGGCAGGCGCTCCGCCACAAATCCGGCAGGCTCGCGGCGATCCACTGCGCGCGGCCCCATCTCAGTTTCGCAATAGGGACAGACGCGCTCGTTGGAAGGAACGAATGCCCGGCAGTGCGGGCACATGCGCAACTGCGCCATTGCCTTCATTGTACAATCCGCCTTGCGCCGCTCCCTCGATTTCGCGCTATGCTCAATCGAGCAAGGAGGAGCCGATGAGTACATCCCGCACGGGCCGAAGAACGTTTCTCGGTTCACTGGGAGCGGGCGCGGCGGCAGCCATGCAAGTTTCTGCGCAGGCGCCGGCGACGTCTGCCCGGAAAGAGATCGGCGTCGGCCTGATCGGATGCGGCGGACGCGGCAATGCCCTGGCTCAGGCCGTCACTCAATTGGCGCAAGCCGGAGAGCCCGCCCGGATCGTTGCCGTCTGTGACATCTACCAGCCGCGACTGGAGCGCGCTGCGGCGCGCTTCTCGGCCCAGCCATACCGCAACGCGAGCGAACTGATCCGTGACCCGCGCGTCCAGGCCGTAATCATCGCCACGCCCGACCGCCTGCACGCCCACCAGGCCCTGGAGGCCGTACGCGCCGGCAAGGACGTCTATTGCGAGAAGCCACTCACGCACTGGGCGCAGTTCGATTTGCTCAAGCAACTCCGCGACGAGGTGCGCCGCCACAAAGCCGTCTTCCAGGTGGGCACGCAGTGGTGTTCTGACCCGATCTGGGAACGGGCCGCCGATCAGATCCGCCGCGGCGTCATCGGCAAGGTAGTGCACGTGCAGACGGGCTATTTCCGCCAGGGCGATTCGGGAGAGCGCGGCATGCCCATTGACGACCCCGAAGCCCGCCCCGGCGCGAGCCTGGACTGGGAGGCGTTTCAGGCCGATGCTCCGCGACGGCCCTTCAGCGTCTCGCGCTTTTTCCAGTGGCGTCTGTACGCGGATTATTCCGGCGGTCCCGTGACGGATTTGTACCCGCATCCGCTGGCGCGCGTGCTCAAGGCGCTGGGCGCTCCCCTGCCGCGTCGCGTCGTCGCCGTGGGCGGTCGCTTCCAGTTCAACGGCGATCGCGACGTGCCCGACACGTTCGATCTGCTGATCGAATACCCGCAGGGCTTCACGCTGGCTGTCCTGGGCACCATCGTCAACGGCACGCCCATCGAGACCGTGATCCGCGGCAGCGAAGGAACCATGCGGCTGGCCGAAAGCGCGGGTATCGCCATCGAGCCGGCCGCGGGCGTACAAAGGCGCCGTGCGCAGATCGCCTCCGGGCGGAACTACGAGCAGGACCACTTGAGGAATTTCCTGGATTGCATACGCACGCGCGGCAAACCTTACGCCGATATCGAGCTGGGTTACGCCACGCAACTGCCCCTCATCATGGCCATGCAGTCGCATCTGGAGGGCAAGGTGGCCTTCTACGATGCGGAGCAGGAAAGGATCCGGCTGGGATGATCACGCGACGGAGTTTTCTTCTGGCGCTGGCGGCGGCGCCGCGGCTGGAAGTGATCGAAACGCCGGGTGAAAAGATCTCGTTTCGTCGCGGAACGGCTTTGCTCTTCGAGTACCGCTTCGCCAGCGCCCGCCCCAAAACGTACGTGCACCCGCTGTGCGCCCCGGACGGGCGCGTTCTGACGCTCGATTCGCCCGCCGATCACGTGCATCACCGCGGCCTCATGCTGGCCTGGAGCAACGTCAACGGCTACGATTTCTGGGGCGAAACCAACCCGGCGCCGCACGGCCAGATCGTCCATGAGCGGCTGCTGCGCCGGCGCACTTCCCCGCCGGAAATCACGGTCGCCAATCGCTGGGTCGCCGACGGGCGCCTGTTGCTCTCGGAGCGACGCACGCTGCGCGCGCCGCAACGGACGAGCGACGCAGTGTGGCTGGAATGGGAAAGCGAACTCGAGGCCGCCTCCGGGCCTGTTGTCATCTCGGCGGAAAAGCACGTCTACAACGGCCTTGGGATCCGCTTCATCCGCGAGATGGATCGCGGGCGTGTTCTCAACTCTGCCGGCGCCACAGAGATCAAGCAGGCCGATGGGCAGGACGCTGAGTGGTGCGCCTACTGGGCCGAAGTCGAAGGACCAACCTACGGCGTGGCCATCTTCAATTCTCCGCGCAATCCTCGCCATCCGACGCCGTTCTTCGTGATGTCCGAGCCTTTCGGCTATCTCAGTGCGGCGCCGACTTACCGTGAGCCCTTCCGGCTCGAGCCGCGAGAGCGGCTGCGGTTGCACTGGGCTGTGGTCGCTTTTACCGGCGCGGCGGAAGCAGCCCGGCTGAACGATTGGTATCGCCGCTGGAGCGCGGGAGTGCGGCGGGCTTAAAGCGGCGCTTTGGGACGGCCTTCGCTTCCCACCCAGATCGTGGCAGTGGTCTGTTCGGAGGGCGGCAGCGCCACGATGTGTGGCTTCAGCAGGATGAGAACCTCGTCTGAGTCCCGCGCAATTTGTTGCTGGCGGAACAGGAGTCCCAGCGCAGGCAATCGGCCCAGGCCTGCCAGTCCGCGAATCGTGCGCGCCTCGGAAGCGCTCATCAGGCCCGCCACCGCGGCCCACTCGCCCTGTCGCAGCCGCACTTTAGAAGCAACGCGACGGTTGGAGAGCAGCGGAATGCCGTTGACGCTCTCGCCGGCTAGCAGCTTGAATTCGGCCTCCAGTTCCAAGGTGACCTCATCCGGCCCGTGCACGTAAGGCGTGAACTTGACCACGAGACCGAGGTCGGCGAACTGGATCGTGGGCGGCGGCGCGAAGACCGGCAGGCCGTAGGTGTAACCGAAGTAGCCGGAGGTGGCCACGGGATACTGATCGCCGACGTGAAAGCTGGCGGCCTGGCCGGCCAGCGAGCGCAACTGGGCGCGCAGCAGTGTCCGGCCTGAAATCTCGCTCAGGCGCGCCAACAGCTCGGCGTCGCCCACGCCGATGCCGAACAGGCTGCGGCCGCCGCCCAGCAGGAAACCGCGCGTAGCACCGCTGCGCGGCAAGGCAGCCACCGATCGCCCGATGCGCGCGAAATTGTAGAACGGATAATCCGTGGGCAAGCTCAGGCCCCAGGAGACGAGCGCGTTCCGGTTCACCTCGATCAGCTCGATTTCGACGACCACCTCCGCCCGATGGCGGAGAAGCTGATGGAACAGCAACTCTGCCGGGCGCACTTTCGAGACCCGATCGCGCAGCAGGATCACGCGCCGCTGGGAGTCGAACCCGATCTTGGTGATCTCCATCGCCTGCTGAACGGCGCGGCCCAGCTCTTGCAGTTCCTGCACGGTGATGGGTTCCGGCACGGGAATCGTGACGGCGATATGCGGCTCGAATTGGGCGCGCTTTTGCGGCGTATCCTGCGCGACCAGGATCAGCCGCTCGCCCAGCGGCACGACGAAGCTCGCGGTGGCGACCTCCAGTTGGCGCAGTGCGCTGCGGCAGTCCGTTTCGACCAGGCGGGTGCGCGAAGTCCGGGCCGGTTGATAGTCGCCATCGAAAACGACCTCGAGCGAACAAGCGCGGGCCAGTTGTTCGAACTGGGCCTTGGAGTCGCCGCTCAGGTCGAAGTCGCGCGCCTGTCGTGGCAGCTTGAGCTCGGGCGGTGGCTGAAGGCGACGGGCCTCGATCCAGTCCGCTTCCGTGACCGGAGGCAAGCCGGCTTCGGAGGCTGGAGCCGTCTTCGCCGCGCGGGCCTGCGGCGGGGCAACCTTCTCGCGCAGGGCTTGTGCGCGTGCCCAGTAGACGGGGTTGTAAGGGTCTTGCGCGGCGGCCAGCGAGTACAACAGGCAGGCGCGCGTGGCGTCGCCCTCCCGTTCGGCCTTGACGGCTTCCCGGTAGAGCCGGTCCGGACGCACCCCGGCCGTGCAGGAAATGGCTGCGGCCAGGCACACCAGCAGGGCGCGCATCGGCGTCCGATAAGTTTTGACGCCGGCGCCTGGCGCCGCGTGCAGTCCGTGCCTGCTAGAATCGCTGGAACAGGAGGGTTCTCCCATGTTGCAAGTGGCTCCGGTCCGTAGCGCCTTCCAGCCTCGTATTCCCGAAAATCTCGAGGGGCTGGGCATCCCGCCCGCGCTGGTCGTGGATCTGGTCCTGCGACGCCTCTACGTGCGCGGCATGAGCAATTTCCAGTCCCTGAGCGAAGCCTTGAAGCTTTCGCCGCTGGTCATCGAGCAAGTGTTCCGCCAGCTTCGCCAGGAGCAACTGGTCGAAGTCCGCGGCATGACGGGCAACGACTACAACTTCACGCTGACCAGCGCCGGGCGGCAGCGCGCCCAGGAGTGCTTTCAGGTTACGCACTACTGCGGCCCGGCGCCCGTGTCGCTCAAGGATTACCACAAGGCGGTCAAGCTGCAAGCGGCTCGCGTGCGCGTCAATCGCAAGATGCTGCGCGACGCCTTCTCAGACCTGGTGCTGACCGACCGCCTGTTGGACCAGCTCGGGCCGGCCATCATTTCGCAAAACGCGATCTTCATCTATGGTCCCACCGGCAACGGCAAGTCCAGCATCGCCGAACGCCTGCTCCGCGTGTATCAGGACGCCATCCTGGTGCCCTACGCCATCGAGGTGGACGGCCAGTTCATCATGGTCTACGACCCCGTGGTTCACGAGCGGATCGAATGCGACGATCCCGACCTGGACCCGCGCTGGGTGCTCTGCCGCCGACCCTGCGTCATCGTGGGCGGCGAGCTGGTGCCCAGCATGCTCGAGCTGCGGCTGGACGAGGCCACCGGCATCTACGCCGCGCCCATCCAGATGAAGGCCAACAACGGCGTGCTCGTGATTGACGACTTCGGCCGCCAGGCCATGTCCCCGCAAGAGTTGCTCAACCGCTGGATGGTGCCGCTCGACCGTCGCGTGGACTACCTGGCGCTGCGCTACGGCGTTAAGTTCCAGATCCCCTTCGAGATGATGGTGGTGTTCGCCACCAACCTGAATCCCTCGAGCCTGGCCGACGAGGCCTTCCTGCGCCGCATCCAGAACAAGATCTACGTCGAGCCGGTGGATCCCGACAGCTTCGACGAAATTGTCCGACGCGTGGCTGCAGCGCGTAACATCCCGCTGGAGCCCGATACCCCCGCCTATTTGCGGGAACTCTGCCTGCGCGACGGGCGCACCGAACTGCGCGCCTGCTACCCCAACGACATTTGCAACATTCTGGTGGCCATCAGCCGCTATGAGAACGTGCCGCCGCGCATGACCAGGGAAAACCTCGAGCGCGCCGTCGCGTTGTACTTCGCCCGGAGCTGACCGCGGCGGGCCTCAGCGGTCGGCGATCAAGACGCGGTAGGCCAGGCGCAAGGGACGGCCCGGTTCGAGCCGCAACGGTTGCAGGCCCGGGTAATTCACGCCCAGAAAGCCGTAGTGTCGCAGGCACCAGCCGTTGGGATAGCCCGGATGCGAGGGGTCTATCTCGATACGCACCGCAGCGCGGCGGCCCTGAAAGTCCCCTTCCAGCTCGGCCCAGCGGTGGGGAACCATGTTGCTGTCCTCGCGCTCGATCCCGCTATCGGTGCGGATCACGGTCTCGCGACGCGGGCCGAAGCGGATCGAGAATCCCCCGTAGCCTTTCTGCTGCGCGGGTTCGCCCGCGATCTCGACCGGTTCCCGCGCTTCCAGCGTGAGCGTGAACTCCAGCCTGCGCGTGCTTCCCTCCGTGCGATACGCGGTGATGGTCACGGTCTCGTTGACGATCTGCCGCTCGCCGGCGAACCAGCCGTTCTCCAACTCGAGCAGGGCCCGGTCGGCCAGCGTCTGGCGCCCGCGCCAGCGAATGAATTTTTGGTGCAGGCCGCGGATGGACCACAAATCAAGCGTTGTGTCGCCCACCTTCACCCGCGGCCAGGCCCAGAAGATGCCCCGGTGATGGTAGTGATCGGCGGGGAAGTCGTCAGTGACGATCGTGCCGCCCGGCGTCCACACCGGATGCAGATAACAGGCGCGGCGCCGATCTTCCGGCACTCCTTCCTTGAGTTGCATCCCGTAGTTGTAGACGAACACCGGTCGCCCGTTCTCGCTCAGCTCGAGCCGCCCGGGCGCGATCTCACGAAAGGCGAACGGCGACTGGGCGCCGGCCAGCGACGCAAGCCACAACCAGAGCCAGATCATGCAACCTCCTTCCTGAGACGGGATTCATCCACCTCGACGCCCAGCCCCGGCCCCGTGGGCCTCTCCACGCATCCGTCTTTGACGACCAGCGGGTTGCGCAGGTAACTGCCGGTCAGGAACTGCGGACCGTTCAGCGCCGCCGGGAACTTCAGTTGATGGGCCGCGTAGAGTTGTACGGCGGCAGCCAGGGCGGAGTCCGGATCGGTCAGACCGCTGCCCAGAAACAGCAGGCCGGCGTCCTCGAGGATCTCGATCTGCCGGCGCGCGTCCCACAGTCCGGCCGTTCGCGCAGGCTTCATGGCCACGCCATCGAGCAGCCCCAGTCGGATGTACTCGACCAGCTCGGCCGAATTCACCACGCCTTCGTCCATGATGATGGGCAGCGCGCCCTGCTTTTTCAGTTCGCGGTAGCCGGTGAGGCGATTGGCCGGCAGCGGCTGCTCGAGCACGTTCACTCCCGCGTCGGCCAGCTTCGGGGCCACATAAAGGGCGGTAGCCAGGTCGTAGCCGCCGTTGGCGTCGGCCCAGAGAAACGCATCCGGCGCCAGCTTGCGCACGCGGCGGCAGAGCTCGAGATCGAACTTGGGATCCGGCGCGATCTTGACGTTGAAGTTCCGGTAGCCGCGGCGCCGGCCTTCCTCCATCAGCGGCTCGATCTCGTCCAGCGTCGTCGGGTTCACAGTCCAGCTCAGCGTGATCCGGTCGAGCGGCTTGCGGCCCCAGATTTCGCAGACGTTGCGTCCCGTGAGTCGCCCGATCAGGTCGTGCAACGCCAAGTCCACGCCCGCCTTGGCGATCGGCATGCCCGTGGAAAACGAAGGCGCAATCGCGCGGTTCATCGCCTGGTGGGCGCCCGCGATGTCGAAAGGGTTGCGCCCGATCAAAACCGGGGCCAGATAATTGCGGATCGTCGAGACCACCGACTCCAGCGTTTCGTAACTCCAGGTGCGTATGGGCACGCTCTGGCCCCAGCCCGCCGTGCCGTCTTCAGCAGTGATCTTCACGAACACCGCCGGGCGTCCTTCCGGCCCCAGAAATTTGAAATGGCCGGCCGTGCGGTAATGCAGCGGGAAGACCTCGATGCTTCGGATGGGCGGCGCGCCCGATGCGGCCAGCACGGCAGCCGCGCCCAGAAACTCGCGCCTGCTGGGTTTCATGCCATCAAAACTAGCACAGACGGCTTCGATTCAACGCGGCGGGCGAGGCTCGCTTCGCGCGCGTCTGAGAGTGCCCAGGATGGCAGAGACGTAATCCAGCGTTTCGCGGAACGGGGGCAGGGCGCCGAAGGCGTCAATCCACGCCGGCCCGGCATTGTAGGCGCCCAGGGCCAATGCCAGGTCGCCGCCGTAACGCGCCAGCAGCCGCCGCAGGAGTCTCGCTCCGGCAGCCACGTTCTCCGCCGGGTCGAATGGGTCTTCAACGCCAAGCTCCGCCGCGGTCGGAGGCATCAGTTGCATCAATCCCTGCGCTCCCTTGGGCGAGACCGCGCATGGCAGCCGCGACGATTCTTTCTCGATCATCGCGCGCAACAGGTCGGGCGTCAGGCCCTCGCGTTGCGCGATTTCCTCCACCAGTGGTCCGAGCTGTTCCTCGGGCACCGGCTCGCAGGCAGGCGCGGCATCCGCGATGGCAGGCGCAGCCACCAGCGGCTCGCTCCACGGCGTGGTGAAAAACGAATGCGGTTGTTGCGTCGCCGACCGCACTTGTGCCTGAACCGCGGCGCGTTGCCGGGCCAGCGCGCTTTCCACGGCCGCATGGACCGCCTCGCGCTGGCGCGCCGCGGCCGCCTCCATGAGTTCGCGCGCTCTCTGATAGGGATCCTGCGCCACCAGCAGGCAGACAAGCAGTGCGCCAGCCGTCATGTCCCATCCACAAATCGGACGAGCAGCGGAAGAACTTCAGGCCGGTTGAAGGGGCCAGACCGCGCAGGTCGAGTAACCGCCGTCCACGGCAATCAACTGGCCCGTGATGTAGTCGGCCCCAGGTCCGGCGAGGAAGACGGCCAGCGGCGCAATTTCCTCGGGAGTGCCCAGTCGCCCAGCGGGCAGGATCCCTCGCAGCCAGGCCTGCATCTCGGGGCGCGCCCAGACCGGCTGCGTCAGATCGGTCAGGATGAACCCCGGCAAAATCGCATTGACCTGAATGTTGTGCTGCGCCCATTCCGCTGCCAACGCGTGCGTCAACCCGCCCAGCGCGCTCTTGGCCAGCGCGTAAGGAACCATGTAGGGCAGGCCCAGGATCGTCATCATGCTGCCGATCAGGATGATCTTGCCGCCCCGGCCGCGCTCGATCATTCCGCGTCCCACGGCGCGGACCAGCTCCACCGGCCCGTGCAGGTTGGTGCGCATCAGCGTCTCGTACTCCTCGCGCGTGTAGTCGAGGAAACGCTTGCGCAGATTGATCCCCGCCACCACGACCAGTACGTCCACCGGCGGCGCCGCATTCACGGCCGCCTGGATCGAGGCTGCGTCACTGATGTCCAGTCGCAGGGCCTGCGCCTCGAAACCTTGCTGGCGCAACTGGGCCGCTTCCGCTTCAAGTTTCTCCAGCGAGCGGGCCGCCAGGATGGTCCGCGCGCCCGCACGCGCCATTTCGCGCGCAATCGCCAGCCCGATGCCGCGGCTCGCCCCCGCCACCAGCGCCGTGCGTCCTTCCAGTGAGTGCCAGGCGGGCTTCATGCCAGAATCTCCCGGATCACGCGGCCTTGCCATGCGGCTTGCCCGGGCGCCGGCTGTCGTCCCAGCGCGGCCAGAATGGTTCGCGCCAGATCCTGCGGTCGCACAGGCAGATCGCACACCTCGGCGCCCCAGCGGTCCGTCTCGCCGAGCACGCGCCCGCCAGTCAGTCCGCCGCCGGCCAGCAGCGCCGACCAGGCGCCCGCATAGTGATCGCGGCCCCCCTCGCGGTTGATTCGCGGCGTGCGGCCGAATTCGCCCGTCGCCACCACCAGCGTGGAGGCCAGCAGGCCACGGGCCTCCAGATCGTCGAGCAGGGTCGCAAGCGCGAAATCCAGCTCGGGCAGCAGGACGCGAGCCAGCCGCTCGAAAGCCTCAGCGTGCGTGTCGTAGGGAAGCGCGCGCGGCTCGACGACCACGATTGGGGTGCCGCTTTCGATCCTGCGACGTGCCTCCGCGAGCGCTTCGGCGAGCGGCCCGCGGGCAACGATGCGCACTGCACCAGGAAAATCGAGCAGCGCGCCCGCGCGCTCGTGGTTGGTCTCCTCCGAACACATCGAACGCAAAATGGTGAGCCGGTGCGCGCGCTGCGCCAGCCGCGGCAGGTGTTCCGAAAAGCGCACTCCCGGCACGCTGGTGCGGATCGCGCCGAAAGGCCCGCGAATCTCGCGCGGCGCCTCCGGTTTGGGATCGAAGCTGTCCAGATGGGACAAGCCGCCGGCGAGATGAAGGAAGATCGCCGAACGGGCGCGCGGCGCGGAAGGGACACAGGCGGCGGCCAGAGCGCCGATTGCTTCTCTGCGAGTCAAGGGCAAGCCAGGCATGGTCGGATAGCAGCAATTCTACAAGATGCGGCTCGCGCCCTGCTCAAAAGCGGTCGCCGGGATGACGATAAGCCAGATGAACCCTGCAAGGAGGCTCAATGCCCCTCGACATCCTCATCGTGGATGATTCGGCGGCCATTCGGAAGATTTTGCAGCGCGTGCTGCGCCAGGCGGACGTGGACGTGGGCCAGGTCTACGAAGCAGGCGACGGGCTGGAAGCTCTGGAGACCCTGAAAAAGCACAAGGTCCATCTGGTCCTGGCCGACGTCAACATGCCCAACATGAACGGCATGCAGTTGCTGGCCGAGATCAAGTCCGACGCGGAGCTGGCCTCCGTGCCCGTCATCATGGTGACGACCGAAGGCAGCCAGAGCAAAGTGATGGAGGCGGCGCAACTGGGAGCGGCGGGCTACATCCGCAAGCCCTTCTCGGCCGATCAAATCAAGGACAAGATTTCCAGTCTCTTCTGAACGAGGAAGGACGCGGCCCGCGCAAGACCGGCCCTGGCGGCAACGGCGTTCGTGCGGGCAAATTCTGTGAGCGAGGGTGGGAACGATGCCTGCAGATCTGAAGGATTCCATCGTGAAGGCAGTGGCGGCGGCAACCAACGAAGTCTTCTCCACCATGCTGGTCATGGAGGCGACTCCGGGTGAGGCTTACTGCGAAAAGGTTCCGCAGGTCAGTGACGGCGTGGTGGCGTTCATCGGCCTGGCCGGCAAGTGGACGGGGACAGGCATGATCTCGTGCTCCCCTGCCCTGGCGTGCCGGCTCGCTTCCCAGTTCCTGATGACGGACTACCAGCCCGGCAGCGAGGCCGTCAACGAGGAAGTGCTGGACGCCGTCGCGGAGCTGGCCAACATCATCATCGGCAACGCCAAGAACTTGCTCGAGGAAGAACTGGGCCCGATGGGCATGAGCATTCCCACGGTGATCTTCGGTCGCAACTTCACGGCGCGAAGCGCCGGTCAGGGGGAGTGGGTGGTGACGCCATTTCAGTGCGAGGCGGAGCGGCTCGAAGTGCGCATGCACCTGGCGCCGGCGCGGGACCCCATGCCGCTGCGTCACGGTTACCAGCCGCCTGAGTGCGTCGAGTTGCGTTGAAAAAGGCGGATTCAGGGATTTACCCGAGCCGCCGGCTCTAAACGCGGCGGCAGGGTCCGACCGATTCCATAGTGGGCACAGCAAGCCACGCGAGGCCGCGATATGGAAGAGCAGGAAATCATCCGCGAATTCTTGATCGAAAGTCATGAGAACCTGGCCCGGCTGGACCAGGAAATGGTCGAGCTGGAGAAGCGCCCGCAGGACACTGCGCTGCTGGCCTCGATCTTCCGCACGATCCACACCATCAAAGGGACGTGCGGTTTCCTGGGCTTCTCGACGCTGGAGGCCGTTACGCACCTGACCGAGAACATTCTCAACCAGTTGCGCAATGGCGAGCGCGTGCTGACGCCCGAGCTGGTCTCGCTGATCCTGGAAGCCGTGGACGCGGTGAAAGCCATGCTCGATCGGATCGAGCGGACGGGCGGCGAGGGCGATGAAACGTACCAGGATTTGCGCGGTCGCCTCGAGGCAGCCTGGCGAGGGACTGCCCCTGCGCCGCCGAGGCCTGTCGAGCAGGCAGCGCCCCAAGAGGCGGCGCCGCCCCGGACGGAGACCGCCGATGCCGGTGCCTCGTCCACAAAACCGCCCGAGGCCGCCCCCAATGCGCCCGGCGCAAAACCGCCCGAGGCTGCCCCGGCACCCGCGCGTCCGGAGGAATCCGCCGAAGCGAATGCTGAGGCCGAAGTGGTTCACCGCGGACCCTCGGTCGCCGACACCACGATTCGCGTGGACGTCGGGCTGCTGGACAAGCTCATGAACCTGGTGGGCGAGCTGGTGCTGGCGCGCAACCAGATCCTGCAATTCAGCGCTCGCCAGGAAGACGCCGTCTTCAACGCCACCTCCCAGCGGCTGAACCTGATCACCACGCAGCTTCAGGAAGGCGTCATGAAAACGCGCATGCAGCCCATCCGCACGGTCTGGAACAAGCTGCCGCGGATGGTGCGCGACCTGGCGGCGGCCTGCGGCAAGCAGATCGAACTGGAAATGGAGGGCGCCGACACCGAGCTGGATCGCTCGATCATCGAAGCCATCAAGGATCCGCTGACCCACATCGTCCGCAACTCGTGCGATCACGGTCTGGAGACGCCCGAGGAACGCGTTCGCGCAGGCAAGCCCCCGGTGGGCCGCCTCATGCTGCGGGCCTATCACGAGGGGGGCCAGGTCAACATCGAGATCAGCGACGACGGGCGCGGCATTGATCCTGAGCGGGTCAAGGCCAAAGCCATCCAGAAGGGTCTGGTGCGTCCGGAGCAGGCCGAGCGCATGAGCGAGCGCGAGCTGCTGAACCTGCTGTTTTTGCCCGGCTTCTCCACCGCCGAGCGCGTGACGAACATTTCCGGCCGTGGCGTGGGCCTTGATGTGGTGAAGACCAACATCGAGAAGATCGGCGGCGTGGTGGACCTGACGAGCCGCGTGGGCGAAGGGACCACGGTGCGGATCAAGATCCCCCTGACGCTGGCCATCATTCCGGGCCTGGTGATCACCTCGGGCGGCGAGCGGTTCGTGATCCCGCAGGTGAGCCTGCTCGAGCTGATCCGTCTGGAGGGTGAGGCCGCTCGCAAGCAGATCGAGTGGATCCACGGCACGCCGGTCTATCGCCGCCGCGGCACGTTGCTGCCCATTGCCTACCTGAACCGCGTGCTCGGTCTCAAAGACGATGCGGAGCGCGAGGCGATCAACATCGTGGTGCTTCAGGCCGAGGACCGGCAGTTCGGTTTGGTGGTGGACGCCATCAGCGACACGCAGGAAATCGTAGTCAAGCCGCTGGGCAAGCAACTGAAAGGGCTGAATTGCTATGCGGGAGCGACGATCATGGGCGACGGTCGCGTGGCGCTGATCCTGGACGTGCTCGGGATCGGTCAACTGGCGGGCGTGATCACCGAGCGGAGGGAACAGGCGGTGACGGAGGTCGAACAGGCCGAGACGACCGTCGAGCAGCGGCAGACGTTCCTGCTGTTCCGTGCGGGATCCTTCGAGCGGCTGGGGATTCCGCTGGCGCTGGTGGCGCGGCTGGAAGAGTTCCCGCAATCGCGCATCGAGCGCGCCGGCGGGCGCCTGGTGGTGCAGTACCGCGGGCGCATCCTGCCCCTGGTGCCGTTGAGCCAGATCCTGGAGCCCGGCGGGGAGGATACGGCCAGTCGGCAGGATCCGGCGCAGGTGATCGTGTTCAGCGACGGCGAGCGCAGTGTGGGCGTGCTGGTGGATCAGATCCTGGACATCGTCGAGGAGGCGGTCGAGGTGCGGGAGCAATCCGGGCGGAAAGGGCTGCTGGGATCGGCGGTGATCGGGGGCAAAGTGACCGACATCGTGGATCTGGGCGCAGTGCTGGAGCGCGTGGGCGAGGGTTGGCTGGGGTCGGCAGCGGGAGGGCAGCGGTCGTCCCGTAGGGTCCTGCTGGCCGATCCATCGGCGTTCTGGCGTGGAATGGCCCGTTGCCGGCTGGAGATGGCGGGTCATCGGGTGCTGGAGGCAGGCAGCCTGGAGGAGGCGCTCGTCCGGCTCAAGCAGCACCGCGTGGACGTGGTCGCGGTGGCGCTGGACCTGCCCGGCGGGGCCGGCGAACTGGTGGCTGCGATGCGGCGCGATCCGGCGCTGGCCGCGATCCCCGTGCTGGCTCTGGCGGGGGCTGCCGGCGCGCCGGGCGGGGAGCTGGAGCAGTTTGCCGCCTGCCAGGCGAAGTTCGATCAGGACGCGGTGGCGGCTTCCATCGAGCGGCTGGCTGCGGCGGTGCGGGCGAGCGAGCCCGAAGCGGTCGGTGCGCGGAGTTGAAGGAGGCAGGTTCGAAGATGGCGACGGTACTCATGCAGCAGAGCAGCGGCGCGGCGGTCGAGGCCGGCGGCACGCAGCAGTACGCGACGTTTTACCTGGACGGGTTTTTCTTCGGGATCGAGGTGCTTCAGGTGCAGGAGGTCCTGCGCTATCAGGAGATGACGCGAGTGCCGCTGGCGCCCGAGGTCGTCGAGGGCTTGATCAACTTGCGCGGGCAGATCGTCACTGCGATTGACATGCGCAAGCGGCTGAAGCTGCGGCCGCGACCGGAAGGGATGCTGCCCATGAGCATGGTGGTGCGCGGGGCGGACGGCGCGGTCAGTCTTTTGGTGGACGAGATCGGCGACGTGGTGGAAGTGGACCGCGAGAGTTTCGAGCGTCCGCCGGAGAATCTGGAAGGCGTGGCGCGCGAACTGATTCGCGGCGTGTACAAGCTCAAGGACCGCCTGCTTCTGGTGCTGGACACCGAGCGCGCGGTCGAGGTGGGTCATGG
>JAPWUP010000011.1 GCA_028275505.1 Bryobacteraceae bacterium
GTCCCGATACCTTCAGCTTTGCCGGGCAGGCGTACGGGTATGATCTGGTCGGGCATTACTACGGGCCGGACGGCATCCCCGGCACCGCGGACGACATCTGGTACGGCGAGTCCAATCCGGGCAATGATCTCGTTCTCGTGAACCGTCTCTGGTTCGCGGGACTGGGGGCCGCGTTCTCGGTATCCGATCCTGCCGATCTGCCCTATGCCTTGTGGTGGATCACGCAGCAAGATTATCCGTTCGGGTGGGGAACTTATTTGATTTGGATTGATGGCCAGTTGGTCACGGCCAGCGCTGGCGCGTCCCTGGTTCCCGAGCCGGCAACCGCTGCGCTGATTGGCCTCGGCCTCGCCGGCCTGCTTTGCCTGCGGCGCTACCGCAAGGCGGCCTGACCGGAAAAGTTCTGAAGGCGGCCCGGGGGCGGGAATCCTGGGCCGCCGCTCCTCTGCCACCCTCTGATCCAGTTCCTCAGTGAACGCTGCTTGTGTCGTCCTCCTCTCGCTGGCCCTCGGCCATGCGGCCTTGCATGATGCGGGCGTTGAACCCAACGACTGGGGCGTCTCGCTGGTCGCGGTCGGATTGTGCGGAATCCTGTGCTGGTCTCGCGCGCGATTGCCGTGGCCGCGTGGATGGACAACTTGGCTGCCTCTGAGCCTCCTGGCGTGGGCATCCCTCGCCTTGCTGCCTTTGCCCAACGCCCTTGTCAGGCTGCTGGCGCCCGCGCGCGCCGCGGCGCTGGATGGCCTCACCGCCATCGCGGGACCGTGGAGCTGGGCCGCGTTGAGCGCCAAGCCCGCGGCAACCTTGGAAAAGGTGATCGGGCTGGCGGGCTGCATCCTCGTTTTCTGGCTCATGGCGGATCTGGCCGGGCGGCTCGATGACTATCCGTGGGCTGTCGCGTGGCCCTTGCTGATCCTTGCAGGCTTCGAGGCGGTTCTGGGGCTCATTCAGGCGTATGCGCCCGGCGGCGATCGCATAGCCACGGGAACTTGGGTCAACCGCAACCACTACTGCGGCTTTCTCGAGCTGTGCCTGCCGTTCGCGCTGGCTTACGGCGTAGCGGTTCTCGGGCGCGGGCGATCGCGCCACGGCGTAAGCCTGCGCATGGCGCTGGCGGCCTGCGGCCTGTTCACGATCGCCGCCCTGATCCTGCTGGCGATTCTGCACTCGTTCTCGCGGATGGGTTTCGTGGCCGCTCTGGTCTCGATGTTCATCATGGGGGCGGCCGCGCTGGGCAGCGGCGAAGCGCCCGCATGGAGACGCCGGCTGGGACCGGCACTCATCGGCTTGCTCGTGCTCCTCGCTTTCATCTTCTTGCCCCCGGACAAGCTGATCGAGCGCTTCGGCCACATGGCCGCCACGGAGGAAATCTCGGCCGACGTCCGCATTCAGATCTGGCGCGATACGCTCGAGCTGGTGCGGGCGCAGCCTGTGGCTGGCAGCGGCCTGGGCGCGTACGAATCGGCGCTCATGCGGCACAAGCTCGCGGCGCCTTTGTACACGGTGGATTTCGCCCACAACGACTATTTGCAGTTGGCGGCCGAGCTCGGCGTTTTCGGGCTGGCTGTCGTCGTGACCCTCGCTGCGCTTTGCCTGCGGTCGGCCTGGCGAGCCGCGCGCCGCAGTCACTGGGAGGAGGAGCGCTGGCGGGCGCTGGGCGCGCTGGGCGGCCTGTCGGCGCTGGCCCTGCACAGTTTCGTGGACTTCAACCTTTACATTCCGGCGAATGCAATGACACTGGCCTGGGTAGCAGGGATCGCGATCGCCCGTTCCGTGTCTACGGGCGCCGCTCGAGCCTGACCGCGTCCACCCAGGCGGCGCCACGGATCTTGTTGTCGAACTTGCGGGACGGGCGGCGGCAAAGCTGGATGGCGGCAAGCAGGGTGCGCGGCGCGACGACTTCTGCTTCCACGAATTGCCAGTCGGTGGTTCCCGTGATGTGCTGAGTCTCGGCGAGGACGCGGTTGCCGCTGCCGGTTTCGCTGAGGCGCAGAAAAAGGCCCTGATCGGTCGTCAGATCCTGCGAAGCAATCCACGCGGACAGACGGTAGCGCCCGGCGGGCACAACCACCAGTTGCGAGACGTGCGAGTAATCGAAATTGGCCGTGCCGGGAAAGCTCAGCTTGAGCGATGCCCGACCCTCCCGCGCCCGGGCCGGATCGCGAACCGCCTGCACGCCTTCCAGCGGGCGGATGCGCCAGTCCAGCGGCGAGCCGCTCGGCTCGTTTTCAAAGCTGCCGTTGTAAACCAGGTTGCGCACGGGATAATCGCCGGCCCGCGGCCCCAGCCAGGCAACCCAGGTTGCGAGCGCCTCATGGTACTCGGCCTTGCGCAGAAGCAGCTCCAGATAGGCGGCCGCCAGCTCGTCGTTGGCGAGGCGGTGCTCGCAGAGGGAGTGCCAGGCGGCGCGGGCGCGACCGGCATCGCCGCTTTGCAGAAGGAAGCGGAAATGCGAGCGGGCGGCGCGCGGGTTCCTGGCGAGCTGGGGCAGCAGCTCATCGAAGGGAATCAGGCGGTCGGTGTAGTAGAAGATGATCGCGTCATAGTCGGGGACCAGCTCGAGGATGCGAAGCATGTGGGGCAGGGCAGTGCGGGCTTCGCCGACGCGGATGTGAAATCCCGCAGCGCGCATCAACACGGGCGGAATGTTGGGACCGAGCTCGACGGCGCGCCGGAAGCACAGGCGGGCTTCGGCGATCTTGCCGGTCTCGGCGAGGGCTTCGCCGAGATCGCACCAGCGGTAGGGATTGGCAGGGTCGGAGCGCAGCAGGCGCCGTGCGAGAGCTTCGGCTTGCGTGGCGGGCTGTTCCGTGAGGTCGGGGTAGGTCTCTGGCGGGCGCAGGGCGAGCCAGAGCCCGCCGCCGGCGACGGCCAGGGCGAGCAGCGCGCGGAGCAGAAACCCTGCGTCTCGCACTTGCGAACCTCGCGTGTTATTTTATCGTCTCCACCCTCAAATTAGGGATTGAAAAAGCAGAAAAGCAGGGGTAAATTGTAACGTGAGCGCGCCGCGGCAGAGCGATTTTTGTTGGACATCGTAAGACATTCGTTCTTGCGATTGAGCCACGGCGAAGCACGGACAGGAAACCGGGAGGTCGAGATGAGCAGAGGGCATCCGAAGTGGGTCGGATTCATTCCGGTAGCAGTGGTTCTTGCGGCGGGGATTGTTCTGGTGACGGCGCAGGCGCCGGGACAGGGCGCGATGGCGCCGCGTTTCCCGATTGTTCGCGATTGGAGCCACAGGTATCTGGCTTACGGGAACGCTTCGTTCCGGGCCGCGACGCTGAGTCAGCTCCAGCGCGATCCGCGGCTGGCGGCGGCCTGGGTGCAGCGCAACGTGATCGGCGCCCTGGCGTCGGCTTCGGCCCCGGGCCGGCAGCCGTGGCGGCGCAATTCCCTCACGCTGAAGCGCGACTGGGCGGTGTCGCTGGGGAACGTCGATACTTCGACCCCAGTGCCCAAAGAGCACTTCCCGGCGATGTGGGGGGCGAGCTTCACCAACCCGGATTGTGCCAATGATTTTGTGGTCTTTGGCATCCGGGCGGGTCAGGCGACCGGCCAGGCGAACATCGTGGCGTTCAACAATCTCTACCTCTACACCACCTGCTCGGCGCCGGTTCCCCAGACAATGTGGGCTTACTATGTGGGCGGCGGCGGGAGTGATCCCGATCAGGTCAGAACGTCCCCGGTGCTTTCGCTCGACGGGAAAGAGGTGGCGTTCGTCGAGGACCGGGACAAGGGTTCAGGCGGCGCTTACTTCCACGTGCTCAAGTGGGTAGCGGGGCAGGGTACCATTGGAAGCCCCGCCACTCCCGGCTCCGGGGGCTCTTCCGTGCGCAGCGTGAAGTATTCCGATTCAGGCAACCTGCGCTCGTCGCCCTTCGTGGATTACTGGAACAACGTCGCCTTCGTCGGGGCGGACGATGGGAAGCTGTACGCCATCGGGCCGGTGTTCAATGCCACTTCCAATCCAGCGGTTCTCGGCTTCGTGGAGGTCGGGAGCGTAGGGGCTCATCTAACCAGCCCGGTCATGGATCCCAACGAGAACAGGATTTTCATCTCAGATGGAAGCTCGCTCCACTCCTACCTTGTATCCTACGGCACGAACAGCGTAACATTCAGCGACCCCAAAACCTACCTCATCAGTGGTGACGCCGAGGCTATTCAGGACGCTGCGCTCGTGGACGTGGACCGGCGGCGCGTCTTTTGGTTCGCTCGCAAAACCTTTTTAACTGCTCTGGCGATCGAGACCGACTATAGCTTTACGTCCACGGCGACCAAGACTGCGTCCATCGGCCAGAGCTCCGAGACGACCATCCGCGCCGGAGCGTTCGATGACGACCATTACTCCGGAAAGGGCGGGCAGCTGCACGTGTGCGGCAAAGCCTCCGACAGCGACCAGCCCCGACTTTACACGTTTGGATTCTTCCAGAGCGGGAACGAATGGGTCTGGAATAACTCGACTTACTACGTCAACACCATCGCTACGACGGCTGGCGAGTGCTCGCCGCTGACGACGTTCAAGAGCGACAAAGACCGCCTGTTCCTCGGCTTCGAGGGCGGCGTGATCCAGATGTGGGAACTGCCTGTGACTTCTTCTGCCGACCGGGCCGACCAATCGGCCTCCGGTTACAACGGTGGCTCGGCCGGCATCATCGTGGACAACCGGAGCTCCACCGCCGAGGCCAACAACATCTACTTCCAGACGGTGCTCGCATCGAGCGCCTGTGCCGAGAACGGAACCAACAAAGTCTGCGCCGTCAAGCTGACCCAAAGCGGGCTGCAATAGAATCATCAGCAAGGAGACTCGCGATATGGCCTCCGAGAAACACGTTCCGAAAGTGCCGGCGGCGCGCGGGCCGCGCCGGCCCTACCACAAGCCCGCCTTCCAGTGCGAGCAGGTCTTTGAAACCGCCGCCGTGCGCTGCGGGAAGATCTATCCCCGGTACGCGCAGTGCAAGAGCGTGACAAAGACCTCCTGACCCCGCTCGGTCCACCGTCAGGGCGGGGGTCTGAAGGCACTGGATAGCGCGGCCGCACCTGCCTCTTGAGCTCACTTCCTGTTATTCTGTGAAGTTTGATTTCCCGTAAGCGGACTGCCCCCGCGGGCCCCACCGGCTCGCTAATCTCTGCCTGGGCAGACTCCGCCACACAGAACGAGGATGTTGAGGCGCAGGAAAGTTGTCGTTTCATCCGGTTTTGCCACTTTGGCATTTTTCGTCGCGCTCAAGGCCAAGGGCCATGCTCAAAACGGGGCGCCGGCGCGGTTCCCCATCGTTCGCGATTGGAGCCACAGGTACTTGGTGCACGGGAACGGCTCGTTTCGCGCGCCGACGCCGAGCCGGCTCGAGCGCGATCCGCGCCTGATCATGGCTTGGCTTCAGCGCAGCCTGATCGGGGCAATGGGGCAAGGCCTGCCGCCGGCCAGGCGGTCCGGGCGGCGCGATGGAGCCGGGGTGAAGCGCGACTGGGCGGTGTCGCTGGGCGATGGTGTGCTGACGCCGGGTCCGGCCGAAGCTTACCCCGCCATGTACGGCGGAGACATCGCCAGGGGTGATTGCGCGAACGATTTCGTCGTCTTCGGCATCAACGCCAAACCGGCGACGAATCAGGCCAACATTGCAGCGTTTTACAACCTGTACGATAACTGCCGCAGCGGGCCCGTCCCGCAAGTCCTGTGGGCCTATCGTGTGGGCACGGGGCCGGTGCGGACATCCCCGGTACTGTCGCTAAACGGCCAGGAAGTAGCATTCGTGGAGAACAGCGCCAACGGCGCGGCCTTTCACGTGCTGAGCTGGGCGCGAGGGCAGGGCAGCATCGCCCAGCCGGCGGTCCCCGTTAATGAATCCGCGCTTCGTACGCTGACTTACTCGCGCGCGCCCAGCACCCGCTCATCACCCTTCGTGGATTATTGGAACAATGTGGCCTTCGTGGGCGCCGATGACGGCATCTTGTACGCGATCGGCCCCGTTTTCGGCACCAGCCAGCCATTGGCGATAAAGGCTGCGGTAATTGCCAGTTCAGGAAGGATTCTCACCAGCCCCGTGATGGATCCCGGGGCCAACCGGGTTTTTGTCTCGGACGGGAATACCCTGTATTGCTATTCCTACGACGGCTCTTTCCGTTTGCAGGGTTCCTACTCCACTGGCGCCGCAGGCACGGAAGCGGTGCAGGATGCCGCGTTAGTGGACGTGGACCGGCAAAGGATTTTCTGGTTCACGAACGCGGGATCCGAGACCGCGCTGGTGATCGAAACCGACTATAACTGCGGTGCGGTCAAGACCGCCTTCATTGCGCGGAACTCGGACACGGTGCTGCGTGCCGGCGCCTTTGACAACAAACACTACGAGCTCGGAGGCCGGGGTGGACAACTGCTGCTTTGCGGCATGCGTGACAACATGTCGGGCCACCCCGCGCTCTACGCTTTTGAGTTCGACGCCCAAGGGAGTTGGAACACAACTCCCCGCTACGTGATCCGGCTCGCCAACAAAACGGGCTCCTGCTCGCCCCTTACCAGCTTTATGAGCGGCGGCCAGGATCGGCTTTTCTTCGGCTTCAGCGGAACGAACGAGGTCCAGATGTGGCATCTGCCGATTACCGGGACGAGCTGGGGTCCAAGTGCGAGGGCACCAGGCTATGCCGGCGGCTCGGGCGGCATCACCGTGGATAATCGCAGCGCGGATCCGGCCCGGAACAACATCTATTTCCAGACATTGGAGCGTTCGCCCGCCTGCGCCCAGAATGGCGTGCCGAAAGTCTGCGCCGTCAAACTTAGTCAAAGCGCGCTCGAATAATTATCGCGCACGGCGGCGAGCGTCAGCGCAATGACAAGCGGCTTCGGTTCACCAGCCGCAACGCAGGTTTGCCGGGAGGAGGCAGCAGAGTTCCGCGTCACTGGCGGGAGCATGTTTCCGGCGCTGCGCCCGGGTGACTGCCTGGTGGTCCGGCGCAGCGACGTCGCAACTCTCAGGCCTGGCGACCTGGTTGTGTTCCTCGGACCGGACCGGCGAATCTGCACGCATCGGGTGAGGGGATTCGAAAATGGGTGCCCCGTAACCGGGGGCGACGCTGCGCCCGCCGCGGATCCTCCCCTGGAGCCTCATGAGATCCTCGGGGTGGTGGTTGAAGTCAGGCGAGGCCGCAGGTCGTTCGTGCCTCGCCGCGTGCCGCCCTTCTGGGAGCGGGCCATCGCGCAGTTGTGTCGCCGCTCCGTTCTTTTCCACCGCCTGGCTCTCAAACTCTGGGCACTTTGCAGGCCGAATCCATGACCGGCTCCGACGCACCTTCGCGGCTGCTGATCGAAATCGCCGGGCTGGGGGTGGCGCTGAACTGCGAGGATGAGGAGTTCGCCCGTCTCGTAGCCGGCGCGTACTCGAGCTTTCTTGCGCTCCCCGGCACCCCTGTGGCCTGCGAGTTCGCCGTGCATATTGCGCCGCCACGCGGGACCGATCCCGACGAAGACGTCTGCGTGAGCCTCGCGGACGGCAAGTGGCAGATCCGTCGCGGCGACTTCGAAGCCGAGTTTGATCCGCGCGCCCGGCAAGGGTGGGTGCGGTACACCGCCAATCCGTACTCGGTGGACACAGTGCTGCGCATCGTGCACACGCTGCTGGCGGCGGACGCGGGTGGGTTTCTCGTGCATGCTGCGGGCGCGATTCTCAATGGCCGCGGGCTGATCCTGGCCGGGGCATCGGGAGCGGGCAAAACGACGATGTGCCGGCTGGCGCCGCCGGACGCTGTTCTGTTGAGCGATGAGATCTGTTACGTGATGCGGCACGGTGAGGAGTATCTGGTTCACGGCACCCCGTTCGCGGGGGAGCTGGGGATACCGGGCGTCAAGGTGTCGGCGCCGGCTGCCGTGCTCTACCTGCTGGCCAGAGGCAATCAGCACCGGCTTGTGCCGCTCAAGCCTGCCGAGGCGGCACGCCAACTGCTGCGGTGTATCCTGTTCTTCGCCGAGGACGCCGAGCTGGCCGGCAAGGTCTTTAACTCGGCCTGCGAGTTCGTGCGACGCACGCCTGTGTACCGGCTTGAGTTCCGGCCCGAACCTGGCGTGTGGGAGTTGCTGAGATGAGCGAACTTTACGTTGCGCGTCATCCTGCGGCTGCGTGGCGACGATTGGAGGACGAAGTGATCGTCATGGCGGCGCAGGAGTCCTGGCTGTTCACTTTGAACGAGGTTGCGGCTGAGATCTGGGAAGCGGCGGACGGGCGGACGCCGCTGGCCTCGATCGTCCGGGACCGCATCTGCGAGAAGTTCGAGGTGGATTTCGAACAGGCGTACCGCGACGCCGAGGAGCTGCTGCGCGCGCTGGCGGAACGCGGCATTGTCCTGCTTTCGGAAACGCCGCTGGAGGCAGGCGCCCCATGAGCGGGCTGATGGAGCGGGTCACCCAGAAGGCGCTGGCGCTCGGCGTGCCGCTCAGCGTGCATCTCGACCTGACCTGGCGCTGCCATCTGAGTTGCATTCACTGCTACCTGACTGAGCGCAACGGACGTGAACTCACGACGGCGCAGCTCGTGCGGCTGCTGGAGGAGCTGGCCGAGTGCGGCACGCTGTTTTTGCTGGTGAGCGGCGGCGAGGTCTTCCTGCGTCCGGATTTCTTCGAGATCGTGGAGGCGGCACGCGAGCTGGCCTTCAGTGTACGCGTCAAGACCAGCGGCACGCTGCTCGATGACGAGGCTGCCCGCCGGCTGGCCCGTTTGCACGTGGCGGGCGTGGACGTCTCGCTGTACTCGCATCGCCCGGAGGTGCACGATGCGGTGACGCGGCTAGAGGGATCGTTCGCGCGCACGGTGGAGGCGGTCAGGCGGCTGGTGGCGCACGGCGTCAAGGTGCGAGTCGTGCAGGTGCTGATGCGGATGGCAGAAGGCGAATATTCGCGAGTCCGCGAGCTGGCCGCGGAGCTTGGGGCCGAGTATTCTTTGGATCCCACGGTCACTCCGCGGCTCGATGGCAGCCGTAGCGTGGTCAGATTGAACGCATCGCATGCTGCATGGCGCAAGGTCTTTGAGGATCCGGAACTGGATGCGAGGCCCGAGCACTGCCCGCTTTCGCCCGAGCCGCAGGAGGCAGCGCAGACGGCGCCGGAGTGGGATTCGCTGCCGTGCAGTGCCGGCCATACCTCGTGTTACATCTCGCCGAGCGGCGACGTTTATCCGTGCGTGCAGTTGCCGCTCGCGTTGGGCAACGTGACGGAGCGACCGTTTCGTGAGATCTGGGCCGATTCCCCGGCAGCGCGTCGCGTGCGCTCGATTCGGGTGGCAGATCTTCCGATTTGCCGGAGTTGCGAGTTCCTCAACCAGTGCTCACGGTGCCCGGGCCTGGCGTATCTGGAGGGGGATCTGACCGGGCCTTCCCGTCTGAACTGTGAGCAAGTTTTCGCGCGCACGGGCCGGCGCCCCGCGCCGCTGGCGGAGTGAGTCGTGCAGTTTCTCCGCGATTGCTTGACGCCCGAGCTTCGGGTGCTGACCGAGCTGGTGCGTCCCTCGCCCGAGTTGGGCGTGCTGCGGCGCCTGGTTTCCGAAGTTTCCGCCTGGGAAAGCGTGTTGGCTGCGGCGCGGCGGCACGGCGTTGCGCCCCTGGCTTACCGGCGTTTGCGCGAGCATTGTGCGGACTGTGTTCCCGCGGCGGTGCTGCAGAGGTTGCGGGAGCATTACCGACACAACGCCATTCGCAATCTGGCCTTGATGCGCGAACTCGGCGTCCTGCTCGACGCCATGCGCGGGAAGGGCGTAAAAATCATCCCGCTGCGCGGGCCCGTGATGGCTGCGAGGCTTTACGGCGATGCGGCTTTGCGCGAGTGCGCCGATCTGGACGTTCTCGTGCGGCGGGACGAACTGGAAGCGGTGTGCGGTGCGCTGCGCGACCGCGGATTCCGTCCGGTGCGCGAGCTGGATGCAGCCCAGCGAAGGCTCGAATTGCGCGACGGTTGCGAGGTCTGCTATGGCCGCGAGGATGGCCTTTACATCGAGCCGCATTGGGAGCTGATGCCGAAGACCTATGCCTGGGGCTTGCGCGCCGAGGACGTCTGGGGCCAGGCAGTGCCGGTGGCGCTTGAAGGGTTGAGCATTCTTCAGCCTTCGCCAGAGCATTCCTTTGTCCTGCTCTGCGCCCATGCGGCGAAACACGGCTGGGAGACCCTTCGCGACGTGGCGGACGTGGCGTGGTTCCTGCACTCGGCAGCTTTCGATGCAGCGCGGGTGCGTGCGTGGGCGGAGAGAACGCGTTGCCGGCTCGCGGTGGTGGCGTCGTGCGCGCTGGCCGAAGCTTTGCTTGGCACCCGGGCGCCGAAGGAACTTCAGCAGGCCGACCGCCGCGTCCGCAGCTTGTGCAACCGGGTCCTGGAAAGCTGGCGCCGCGAGCAGAGCGGTCCTTCGGAGCTGCGCGATTGGATCCTGCGCTGGCGCGTGCTGGATGGGGCGCCGAACAAACTGCGTTTTGCCTTTCGGGCTTTGCTGGCGCCCAGCGTGAATGATCTTGAGCTGGTACGCCTGCCCCGTCCGCTCTTCCCGCTTTACTATCCCCTCCACGCGGCGCGCATGGCGGTCCGGTACGGTTTGCGACCGCTCGTGCGCCGGACGCTGGCCTGTCTCAGGGCCACCCTGCCGGCCAGGATTGCGGAGCGCTGACAGCCCGCAATCGCCGGACCCCGCCTAGGGGTGGCCGCAGCCCGCACGGGACGCTTGAGGGCCGGAGTCTCCGCTGAAGCCGTAGGCCTCCACCGGGGCATCCGTCACCTTTCGCGCCCCCAGCCCCCCTGAGGGCGCTTTTCAGCGGCCGGGGTCAATTCCCGCACGGCCTGAGGACGTCGCGGTCCACCTCCGCGGCCACTGCCCTCTGAAGGATCTCCACGCCCACCACGACGCGCCAAGTGTTCTTGAAGCGCAGCAGAATGCCTTCCACGCCTTGCAGCGGTCCCCGCTCCACGCGCACGCGCTGGCCCTCACGCAAAATCGGCCAGGGTTCAACGGGCACACCCGAGCGGACCATGACCTGCAAGGACTGGATTTCCTCGTCCCGCACGGGCGCCAGGCGATGATTGAAGGTGACGATGGAGCGGACGCCCGGCGTCCTCAGGACCTGGATGCGCTGGATTTCCCGAAAACGGGCGAAAACGTAGGTGGGAAAAAGCGGCAGTTCGAGCACCTTGACGCGGTCGGACCACTGGCGCCGCGAACGGTAAAGCGGCAGGAAGGTCTCGAAATTGTTGTGGGAAAGGGCCCGGGCTACCGCCTTTTCATGCTGATGGCGGACCTGGACGGCGTACCAATGAAGCGGCTCGGTGGATTCGGAAAAAGTCACCTGGAGCGGCAAAGAAACCGGCGTAATGGCGCTTGATGAGCAAGCAGTCCGTTCCTCCACAGACATGTTTCCCCCGCTTGAGCTGAGGATTCGCTACTCCGACAATCTGAACACGAACCTGCACAGGCAGCTCCCGAAGAAGTAAATAGGAAGCGCCGCTCCCCACATTGGGGACACCAGACGCCCCCCCCGTCCCTCTGGGCTTGGCCTCACCCCAGATTAGGGGCATCTGATGCCAATATAAGGTATTCTGCCCGCGATGTCCAGAGGATTTTGAGGGTCCGTTTCCTGCCCAGGCACATGCTGACCCACCCCGGCTGAGGTTGTTCACCGAGCAAATGTGGAAGCAATTCCGGCGCAAGCTGCAAACCCGAACGGCGCCCCAGGCCCCGGCGCACTCAGGGGCCTACAATGGGATGAGCTGGCGTGCTGGAGCGGGTCGCGGAGACGATTGCCCGTTACCGGATGTTTGAGCGGGGGCACCGTGTAGGCGTCGCCGTGTCCGGGGGCGCCGATTCCGTCTGCTTGCTCGAAGTGCTGATTCGCCTGGCGTCCCGCTGGGATTTGTCCCTCGTGGTCCTGCACTTCGACCACCAATTGCGGGGCGAGGCTTCCCGGCAGGACGCGCAGTTCGTGGCCGAGCTGGCGCGTCGCCGCGGCCTGCCCTTTCACTCGGGCGCGGCCGACGTAGCTGACCTGGCCCGGCGCTCTCGCGACAATCTCGAGCAGGCCGCACGGCGTGCACGGCGGGAGTTTTTCCTCGAATTTCTGCGCAGCGGGCAGCTCGACCGTATCGCGCTGGGGCACACGCGCTCGGACCAGGCAGAGACGGTCCTGTTCCGGTTGTTGCGAGGCTCGGGGACAACGGGCCTGGCGGGGATCCGCCCGGTGACCTCCGAAGGCTTCGTGCGTCCTTTGATCGAAATCAGCCGCGAGGAAATTGAGCGTTTCCTGACCCAAGAGGGGTTGGAGTGGAGGCTGGATCACACGAACCTGGACCTGCGGCTGGCGCGCAATCGCATCCGGCTGGAGTTGCTGCCCGAATTGCGGCGGCGGTGGAACCCTGCGATCGAAAAGGTGCTGGCTCAGACGGCCGTGCTCGCCCAGGAAGACGAAGAATACTGGGAGCGGGAAATCGGCCGCCTGGCGGGGGAACTGTTCACCGTCAAGGAAGGCGCCTGGATCGTGTCCGCGGCCACGCTAGCTTCTCTACCGAGGGCGGTGAGCCGACGCCTGATTCGGAAGGCCGTCGCTTCGGTGGGGGGCAGCCTCCGGGGGTGGGAGTTTCCCCACGTCGAGGCGATCCTGCGGCTCGCCGAGAGCGGGACCGGGTCGGGCTGCTTCAAGGGTCCGGGCGTGGCGGTGCTCCGCTCACTGGACTGGCTCCGGTTCGCCCCTGCCGAGGCCCCGAGCGGGGAATACCGGGTGGCCGTAGAGGCGCCGGGAAGCTACCGCATCGGCGCCATGGATCTGGAAATTCGCTTGATGTTGTGTGAGCCTGGATCGCCGGGGAGTTGGTCTCCCGGGGCCGCTCTTCTGGACTGGGAGCGTTTGCGCCGGCCTTTGGAACTGCGGAATTGGCAGCCGGGGGACAAGTACCGCCCCGTGGGGCATGCGGGCGAGGTCAAGCTCAAGGACCTGTTCCAGAAAGCCAGAATCCCCTTGTGGGAACGGCGGAAATGGCCGATCATGACTAGTGGGAGGGATATTGTCTGGGCCTTGCGTTTTGGTCCGGCAGCCGAGTACGCGGCTTCGGCTGGCAGTCGGTCCATTCTGGCGGTGGAGGCGGTCGGGGTCTCTGCGGCAGAGCCTGGAGTCACCGAGGCTGGCGCAAACGTCTAAAGTAGTGAGTGGGGCACTAGAGCCGGGGACTGACCGGCAGGAGAACGTATGAATTCCAACATCAGGACGGCCATTTTCTGGGTCGTACTCATCTGCGTCGTAGTGCTGTTGTGGACCGTGGTCCGCCAGGGTACGGTCCGGCCCGAACAGCAGTTGACTTTCTCGGAGTTTGTGCGCGCGGTCGAGGAGGACAAGGTCAAGGAGGTTACGATCACGGGAATCGAGGTGCGCGGCAAGTTCAAGGACCACAATATCGGCCTGCGCACCCTGATCCCGAGCAACTACCCGGACATTTACAACCTTTTGCGCGCCAAAAACGTCAACGTGGAAATCCGGGAGTCCAACTCCGGCAGCTGGGTGGCGTTGCTGGTGAACGCCATTCCGTTTCTGATGCTGCTGGGCTTCTGGATTTTCATGATGCGCCAAATGCAGGCGGGCGGCAACAAGGCGTTGAGCTTCGGCAAGAGCCGCGCGCGCCTGCACTCGTCGCAGCAGAAGAAAGTCACGTTCAAGGATGTAGCCGGAGTGGATGAGGCCAAGGAGGAGTTGCAGGAGATCATCGAGTTCCTCCGCGAACCGCAGAAGTTCCAGAAGCTGGGCGGGCGCATCCCCAAGGGCGTGCTGCTAATCGGGCCGCCGGGCACGGGCAAGACGCTGCTGGCGCGCGCCATCGCGGGCGAGGCTAATGTTCCCTTCTTCTCGATTTCAGGCTCGGACTTCGTCGAGATGTTCGTGGGCGTGGGCGCCAGCCGGGTCCGCGATCTGTTCGAACAGGGCAAGAAGAACGCGCCCTGCATCATTTTCATAGACGAGATTGACGCGGTCGGGCGTCATCGCGGCGCTGGGCTGGGCGGCGGTCACGACGAGCGCGAGCAGACCCTGAACCAGCTCCTGGTGGAGATGGATGGCTTCGAGTCCAATGAAGGCGTCATTCTGGTGGCGGCGACGAACCGGCCTGACGTGCTGGACCCGGCCCTGTTGCGTCCGGGCCGTTTCGACCGCCGTGTGGTGGTAGGGCGGCCCGACGTGAAAGGAAGGGAGGCGATCCTGAAGGTCCATACGCGCAAGATCCCGCTGGCCGACGACGTGGACCTCTCGGTGATCGCCCGCGGCACCCCGGGCTTTGCAGGGGCTGACCTGGCCAACCTGGTGAACGAGGCGGCGCTCATCGCAGCCCGCCAGAACCGCAAGGTCGTCACCATGTACGACTTCGAGCTGGCCAAGGACAAAGTCCTGATGGGCGTGGAGCGCAAATCGCTGATCATCAGCGAGCAGGAGAAGCGGAGCACCGCCTATCATGAAGCGGGCCACGCGCTGGTGGCGGCCTTGTTGCCCGATGCCGACCCGGTGCATAAGGTCACGATCATCCCGCGCGGCATGGCGCTGGGCGTGACCATGCAGTTGCCCATTGACGACAAGCACTCCTACACCAAGTCGTACCTGGAGGCGCAGCTTACGATTCTGATGGCGGGCCGCATCGCCGAGGAGAAATTCCTGCATCAGGTTACGACCGGCGCCGGCAACGACATCGAGCGCGCCACGGAACTGGCGCGCAAGATGGTTTGCGAATGGGGCATGAGCGATTTGGGGCCGCTCAGCTTCGGCAAAAAGGAGGAGCAGATTTTCCTGGGTCGCGAGATTGCCCAGCACCGCGACTACAGCGAAGCCACGGCCGTGATGATTGACGAGGAAGTGCGGAAGCTGGTCAAGAAGGCTTACGACCGCGCTTCGCAGCTCATTGACGAGCACGCCGATGCTCTGGTGCGCGTAGCCGAGGCCCTGCTCGAACGGGAGGTGCTGGAGGGCGAGGAAATCAAGGCTCTGATCGAGGGCCGTGAACTGCCGGCCGTCCGCACGGCGGCCTCCGCTGCAAAGGACGAAACCCAACAAGTCCTCAAACCCGACGGGCGTCGTGTACCGGCGGTGCGCGAGGGCGAGCGCGTCCAGCCCGCCTGATCTGCCCGATCTCCCGGCTCCCGGGATCTTCTGATGAGCGGGATTTCTGTGTATCTGTTCGATGTGGATGGCACGCTGCTGGACTCGGCGGCTGACATCTACGCTGCCTTGCGCGAGGTTCTGGATGGCCACCCCGTCCGGGTCCTCGACGAAGCTCTGGTGCGGCGCTACATCGGTTACCACCTGCTCGAATTCTTCCGAGACGTGCTGCCCGGTTACAGCGAGGAGCAGCACTGGGAGCTGATCCAGCGCTATCGGGAAATCTACCCGGCACGCGGGCACCGTCTGACGCGCGTGTATCCGGGCGTCAGGGAGATGCTGGAGCGCCTTCCGGGGCGCAAAGCGACGGCTACCACTAAGAGCACCGCGACGGTACGGTCCGTCCTCGAGCAATTCGGACTGTTGCCTTACTTCGATCATCCCCAGGGCACCGATGGATTTCCCGCCAAGCCAGCGCCCGATGTGATCCACGCCGCCTTGGAGGCGCTGGGAGCGCGTCCGGAAGACTGCCTTCTGGTGGGAGACTCGCCCGCGGACATGGAAGCGGGACGTCGCGCTGGGGTGCGGATCTGCGCTGTGCGATACGGCTACGGAGATCCCGCCGAACTGGCCCGTTTCGATCCCGATTACTGGATCAATGATCCGCGGGAACTGCTGAGCATCGCGGGTGTCCGCGAGTAAGTTCGCTGGACCTCAAGGCGAATCCGCGTCAGAGGCCTTCGATGAGGTGCCCGAGTTTTTCTTTCTTGGTGCGCAGGTAGCCGGTCATGGAATCCACCGGCTGGGCCTGGCAGGGTATGCGCTCCACGACCTGAATTCCCGCCGCCTCCAGTGCGCGGATCTTGTCCGGATTGTTGGATAGGAGCCGGACGCGGGTAACTCCGAAGTAAGCAAGGATGTTGGCGGCGAGCTGGTAATTCCGGCAGTCGGGCTGAAAGCCGAGTTTCTCGTTGGCCTCCACCGTGTCTGCGCCGCGATCCTGCAGTTCGTAGGCGCGCAGCTTGTTGAGCAGCCCGATGCCCCGGCCTTCCTGATGCTCGTAGATGAGCAGGCCGCGGCCTTCTTCTGCGATGCGGTCGAGCGACATTTCCAGTTGCGCCCGGCAATCGCAGCGCAGGCTATGGAATACGTCTCCGGTGAGGCACTGGGAGTGGATCCGGACCAGCGGGGGCGGTTCGCCGGAGACGTCGCCCATTTTCAGCACCACGGCCTCTTCCACCCGATCGCCCTGGCGCTGTTCGAAGCCGAAAATGCGGAAGCGCCCGAAGCGGCTGGGGAGATCGGCTTCGGCGACCTTTCGGAATCCCTGCCTTGAGCCGTCCTGCGACATGCGGAGGAAATGGGGGACGAACACATTCATTATAATGGACAGCGATCCGCGACCGCAGGGCGCGGCGATCCCTCATGGCGCTGGAACAATATTTGATCGTTTTGTTGTTGAAGCTGGGCGTCATGACCCTGCTGGCCAGCTTCCTGGCCCGCTCCGGCGCCTTCCAGCGGATGTTGATGCGCGAACAGCGCACCCTCAACCAGCGGCTCTTGCTGGCTTTGAGTTTTGCGAGCATTTTCGGCACCGGCGCTGCCATCCGGATCGTAACGCGGGGCGTTTATCAGGCAGTGGATCTGGGGCTGGAAGCGAGTCTGCTGGCCGGACTGCTGGGCGGCTACGTCACCGGGCTGCTGGCCGGCTCGTTGATCTCCATTCCCGCCATGCTCAAGCACGAGTATCTGACGCTGCCCTTGCTGGCGGGGGTCGGCGCTCTGGGCGGGCTGCTGCGCAACTGTGCGCCGGATCCCGAGCTGATCTGGCGCATCTCGCCTTTTCCCGACCTGCGGATTCACCGTTTTTTCCGACGCGATCATGAGCACGTCAAAGCCGCCTTCCAGATGTTCTTCCTGCTGGCTATCCTGGCGGCTGAGTTCGTACGGCTGCTTTTGGATCGCCTCTCGCCCGGCTGGATTTTCGCGATCCGCCCTCGCTGGCCGCACCCTCATCCGCTGGCGGAGGCAGCGGTCTATGTGACCACGGTTTTCGCAGTCACGCTTCCGCTGAAGATCTGGAACAACACGCGGACCGAGCGCAAGTTGGAAGAACAGCAGCGCCTGCTGATCCAGGCGCGGCTGGATGCCCTGAGTCGGCAGATCAATCCTCATTTCCTCTTCAACACGCTCAATACGGTTTCCTCACTGATCCGCACCGATCCGGACCAGGCGCGCGCCGTGCTCTACAAGCTTTCCAACATTCTGCGCCGCCTGCTCCGCAAGCACGATAACTTCAATGCCCTGGCCGAGGAGCTGGAGTTTATTGACGACTATCTATCCATCGAAATGATCCGCTTCGGAGACAAGTTGCGTTTCGACAAGCAGGTGGATCCCGAGGCTCTGGACCGTCTAGTGCCCAGCATGATCTTGCAGCCGCTGGTGGAAAACTCCGTGCGGCACGGCCTTTCCCGCAAGATCGAGGGCGGAACGATCCGGCTGCGCGCCAGTCTGCGCAACGGCCGGTTGCACTTGCTGGTAGAGGATGACGGAGTGGGCATTCCCGAGGAGCGCCTGGCCAGCTTGCTGGAGAGCGGGATCGGGGTGAGCAATGTGAACGAGAGACTCAAAGTGCTGTTCGGATCCGACTACCGGATGTGCATAGAAAGCAAGCCGGGACAGGGTACGCGTGTGGAGATCGAGATTCCGGAGCTGCAATCCGGCAGTTCAGCTACGGCATAGCCAAACGCAGGAAAGGACCGGTTCGATCCTGGATCGCCGGAAAAGGGGAAGCCTGCGATAATAGGTAAGCTGGCTTATGTCCACGCCGCTGGCGCCTGTCCTCTCGTCCCTGCCCAAACTCGGGGTCACGGCGGTAGTGGACATTCTGGTCGTAGCCTTCCTGATTTACCAGCTCATTCTGGTGGTGAAGGGCACGCGCGCTGCGCAGGTGCTGGCGGGCATCGGCGTGCTGCTTCTGGTCTATCTGGCCTCGATCTGGCTGGGGCTGGATCTGGTCCGGAGCATCCTGGCCACGGTGGTTCCTTACACGGCGATTGCGTTGCTGGTGCTGTTCCAGTCCGAGATCCGGCGGGCGCTGGCGCGCATCGGTCGCAGGCACTGGTTCGGACTTCGGAGTCCTCTGGTCCGCCGGGAATCCACGGATGAAATTATTTGGGCTCTGGGCCTTTTGAGCCAGCGACGTTTCGGCGCCTTGATCGTGCTGGAGCGGGACATGGGCTTGCGCACCTTTATCGAGAGTGGTCAGATGCTGGATGCGGCACTGAGCCGCGACCTGTTGCTCAGCATCTTCCAGCCTGGCGGGCCCCTGCACGACGGCGCCGTGATCATCCAGGGGGATCGGGTGGCGGCCGCGGCGTGCTTCCTGCCGCTCAGCACGAACCCCGCACTTACCGGGAGCTTGGGCAGCCGACACCGTGCAGCCATCGGCATCACGGAGGAAAGTGACGCTTTGGCGATCGTGGTCTCCGAAGAGACGGGTCGCATTTCCGTGGCAGCTTTCGGTCAGATCGAGCTGGATCTGACCCCGGATCAGGTGGCCCAGCGGATTGCCCAGCACTTCGGTGGCAAGCGGGAGCGCGGGGAAACGTCTTCGGTGGCGGTGAGCGAGCAAGCGGGGCTGGCGCCTGAGGAGGCAGCCGTCCGCAGATCGGAACGGACATGAAGGGGTGGCTGCTGGACAATCTGGGCTGGAAAATTTTTTCGCTGGTGACGGCGACGGTCCTTTGGCTCACCTTTGTGAACAGCCCCGATCTGGTTACCTCGATCACAGCGCCGGTGGAATACCTCAACGTTCCCGCGGATATGGAGCTGATACCGGACACGCTCGAGCGAATCCGCCTGGAAGTGCGAGGTCCCGCCGCACGCATTCACCAGTTCGAACGGTCCTCTCCCGCGGTAGTCCTTGATTTGAGAGAGATCAAGGGACCCTCGGAACGCACTTTCAACATCACCGCGGAGCACGTCAGACTTCCTCCAGGGCTGACTCTGGTACGTGCGATACCGTCACGCGTCCATCTGCGGGTAGAGCGCAGGCTGCGTCGCCTGGTTCCCGTTCGGGCGCACATCGTGGCCGTGCCTGCCGGTTTTCGCGTGGAGTCCTGGCGGGTCGAGCCCGCCGAACTCGCTGTGGTGGGGCCGGAGAGTCGGGTTCGGAGAGTAGAGTTTGTGGAAACGGATCCCTTGGAGTGCACAGCCGTGGCGGGCGAGCAGACCGTGCGAACTTATGCCTTTCTCCGCGATCCTGAGCTGCGTCTGGAGTCCAGCGGAGCTTTGACGGTCCGAATCCGGGTTGCGCCGCAGGGCGAACCGGCAGGTCTAGGGGAGAGTGCGGGCCGTGAGTGAAGGTCTCGCCAGTGCGGCCCGCCGGAATGAGCGCCGGTTGTTTGGCACGGACGGCATGCGCGGTGTGGCCGGCCAGTTCCCCATGGACCGGGCGACGGCTCACGCTTTAGGGGTGGCTTTAGGCGAAGCCCTGACTGATCGTTCTCGCCCCTCGGAAGTGGTGCTGGGCATGGATACCCGGGAATCGGGGCCGTGGCTGGCAGCCGAGGTGGCGGGGGGCCTCGCGAGGGTCGGCGTCGCCAGCCGATTTGCCGGAATCATCACCACGCCTGGCATTGCCTTTCTGGCCCGGTCGGGCCGTTATGGCGCCGGCGTAATGATCTCGGCTTCCCACAATCCTTACCAGGACAACGGGATCAAGGTCTTCGGGCCGACGGGTTACAAGCTCTCCGACGACGAAGAGGCTCGCATCGAGCAGCGAATTCTGGCTCTGCTGGCGGAAGGACTTCAGCCGGCGCCGGCACCCTTGGAAACGGACGAGAGCCTCGCTCGCGCATACTGCGACTATCTGGCAAAGACGTTACCCTTGTCTCTCAGTGGGCTACGCCTCGTGCTGGATTGTGCCCACGGGGCTGCGTACGCGCTCGCGCCCGCGTTGTTCCAGCGGTTGGGCGCGCAAGTAACAGCGATCGGCTGCTCGCCCAACGGGCGCAACATCAACCAGCACTGCGGGTCGCTGCATATCGAAGGGCTGCGGGAGCGCGTTCTAACGGAACGCGCGGATCTGGGTGTGGCCTTCGACGGCGACGCCGATCGGGCGATTTTCGTGGCTGGCGACGGGCGTCTGGCGGATGGCGACGCCGTCCTGTGGCTGGCGGCCTCCTGGCTGCACGAGCAGGGGCGGCTGAAGGGCCGGGACGGGCCGACGGTGGTCGCGACCGTCATGTCCAACCTTGGGCTGGAGCGGGCGTTGCAGGCTGCCGGGATCCGGCTGGTGCGGACCGCGGTGGGGGACAAGTATGTCCTGGAGGAAATGCTCCGCTGCGGAGCTGTCCTGGGGGGCGAGCAATCCGGCCATGTGATCTTTCTCGAGTATGCGACCACCGGCGACGGGTTGCTAACCGCCTTGCGCATTCTTGAGATCCTGGTTCGTCGTGGCCGTGCTTTGCAGGATTTGCTCGCCGGGCTGAAACTCTACCCCCAGCGGCTACTCAACGTGCCCGTGCGGGCGAAACGGGACTTGGAAACGATCCCCGCGGTGACCCGGGTCATCGGGGAAGCTCAAGAGGCGCTGGGTTCCGAAGGACGCGTGTTCGTGCGGTACTCGGGGACGGAGCCGGTGGTGCGAGTGATGGTCGAAGGACCGGACAGCGAGACCGTGGACAGGCTCGCCCAGCGGATCGCGGCCGTGCTGGAAGCCGAGCTGGGTTGAGCGGCGCGCCCCGCACACGCGCCGTTCCGCTATATGCTGGGCAGCATGGACCTCACCCGTCGTAGCCTTCTCAAGACTCTGGCCTCGGCCGCAGCCGCGCCCGCCGTGATTCGCAGCTCGCGGCGACCTGGCGACAAGCCCAACCTCCTGGTGCTTTGGACAGATCAGCAGCGTGCCGACACCATGGCGGCCTACGGGAACCACCGGTATCGGGTGCCCACGCTGAATCGTCTCGCGGAAGAGTCCGTGGTTTTCGAACGCTGCTATGTGACACAGCCGGTTTGCACGCCCAGCCGTTCCTCGGTGATGACCGGGCTGTGGCCGCACCGCACGGGTTGCGTGCGCAACAACATCCCCTTGCCTGCCGAGATCAAGACCCTGCCCGAGTTGCTCGGCGACAGCGCCTACCGAACCGCGTACATGGGCAAGTGGCATCTTGGGGACGAACTCTTTGCCCAGCATGGCTTCCAGCACTGGGTCTCGATCGAGGACATTTATAACCGCTACTTCTCGCCGGGCCGTGACCGCAACGCCCGCAGCTCTTACCATCATTTTTTGCTTCGCCTGGGATACAAGCCCGATGGCAACAATCAGTTCAGCCGCCGTTTCGCCACCACGGTGCCGGTGGAACATTCCAAGCCCTCGTTCCTGGCGCAGGAGGCGGTAAAGTTCATTCTGGAAAACCGGCGGGATCCGTGGATCCTTTACGTCAACACGCTGGAGCCGCATACGCCCTTTTCCAGCGCCTTGAACGACCTGCATACGGAAGAAGAGGCTCCCCTGCCGCCTAACTACCCCGGCATTCCCGAGGGACCCGAGCCCGAGTGGTATCGCCAGCGTCGGGAGCGATTTGTCCGGAACCGGGGCGAGGGCGAGGGATTCGATTTGCGCACGCCGGAAGGCTGGAAGCGCATGCATCGGAATTATGCCGGGCTTTGCGCTTTGGTGGATCAGGCCTTCGCGCGGATCTTGTGGGCTCTGGAAGTTTCCGGCCAGGCGGAAAACACTATTGTGGTCCATACCTCGGATCACGGCGAGATGATGGGCGCCCATAGCCTGATGGCCAAGAGCGTGATGTACGAGGAGGCGGTCAGAGTGCCGCTGCTGCTGCGTGCGCCTTTCCGCCTGCTGCGGCCACACCGGGTGGCGCATCCAGTCAGTCACATTGACCTCGTCCCAACCTTACTGGAACTGATGGGCGCGTCCGATCCCGGGTTGGACGGGCGCAGCCTGCTCGGGTATCTCCGAGGCGAGCGGCGGCCCGGGGATGTGTTCATCGAGTGGACGGCTGATCCTTCAGAAGGCGGCCCGAATGCACGCGCGGTCGTGACGCCCGAGGGATGGAAGCTCGTTCTGCACGACACCGACGCCTGCATGCTTTTTGACCGCAATCGCGACCCGCTGGAGATGCGCAACCTGTACGGGGCCCCCGAGACGAAGGAACTGCGGCGAAGGATCGCGGAGTGGCAGCGTCGCGTGGGGGATCGCCTGGAACTGCCCACCTGAGGCGACCGGGCCCTGCGCCTGCGGAACGCCACGCGCAGGGCCCGGCTGAAGCTACTTCTTCTTCGTGGTCTTCTTGGCCGCTTTCTTCGGCGTCTTGCAAGCCATATGCGATCCTCCCATTGAACATTAGCCGGGCCCGCGTTGATGAGCGAGCACCAGTTGGCTTGAGTTTAAAGCCACTGCGGGGAGTTTGTCAATGAAAAAAATTAGCCGCGGGTTGCCCGGGGAGGGAGAGGCAGGGCTGCCTGGCCCTACTTACTTGGTACAGGGCATGGGGAGCTTACTCTTGTCGTGGCGGCTCCGGAATGAGCTGCCGCAGCCGTTCGACCAGGTCGGCGCGTTCCGCGGCCAGATTGACATTTTCGAGCGGATCTGTTTCTGTGTCGAACAGCAGGGCGCCGCTTCCCCCTCCCCGCTTTCCCGCGCCGGGACCGAAGCCGGTCACGAGCTTGTAACGCCCGTCCCAAACTGCGCGCCACCGGTTCAGGCCTGACAGAACGAACTCCCGGTGGCTTCGTGCCTTGCCGGTCAGCAGGGGCCACAGGGAGCGGCTGTCCATATCGCGCGGCACGCGCAGTCCCGCTGCTTCGAGAAACGTAGCCGTGAGGTCCATGTGGCTTACCAGAGCCTGGTTAGGAGGCTGCGGGCTTACGCCAGGCCCGGAGAGGACCAGCGGCACGCCTATCGAAGGTCGGTAGGGCACGCTCTTCCCCCAGAGATCGTGATCGCCGAGCATTTCCCCGTGGTCGCTGGAATACACGATGAGGGTATTCTCGAGTTCGCCGCGCTTTCGCAGCTCTTCCAGATAGATGCCCAGCCAGTGGTCAATGTTTTCGACCATGGCGGTGTAGTTCTGCCGGATGGCCACGTGGGTTTTCGGATCGAATCGCGTGCAGCGGTTAGGCTGGGGGAATTGGCGGCCGCGCACCGTTTTTTCCATGCGCGCGGTGATATCCATGGGGTTGTGCGGGCCGTTGAAGTTGACTTGGAGAAACCACGGTTTGCCCGCCGGTACGGCGCGCAGCAGCTTGAGGCCGTTTTCTGCGATCCAGTTATCGGCGTAGGCGTCCTCGGGCAGGGGTGTAGGATCGGTAACGGCGTAACCTTCGACGCCGCGTCGGCGCAGGTAATCCTTCACGTGAAGGGCCGCCAGCCCCCGGGCGTGTAACATCGCCATGTAGGGATCCCGCGGCTTTTCCGCGCCGCTGCGTATGGCGTCGAATTTCCCCGCGTTGTCGATGCCGTCGGAAAAGCCCCATTCCTTGAGGAGGCGCTTGCCGTCCAGCCCCCAGTCCTCGGTCTTCTTGTGAAGGTCGAACTTGCCGCAACCCGCCACGTGGTAGCCGGCTTCGCGCAGCATCGCGTAGAAGGTCGGCTGGTCCAAGGGATAGTCGTAGCCGTTGTTGGGTACGCGGGCCCGGTGGTACTCCTTGCCCGAGGCGAGGCAGGCGCGGGAGGGCGCGCAGAGAGGCGAGGCGACGATCGCGCGCTGGAAGGCCACGCCGCGGCGGGCCAGCGAGGCCAGATGCGGCGTGCGGACGTCCAGGTCGGGGTTGAGTCCGGTCCAGTCGAAGCGGTGTTGATCGGGGAAGAAGAACAGAATGTTGGGCTGCCGCCGGTGAAGAATGGCAGGCGCCGCCAGGGCGCAGGAAGCGCGGGCGAGGAAGGATCGGCGGTTGATCGTCGTCATGTGCGCGACCCATTATACTCGCGAGCCGGCGCGCTCCCGTACGGCTCGTAGCTGCATCGTGTGACGTTCGGCAGCACCGTGCGAGATGTTGGGATCCAACCCGGTTCGAAGCCGCCGCCAGCGGTTGACCGGCGGGATCTGCGCGGATATGCTGGTATGCAAACATTCCAGGCTCAGGGCACGGCGCAGATGGAGCCGTTTCCGAGGCTGAGGAGAGCGACCATGAAACTCAAACTGATTCTGGCCGCCATTCTTTGCGTGGGTCTGGCTGCCGCCCAGGAAACCCGGGGCACAATTCTGGGCCGCGTACTCGATCCCTCGGGAGCGCCCGTGGCGGGCGCCAGCGTGATCGTGGAGAACCTGGATACCGGGACCCAGATGCGCCTGACGACGAACGAAACAGGCTATTACGAGGCGAACCTTCTGCTGCCCGGCAATTATCGCGTTTCCGCCGAATATACCGGCTTCAAACGGACGGTGCGCAGCGGGGTCGTCCTCCCGCTGAACGCCCGCATCGAAATCAACCTGACGCTCGAGCTGGGCGCAATGACCGAGTCGGTCTCGGTGATCGCCGAAGCGCCTCTGCTCGATACCAGCACCGTAAGCTCGGGCCGCATCGTTGACAACCGAAACGTAATGGACCTGCCCGTGGTGGCCAACAACACCATGGTTCTGGTGAAGCTGACGCCCGGCGTGCAAACCAGTGGCGTAAACGACTACTTGGGACCGCACTCCAACGTAGGGGCCTCTGAATACTGGCTGGGCGGAAGGGTCGGAGGGAATGAGTGGGCCATTGACGGCGTGCCCAACAATGGTGCCAGCCGGCGCAGCGCCTACCTGCCGCATGCGGATACGGTGCAGGAAATGAAGGTCGAGACATCCAACTTCGATGCCTCGGCCGGCCACGCGGTCGGGATCCAGGTCACGATGATGACTCGCGCGGGAACCAACCGCTACCACGGTACCCTGACCGAGCAGCACTGGCAACAGCGCTGGCATGCCTTGTCCTTCTTCACCAAGCAGCTCTACTATCGCCGCATCGCCGAGGCTGAGGCCAGGGGCGATTTTGCCGAAGCCGAGCGGCTGCGCAGGGAGCCCAAGCAGGAGTCAGGTCGGTCCAACAACTACGCGGCCACCCTGGGCGGCCCTGTTCGCATCCCCAAGCTGTTCGACGGCCGGAACCGCCTGTTCTTCTTCGTTCACTACCAGGGCAACAAGGACAAGGTGGCGGACCTGCCGACCCGGCTGAACAAGACCATCCCCACCATGGAGGATCGCAAGGGTGACTTTTCGCGCCATCTGCTGGTTGACGCCGTCCGTTACCAGCTTTATGACCCGCTCAGCGTGCGGCCGGATCCGGCGCGACCGGGCCACTATATCCGCGATCCGATTCCCGGAAATATCCTCCCAGCCTCGCGCATCGTCAATCCGGCCTACGACTTCTATACCAAACTCTTGCCTGTGCCGAACAATGATCCCGGGCCGGGCCGCGAGCCTCTGAATAACTTCTTGAACATTTCTCCTCTGGTCCGGGACTACGTAGCTTACGGCAATCGCATTGACTACCACCTGTCCGGGGCTCACCGCTTTTTCGCCCGGTGGACTTACAACGACTGGATTAACGAGGCCAACGACTGGACCTACACGACCATGAGGGGCTTGCAGTCGGCCCGGCAGACGCGGACCAATCTGGCGGGCACGGTGGACTGGGTCTGGACGGCCTCTTCCAGTACGGTTTTGGACCTGGCGGTCTCGGCCAACAATTACCGCGAGGGCAGCCGGCCAGACGTGCCTTTAAGGTTCAAGCCGAGCGACGTCGGTCTCCCCAAATACCTCGACGAGAAAGCGGGCGCTGAGCACATTCTGCCGCAGATGAGCTTTGACGGGTATGAGACGATCAGCCGGAATTATCCCAGCGTGATCAATTACAGGACCCTTACCTTCAAGGCGGACCTGAATCACGTCCGCGGCAGCCATACGCTCAAGGCGGGCTTCGATCACCGCGGTCAGTTCCGCACGGGCGGGCCCGATCGTAACACGTCAGGCAACTTCAGCTTCAGCAATTTTTACACCCGCCGCAATGACGATACGTTCACGCCGGCAGGGAACCTGGCTCATAGCTGGGCGGCCTTCATGATGGGCCTGCCCTCGAGCATGACGATCGCCACTACGGACACTTATGCTCTTTACAACCCTTATTATGCGTGGTACGTTCAGGAGAACTGGCGTTTGACGCCGCGGTTGTCGGTGAACCTTGGCCTGCGCTGGGAGTACGAACAGGGCGCCAGGGAGCGTTACAACCGTGCGCTGGCGTACTTTGACGCTTCAGCGCGGCTACCCATAACGGAGGGTGCGCAGGCGGCGTATGCTCGCAGCCCCGTGCCCGAGCTGCCGGCGTCGCAGTTTGTGGTCCAGGGAGGGTCGGTTTATGCCGCGAGCAGTCCGGGGAGGCGCCTCTGGCAGAACGAGCTGATGTGGCTGCCGCGCGTCGCTGCGGCCTATCAGGTTGGCTCGAAGACCGTGATTCGCGGAGGCTACGGGCTTTTCTACGATACCCTGAACGTGCTCAACATCGGCGCGGACCAGACGGGCTACACCCGGGCGACTTCGACTCTGGTGACGACCGATTACGGCATGAGCTGGCTGGCAGGCGATCCGCGCCGCGGGATCCCGCCCATTGCTGATCCTTTCCCCGTGCGGGCGGACGGCAGCCGCTTCGATGAACCTACGCGGGACAGGCTCGGGCTGATGGCCCGCGCAGGCCGCGGGTGGACTTTCAACGACTTCCGTTACCTCCACGCTCGGCAGCAGCGCTGGCGGTTCGGCATCCAGCGCCAGTTCGGAAACGACATCGCTGTGGAGATCGCTTATGTGGGCACCCGCTCCGACCGCGTACCGCTGACGAAGACTTTGTCCGCCCTGCCTGAGCAATTCTGGGCCGACGGACTGGTACGCAACGACGCCCTCGCCAGCAACCTGAACGCGAACGTCACCAATCCTTTCTATATCGGGAACTTCGCCGATCTGAAGTCGAGTCACCCACTGGTGTACCAGGACATGTCCACGCAGGGATTTTTCACGAGCCGTACCATCCGGAAGCATCAGTTGTTGCGTCCGTATCCCCACATGAACGGGCTTTCCACCGCCACGGCGCCCCTGGGCAAGGCCAGAACGGACAGCCTGGAAGTTACCTTCCAGCGCCGGTTCGCGCGTGGATTCGACCTCAATTTGTCTTACACGGCCCTGCGGCTGCGGGAGGCAGACTATTTTTACAATGAGTTCGACGCTTTGCCTTCGTGGCGGGAGAGCAACGATGGCCGGCCCCACCGGCTTGTGGCGACCGGCATTTACCAGTTGCCTTTTGGGAAAGGTCGCAGGTGGGCGGCGCGAGGTTTCTGGAGCTATCTGCTAGGCGGTTACCAGGTAGCGGCCACTTACGAGTTCCAACCCGGGCCTTTGCTCGACTGGGGCAATCTTTTCTACTACGGGAACCTGGAGGACATCAAGAAGGGCCCGCGCACGCTCGACCGCTGGTTCAATACCGACAACTTCGAGCGGTCAGCCGCCAAGGGTCCTGCAGCGTTCCACCGTCGGGTGTTCCCGACCCGGGTTTCGGGTGTGCGCGCCGACGGGGCCAACCAGTGGAACGCCAACGCGCAGCGGGAGTTCACGCTCAAGGAGGGTTGGGTTTTGCAATTCCGCGTGGACGCCTTGAATCTGGCCAACCGCACGCAGTTCCAGGCGCCCAACACCAATCCCTATTCGACCGATTTCGGACGCGTGACCTCGCAAACCAACACGCGCAATCGCTTCATTCAGGCGCAGGTGCGCTTGCGCTTCTGAGCGTGAGGCTGAGGGTTGTGATCGGGAGGAAGTTACCATGACGCATGCCAGCAACAAGGTGACGCGCAGGAGGTTACTTGAGGGCGCCGCCGAGATTGCTTTGGTGGCTCGGTTTTCCCGCGCGGCTGCGGGACTGCGGCCTAACATCGTTCTCTGCATGGGGGACGACCACGGGTGGTACGAGACAGGCTACAACGGCCATCCTTACGTGAAGACGCCGGTGCTGGATGAGATGGCCTCGCAAGGCCTGCGCTTTGACCGGTTTTACTCCGCAGCGCCGCTATGTTCACCGACGCGGGCCAGCATCATGACAGGGCGCCATCCCAATCGCTGCGGGACTTTCAGCGCCAACTGGTCCATTCGTCCTGAGGAGATCACCATCGCGCACATTCTGCGCCGCGCGGGTTACGCCTGTGGGCACTTTGGCAAGTGGCACCTCGGCCCCGTCAAGGCCGATTCGCCCACCAATCCCGGCGCAATGGGTTTCAATGAGTGGCTCTCGCACGACAATTTCTTCGAGATTGACCCGCCGCTCTCGCGCAACGGCGGTCCGCCCGAACGTCTGAAAGGGGAAAGCTCGGAGGTCATCGTTCGGGAGGCGATCCGGTTCATGGAAAAGGCCAGGCAGAAGGGCCAGCCGTTTCTTGCGGTAATCTGGTTTGGCTCGCCGCACGCGCCCTATGTGGGGTTGGAGCAGGATCTGGCGCTCTACAAGAATGCACCCGCGGAACTTCGAGCTCGCTTCGCCGAGATCACGGCAATGGACCGGGCCATCGGCCAGTTGCGGACTTACCTGAAAAAGGCCGGGCTGCGGGAGAATACGCTTCTTTGGTACTGCGGAGATAACGGTGTTCCGCAGGAAGGCCGGCTGGACATGCCCTTGCGCGGGCACAAGGGTCAACTTTACGAGGGCGGATTGCGAGTACCTGGAATTCTAGAGTGGCCGGCGGTTATTTCTCGTCCGCGGGCGACACAAGTCAACACAGTCACCAGCGACATGCTCCCCACGATTTGTGATCTCCTGGGGCTTGCCTTGCCTCGGCGGCCACTGGATGGCATCAGCCTGAAGCCTTTGCTGGACGGTACGATGACGGTCAGGCCGCAGCCCGTTTGTTTCTGGGCTTACGACGTGCGACACGAACGCAAATCGAACCCTGAGCCTTACATTCGCCGGGAGTTGCAAGAAGGCACCACGCCAACAGCCACGCTCATGAACGGGCGCTACACGCGTACCTTTGAAAACTACCGCCATCCGCGCATTCGTCCGGAGGATTTTCGCGGGGACGCCGCCATTCTGGACAACCGCTACAAGTTGCTCGTGGTGGGCGAGCCGCCGGCTACGGAGCTGTACGACGTGCGCGAGGATCCCGGCGAAAAGGTAAACCTGATCGCGCGCGAGCCCGCGCTCGCCAAGCGGATGGAGCAGCAGTTGCGCGACTGGCAGCGTTCGGTGCTCACCAGCCTGACGGGCGCCGACTACGCCAGCGACTGAGGGCGTGTGAGTCCGGCCGCGGCGCACTCGGCATGAGCGCCTCGCCTGAGGTAACGCGTGGTAAAATTCTGGCTGCCATGAGGACGGCAATACTCCTCCCCCTGCTTGCCTGCTCGGTTTGGTTGAGTGCCCAGGATCCCCGAGGACGCATTTCCGGGCGGGTGCTCGACCCGTCGGGCTCGGTGGTGCCCGGGGTGGAAGTAGTGGCCATAAACTCCGCCACGGGAGTACGCACGGTGGCCAGGACGAACGAGGCTGGCCTTTACGAGCTGCCCTTCCTCAATCCCGGCACTTACACGTTGACGGCCACCGCTCCCGGTTTCCGCACTTATGAGCGCAAGGATTTGGAGGTGCGCGTCGCTGACCGGCTCACCGTGGACATCACGCTGGAGGTAGGTCAGGTAACGGAGTCGGTTACTGTGACTGGGCAGGCCTCCTTGTTGGAAGCGGCTACCGCCAGCATGGGGCGCGTCGTGGATACACGCCGCATTTTGGATCTGCCTCTGCCCGGCGGCAACGCTCTTTCGCTGGCTCGCCTGGCGCCCGGCGTCATCAATCTTGCCGTTCCGAACCATCCCTCGCTGGGGCCAGCCACCGAGGTTCTGAGCCAGATTACGGTGAACGGGGTGCGCAGCGGCAACGTTGAGTTCACCGTGGATGGGACGCCCTCGATGTGGGGCACAAACGCCGCCTATGCGCCGCCGGCCGAGATGGTGGCGGAATTCAAGGTCCAGACAGCCACTTACGACGCCAGCAGCGGTCGGGCTCCCGGCGGCAATGTGAACGTGGTGCTGCGCTCGGGGACCAACCAGTTCCACACCACGCTCTATTGGTTCCACAACAACCAGCACTTGCAGTCTTTGGACTTGTTCCAGCGTCAGAATTTTTACAACCCGCTCACCGGCCCGCCCACCAAGGAAAAGGAAAAAAGCATCAATCCGCTCAACGTTCTCAACCGGTTCGGCGCTATCTTTTCGGGACCGGTCGTGCTGCCAAAGGCCTACGACGGGCGCAACCGGACGTTCTGGGTTTACTCGTTCGAGGGACTGACCCGTCCCGGTGTGGAGCGCGGCAGCACGTTCTTTACCGTGCCCACTGTGCCGCAGCGGCGCGGTGATTTCTCGGAGTTGCTAAGGCTTGGCGCCATCTATCAGATCTACGATCCGCTCACCACCACGCCCGCTGGCGGCGGTCGCTTCGCGCGTCAGCCCTTCCCGGGCAACGTGATTCCCTCCTCCCGGCTGGACAAAGTGGCCCAGGGGTTGCTTCGCTACTGGCCGGAGCCGAATTTGCCGGGCACAGCCGACGGCCGCAACAATTTCACGCGCATGCAGCGTTCGTGGAACGAGTTCCGGTCTCACACCACGAAGGTGGACCATAACTTCAACGAGCGCCATCGGCTGTTCGGGCGCTATAACCAGTGGTTCCAGCTTTTCTCCTCCGGCCAGGTGTTCGATAACATCGCGACCGGCCAGGACCGGTATCGTTATAACTACGGGGCCGTGCTGGACGACGTCTATGTCTTCAGCCCGGCGCTGCTCAACAACGTGCGGGCAGGGTTCACGCGCTTCGAGCAAAGCTTCTTCCCGCTTTCGGATGGCTTCGATTTGACGGCAGCCGGCTTCGATCCCCGGCTTCAGAGTCGAATTGATCCGCAGGCCCGGAAGTTCCCCAATATCGTGATTGCCGGCTATCAGGCTCTGGGTGGCAACAACAAGACGCGGGCTTTCACCAATTACTTCACGCTGTCCGATGACGTGAACTGGATGCGGGGCAAGCATGCCCTCAAATTCGGCGCGGAATGGCGCCTGTACCGCGAACACAACTACAACTTCACGAACATGACGCCGGTGATGAACTTCACGCATCGCTGGACGGTAGGGCCGCTCGATAATTCCCCGGCGGCCCCTATCGGACAGGGGCTGGCGTCTTTCCTGCTCGGCATCCCGTCGGATGGTCAGGTCAACGTGAACGATTCGTCCGCGGAGCAGAGCGCCACTTGGGGCTTCTATTTGCAGGACGACTGGCGCGTGAGCCGTACGTTAACCCTGAATCTGGGCCTGCGTTATGAGTACGACCAGCCCATCACCGAGCGTTTCAACCGTTCCGTGAGCAACTTCGACTTCGTAACGCCGAATCCGATCGCTGACCGAGCCCTGGCCAATTACCGACGCAATCCCTTGCCTGAGTTGCCGCCGGAGCAGTTCAAGGTGAACGGCGGCCTGCTGTTTGCCGGCGTGGGTGGGCGGCCGCGGGCCTTGTGGCGCGCCGACAGGAACAATTTTTCGCCCCGTGTCGGCGTGGCTTGGAATTTCCGCAAGAACACGGTGATCAGGGCCGGTTATGGGTTGTATTACTTCCCGCGGGGCGCTGACCGCCAGTCGGTCAATCTTTCGGGATACACGCTGCGCACCTCGCTGGTGGCTTCGCTGGATAACGGGCAGACTTACGTTGCTTCGCTGGCGAATCCTTTCCCGGAGGGCTGGCCGGATCCGCCGGGTTCGTCCCTTGGCTTGCTGACCGACGTGGGGCGCGGGGTGAGTTTCTTCCCGGAAAAAGCTGTTAATGGCTACGTGCAGCGGTACTCGTTCGGGTTCCAGCAGCAGCTTCCCGGTGAGCTATTCCTCGACATTTCCTACGTCGGGAACCGGGGCTCGAAAATGTCGGTCAGCCGGCAGTTCGACCCCATCCCGCGCCATCTGCTGTCCACGTCGCCGGTGCGCGATCAGGCCACGATCAACTATCTGAGCACCCAAGTGCCCAACCCCTTCTTCCCGCTTCCTGGAACCGACCTGGCCGGTACGACGGTAGCCCGCAGCCAGCTCCTGCGGCCCTACCCGCACTTCACCTCGATCACAGCAGAGGAGCCCGTCGGGGCCTCCTGGTATCATTCGCTCCAGACGGTTTTCGAACGGCGGTTCCGCGGAGGGTACACGTTCCAGTTCAATTACACCTTCTCTAAGTTGATCGAGGCGACCAGCTTTCTGAACGATTCCGATCCCGCCCCGGAACGCGTGATTTCCGATATTGATCGCACGCACCGGTTCGCTTTGAGCGCCGTTTACGAGCTTCCTTTTGGGCCTGGCAAGCGCTTCTTGAGCCGGGGCGGCGCCTTGGTTCGGCATCTGGCGGCAGGCTGGCAGTTGCAAGCGGTGTGGCAGTCGAACAGCGGCGCCCCGCTGGGATTCGGCAACGCGGTGCTGGTCGCCCGCGTGCAGGACATACCGCTTCCGCGCGACCAGCGCACTCTGGATCGTTGGTTCAACACAGGGGCGTTCAACCGGGATCCGGCTCAGCAGCCGGCGTACAACCTGCGGACTCTCTCGACACGCTTCTCCGGGGTGCGCGCGCCCGGGGTGGACGTCTGGGACCTTTCGGTGCTCAAGAACTGGTCGCTCACCGAAAAATGGCGTTTGCAATTGCGGGCCGAGGCGCTGAACGCCATGAATCACTCGAATCTGGCTGCGCCCAATACGGCGCCGACCAACACGTTGTTCGGGCGTATCACGGCAACCACCGGATTCCCACGCTACATTCATTTCGGCTTGAAATTGATTTATTGAGCAAGTCCTATGCTCCGGCGCGAATTCCTGGTTTCCCTGGCGGCGGCGCTGGCTGCCCGAGCCGAGTCGAAAAAGCCGAATCTGGTTCTGATTCTGGCCGATGATCTGGGTCAGCGCGATCTGGGTTGTTACGGCAACCGCTACTTTTCAACGCCCAATATTGACCGGCTGGCTGCGGAAGGGGCGCGCTTCACGGACGCTTATGCGGCCTGCCCGGTATGTTCGCCGACGCGGGCCAGCATCCTTACCGGCCGCTATCCGGTGCGTTATGGCGTGACGGACTGGATTCCGGGTCGGCCCAGCCATGAACGGGGGCCGATCCGCACGCCGCGCACCAAAACGGAGCTGCCCTTGGATGAAGTTACGTTGCCCGAACGGCTCAAGCCTTACGGTTACCGCAGCGCGTCGGTCGGCAAGTGGCACCTGGGCGGCGAAGGCTTCAGCCCGACCGAGCAGGGCTTTGACATCAACATCGGAGGAACCAGCTCCGGCAGCCCGCCGCGCTCAAAAACTCCGTATTTCGGGCCTTACGAGCTGCCCAACCTCAAGGGGCCGGCCGGCGAGTTTCTCACCGAGCGGCTGACGCGAGAAGGTTGCGCCTTCATCCGCCAGAATCGCGATTACCCGTTTTTCTTGTATCTTTCTCACTTCGCGGTGCACATACCGTTAGGTGCGCGCGAGGCCGATATCGAACGTCACCGGGCGAAAGCTGCGGGGCGCTATAACCCGATTTACGCCGCCATGGTGGAAAGCGTGGATGAGTCCGTGGGTCAGATCCTGCAAACCATCGAGGAAGCCGGCGTGGCGGATCGCACCATGGTGGTGTTCACTTCGGACAACGGCGGCCTGCGGTACGAGGGGACGAGCAAAGAGCCGGTCACGGACAACTCCCCCTGGCGGGCCGGCAAGGGACATCTCTATGAAGGCGGCATCCGCGTGGCGTTGCTGGTGCGGCTGCCCGGCGTGGTCAAGCCGGGGACTGTAATTTCGACGCCGGTGTCGAGCATTGACTTACTGCCGACTTTCTGTGATTGGGCTGGCATTCCCGTGCAAGGCGTAGATGGCGTAAGTCTGATGCCGCTGCTGAAAGGTCGCCGGATGCCGGACCGGCCCCTGTTCTGGCACTATCCCCACTACTCCAACCAGGGTGGGGAGCCGGGCAGCGCCATCCGTCTGGGGCCGTGGAAGCTGATCGAGTTCTATGACCGGCCGCGACGGGAACTTTATCACTTGGGCAAGGACCCGGGGGAACAGGTCAATCTGATCGAGCGGGAACCGGCGGTGGCCCGGCGGCTGGCTGCGCGCTTGCACGAGTGGCTGAAAGCAACAAAAGCCGTTCTGCCAGAGCGCAACCCCAATTACGATCCGGCCTGGCCAGGTTGGGGCTTGACCGGAGCTGAGAAACCAACGCCGCCGGCGCGGTGAGAGGAAGTTAGTCTGGAGGCATGGATAGGCCCTTTGCCGGGCTGGTCCGACGCAAGACCAGCTCGGGTCGGACAGTCAGGATAACCCTGGGCCCGAAGGTCCGGGGTGGAGCGGAGCGTGCTTTGCGTTCCTCGCCGGACAGAGGAGGTCACACAATGCGGCTTGTTTTTGTGGGTTTGCTAGTTTGGGCTGCCGCGCTGGCGCAGGATCCCCGCGGCAGCATCGTGGGTCAGGTTACCGATCCCACTGGTGCGGTGGTTCCCGGCGTCACCATCCGTCTGACGCACGTCGAAACGAACGTCACATTCACTGCCCTCAGCAATGACCAGGGCAATTATGAAGCCCACTATCTGCCGACGGGAACCTACCGCGTGAGTGCAGAAAAAGCGGGCTTCAAGACGTGGACGCGACCCCCTGTCGAATTGCGTATCGGCGACCGGCTGCGTGTGGATATCCAGCTCGAAGTGGGCAATGTGGCCGAGAGCGTCGAAGTGGTGGCGCAGGCGCCGGTGCTGGAGACCACCACCGGCCACGTCGGCCAGGTGCTCGACAGCAAGACCTTCGCCAGCCTGCCGATGCGCTCGGGCAGCATTGCCTGGCTTTACTCGATGTCGCCGGCCACGGTGTGGACCTCGCTGCCATACGACGGCCCGTGGAACATTGATCAGTCCTCGAATATCGCGATCGCAGGCACGCCACGCGGCCAGGGAATGGAGTTCACGGTAGACGGCGTCAGCAATAACTCCTACGGCGGCGGCACCGCGTTCGTGCCCCCGCCAGACATGGTGGCCGAAGTGCGGGTGGATACAGCCACCTACGATGCGGCCATCGGGCACTCGGCCGGGGCCTCGGTGAATGTGAGCCTGAAGGCAGGAACCAATGCCTTCCGCGGCACGCTGGGCGCGTCCGTTTCCTCCGGCCCGATGATGACGCGGAACTTCTTCACGAATCGGTTCATCTTTGATCCGACGACCGGTCCCGTCACACCCGAGAAAATCAAGGCCAACACGCCCTCCACGCGCTGGCTGCGCTACAGCGCTTCGGTGGGCGGGCCGGTTTATATCCCCAAGCTGTATGACGGCCGCAACAAGACCTTCTGGCAGTTCGGCTACCAGACCCACAACCGGCGCAGGCCCATCGCGTCGGTGCACACGGTTCCTGCGCCCGAGCAGGCCAGAGGAGATTTCTCCGCACTGTTGAAGCTAGGCTCGCAGTATCAGATCTACGATCCTTTTACCACCCGGCCGGCGCCCGGCGGGCGTTTCCAGCGTGACCCCTTGCCGGGCAATATCATACCCTCGAGCAGAATTGATCCCTCGGCGCGGAACATTCTCAAGTACTACCCGGCCCCCAACCAGGCGGGCACGGCGGATTTTCTCAATAACTACGCACGCACCCGCCAGGAAAGCCAGGATCTTTACCAGCCCGTGGCCCGCGTAGACCACAATTTCAGCGAAAAGTATCGCATGTTCGGGCGTTATTCTCACTCGGACTTTTACGGCCACTTCGATCAGCTAATCCCGAACAGCAACGTGCGGGGACGCAGGCGGCGCAGGCCGCACCGGGGAGTGGCGCTGGATAACGTGGTCGTCCTCAGTCCGCAGATGGTGCTTGACGTACGGTACGGATTTACCTGGTTCCAGGAATACCAGTCTTACGACAACATGGGCTGGAACCTGAAGGAGTTCGGTCTGCCGGACTGGCTGATCCAGCAGCTCGATCCGCGCGGCATCAGCTTTCCTGTGATCAACGTGAGCAATGTTCTTCAGTTGGGGAACGACGGCGGGTTTTCGGAAAAATACTACACACACTCGTTGCTGGCTGTAACCAACTGGACCAAGGGCGCTCACGGCGTGAAGTGGGGCTTCGACGGCCGGGTCATGATGGATAACTCGAAAAATTACGGCAACGTTTCTCCTGCCTATAACTTCGACAACACTTACACCCGCGGGCCGCTGGACAATTCGCCCGGGGCGCCGGGCGCGGGCCAGAGCCTGGCCAGCCTGCTTTTCGGGATCCCCACCGGTGGCGGCATTGACATTAACGATTCCCGGGCCGAGTCGTCTCGCTTCGTCGCGCTGTTCGTGCAGGACGACTGGCGAGTGGCAAAGAAACTCACTCTGAACTTTGGCTTGCGCTGGGAGTTCGAGGGGCCGCCTACGGAGCGGTTCAACCGGTCGTCGCGCGATTTCGATTTCAGGACGGTCAATCCCATCCAGCAGGAAGCTCAGGCGAACTACGCCAAGGCCCCGATCCCGGAGATTGCCCCAGCCGATTTCCGGACGATCGGAGGCCTTACCTTTGTCGGCGTGGGAGGTAATCCGCGGGGTTACCGGGATCCCTTTTACCGGGCCTTCATGCCCCGATTCGGCTTCGCCTACCAGCTCGGCAATCGGATTGTGTTGCGGGGAGGCTACGGTATTTTCTTCGGGTTGTTGGGCGCCGATTACACCGACGCCTCGCAGCCTGGCTTCAACCAGCGGACCAACCTGGTGGCGAGCCTCGACAACGGGCAAACCTATATCGCTTCCATTTCCAACCCGTTCCCCAACGGGCTGGAGAAGCCGAAGGGGGCTGCGGGCGGCCTGAGGACCTTCCTGGGTCGAGCGCCCGGCTTCTTCTCTTCCGACGGGCGCCGACCCTACACTCAGCGGTGGAGCTATACGATCCAGTTCGAGCCTATGGCGCGCTCGGTATTTGAACTCGGATACATCGGGTCGCGCGGGACGCGCTTGCGTGCCTCGACTGCGATGAACCCGATTCCCCGTCAATACCTCAGTACGTTGCCGGTGCGCGACCAGGCTACGATTGACTTCCTTTCCGCAAACGTGCGGAACCCGTTCCGCGGCATTTCCGGGTTCGAGGGCACCGGTTTTTACGCCGGCGCCAACACGACGCGCGCGCAGCTTCTGCTTCCCTACCCGCACTTCACCAGCGGCCTGGGAACCGGTCTGCCGGCGGGCAGCAGTTGGTATCATGCTCTGACTGTCCGCTTCGAGCGAAGATTGGCCGGCGGGTTGCAAGTGCAATCGAACTACACGTGGTCGAAGACCATGGAGGCGGTAAGCTATCTGAATGACACCGACCCGATCCCCGAACACGTGGTGAGCAACCTGGATCGCCCGCACCGCCTGACCGTTTCGGCCATTTACGAGCTTCCTTTCGGCAAAGGCAAGCGCTTCGGCGGCCAGGTTCCGGGATGGCTCAACCAGGTGATCGGCGGCTGGCAAGTCAACGCGATTTATCAGGCGCAGAGCGGACCCGGACTTACCTTCGGCAACGTGATCTACACGGGGCGCTACCGCGATCTCAAGCTACCCTCGGACGTTCGAAACATAGACCGCTGGTTCAATACGGACGGCTTCGAGCGCGACCCCAGGCGCCAGCTTGCTTACAATATCCGTTACCTTCCGAGCCGCTTCGCCTGCGTTCGGGCCGACGGCATGAATATCTGGGATCTCTCCGCGCACAAGAATTTTAAACTGGCTGAGAAGTTGACTCTTCAACTGCGCGGCGAGGCCGAAGGTGCAACGAACACGCCGAACTTTGCTGCGCCCAATACCACGCCCACCAGCACCCTGTTCGGCCGCGTCACCGCGACTCAGACCGGTCAGGAGGAACGCCGGATCTTTGTAGGGTTGAAGTTACTTTGGTAGGACAAGGCTGGAGGCGTCTATGTGGACTATTCTTGCAATCTTGCTGGGCACTCAGATTTTACCGGAGGGATCGCACCAGGCTACTGGCGTGCGCGTAGGCGAAGTAAGGCCGGATTCAGCCGTCGTGTGGATGCGGCTCACCGCTCACACGACGCGGAACCGCGACGGGATCGTGCGTAAAGGTCGCGTGGGCCCGCCGCTCCCCGCGAACGTTGGAACCGAGCAACTGGAAGGCGCATGTCCCGGCGCGCCAGGGCGGGTACGCCTCCGTTATGGTACGAGTCCCGATTTGCGTGACGCGAAGGCCACGCCTTGGGTGGAGGTCACGGCGGAGCGCGATTACTCGCATCAGTTCGTCCTGCGCGGGCTCAAACCGGACACGATCTACTATTACTCGGCGGAAACCGCGGGGCCGGGCGGCTCGCCGGTGCACACGCCGTTGCGCGGGCAGTTCCGGACGGCGCCGCCGCCCGATCGCTACGCCGACGTGCTGTTCACGGTGGTTACCTGCCACATGTACCAGCACCTGGACCATCCCGATGGCTTTCACATTTACGAAGCAATGGCCGGGATGAACCCGCGCTTCCACGTGCTCACGGGGGATAACGTCTATTACGATAACGAAGATCCACCGGCTGTCACTGTGGCCCTGGCGCGCTACCACTGGGAACGGATGTGGAGCCTGCCGCGGCACGTGGCGTTTCTATTGCGCTTCCCGGCTTACTGGGAGAAGGACGATCACGACACTCTCTGCGATGATTGCTACCCGACGAAAGATTGCCGCATGTCGCCCATGACTTTTGCCGACGGGCAGCGCATCTTTCTCCAGCAGGTGCCCATGGGCGACAGGACGTACCGGCACTTCCGTTGGGGCAGGGGTCTGGAAATCTGGCTAACGGAAGGTCGTGACTTCCGCTCTCCCAATGACGCGCCGGATGGGCCGAACAAGACGATCTGGGGCGCCGAGCAAAAGAAATGGTTGATGGAGACGTTGCTCGCCAGCGACGCCGATTTCAAGATCCTGATAAGCCCCACGCCGCTGGTTGGGCCGGACCGTCCCAAGAAAGCGGATAACCATGCCAATCGCGCTTTTGCTCACGAAGGCAACGAGTTCCGCCGATGGGCGCGGCAACACCTGCCGCACAACTTTTTTGTAGTTGCCGGGGACCGGCACTGGCAGTACCATTCCGTGGATCCGGAAACCGGGTTGCACGAATTCGCCTGCGGACCAGCGAGCGACGAGCACGCCGGCGGCTCCCCCGGATATGACCCCAAATATCACCGCTTCCATCGAGTGGCCGGTGGATTCCTCTCCGTGAGCTTCCAACGCTCGGGGACACGCAGCACGCTGGTGTTCCGCCATCACGACGTGCATGGCAAGGTCGTTTACCAGTATCAGGTAGAGCGCTGAGTCGGGCCGCGGGCCATACCCGCAAGCGATAACATAGTTCAGCGAGGGAGGAGCCTCTGATGATCAACGCGGATAGGATGCGCCGAAGGGATTTTCTGAAGGCTACGGCTCTGTGGGCGTGCAGCCCCGCTCTGGCCGCGCCGGCCAGACCGAACATCGTGTTCCTCGCTGCCGACGACCTGGGCTACGCCGAGTTGGGCGTCCAGGGTTGCCGCGACATCCCTACTCCTAACATTGACTCGATCGCGGCTAACGGCGTACGTTTCACCGACGGCTACGTCTCTTGCCCGGTTTGCAGCCCCACCCGCGCCGGCTGGATCACGGGCCGTTACCAGCAGCGCTTCGGGCACGAGTTCAATCCCGGACCTGCGCAGCAAGCCGACCCGAACTTCGGCCTGCCTTTGAGCGAGGTCACTCTAGCAAACCAGCTCAAAGCCGCCGGTTACGCCACCGGAATTGTGGGCAAGTGGCACCTAGGTTACCGGCCCGAATTTCATCCGCAGAAGCGCGGATTCGACGAGTTCTTCGGCTTCCTGGGTGGCGCCCATCCCTACCTGCCCACGCCAGGGGCCGACCCGATCCTGCGCGGGACGCAGCCCGTGGAGGAGCGCGAATACCTCACGGAAGCTTTCGCCCGGGAAGCTCTGGACTTCATCGAGCGTCACCGCAACCAACCATTCTTCCTGTATCTGAGCTTCAACGCCGTACACGCTCCTCTGCAAGCCACGGAGAAATACCTGGCGCGCTTTTCTCAGATCCAGGACCAGCGCCGTCGGACTTTCGCGGCAATGCTCTCGGCCATGGACGACGCCGTCGGCCAAGTGCTCCAGCGGCTGCGCGAGTACAAGCTCGAAGACAACACGTTGGTTGTCTTCATCAGCGACAATGGCGGTCCGACCAATAACACTTCGTCGCGCAATGATCCGCTTCGGGGTTACAAAGGGCAGGTGTTGGAGGGCGGCATCCGGGTGCCTTTCCTGATGCAATGGAAGGCGCGGCTGCCCAAAGGCCTGGTGTACCGCGAACCCGTGATCTCACTCGACATTTTCCCGACAGTGGTGGCTGCCGCAGGCGCCTCTTTGCCTGCCAACCCGCTGGATGGCGTCAACCTGCTCCCCTACCTCACCGGGCAATCCAAGGGCGCGCCTCACCAGGCTCTGTATTGGCGCTTCGGCGCGCAAGCCGCGATTCGCAAGGGGCCTTGGAAGATGGTTCGCCTGGCCGACGGACAGCCGCAGCTCTACAATCTCGCGGAAGACATTGGCGAGAGCCGCGACCTGGCCTCTGCGCAACCGGCGAAGCTCAAAGAGCTGCTCGAGGACTGGGAGGCCTGGAACCGGCAGCTTTCGCCGCCCCGCTGGCAGCAAGGCGCGCGCGCTCGAAGGGCGCGCAAGAAAAAGGCCTGATGGGCTCCCTTGCCCGCCGGCTCTTCGCCGAACACCAATCAAGCCATAACTACCAGCTCAGCTTGGCGCCCACTTGCACGCGCCGCTGCTCGGTGCCCACGATGGAGGTTACCTGGCCGAAGAGGGTGCTGGTCGGCGTGGTGTTGGGGGCAGCGAACATGGCGTGGTTAAAGGCGTCTTGCGCTTCAGCTCGCAACTGGAGCCGTACGCGCTCGCTCACTCGTATCGTCTTGAACAGGGAAAGATCCCAGTTGTTGTAGCCGTCCGCCCGCAGGCCCGTCAAGCGCAGCGGGAAGGTCCGGATATTGGACGCTAACTGCTTCCGCACGTCCCGTTCGAAGCCTGCCTCGGTGTTGAACCATCGCTCGACGCGACGCTGCGCGCGGGGCAACACGATGTCGTGAATGTTCCCGTAAAAGAGTATGTTGCCGAAGCCGATGGGCGGTCCGCTCTGTCCCTGGTAAATCCCCTGGATGGACCAACCTTCCACCAGGTGACCTACGAAGCCGCGCGCCTGAGCGAGCCATCGTTTGCCGCGCCCGAAGGGCACCTCCCAGATGGCGCTGACCACGATATGATGCGGGCGATCCTGCGGCGAGATCACGTGATGCGGGTGCAAATCGGTGGGGTTCAGTTTCTCGATGGCCTCCATGAACTTCGACCAGGTATATGCTGCAGTAACTGTGTACCCATGCGAGAACCGTTTTTCTGCCCGCGCTTGCAAGGAGTGGTACCAACTGAACCCCCTGCTGAGCGTGGTCGAGATTCCCGTGAAGTGGGGATAAGGCCGCAGTAACTGGGACAAGGGTACTGTGCGTCCCGCGAGACCGCTGCCTTCGAACTCCGGCAGGCCGAAGAAAGGATTTGGTACGGCGCGGCTGAGCAAATCTATGGTGGCCTGGTCGCGCACTGGGGAACGGCTCAGATACTCCGCCGGTATGGGATCGAGCTGCTCGGATAGGTCGAGACCGGTACCCCGGCTGCCCACGTAGCCCACTTCGAGGAGCACCCGGTGCGGGAACTCGCGCTGGATATTGAAGCTCCAGCGTTGCAGGTAACCGGGCTTTCGCGTCGGAGTGAAGAATCCCGGGGCGCGGCCCAGGTATGTCTTCAGGCCCAGGCTTGCTCCGGGTGGCTCGAGCAGGCCGTCGGGAAACGGATTGGCCAGCGTGGCGCGGAAGGTCAGACCGTTGTCCAGGCTGGGAACCAGCGTGGTGCGCTGGCTGAAGCCTTGCTGATAGACGTCGGTCCTGTCCGAGCCCATCTGGTTGAAAAACACGCCGTAGCCTGCACGCACCACCCAGGCCTGCCCGAGACGCCAGGCCAGGCCCACGCGAGGCGCAAAATTGTTCCAGTCCGTATCGAACAGGCCGCGCGGTTGCCCGCCGACACCGGCAAAGCGCAGGCCTCCCACGACCCGGAACTGCTCGACCGGCACCTGCGGGATCGGGTTGCGCGCGTAAGCTGCACGCGCCGCCGGCTCGACAGGATTCGGCGTCACAAAATCAAAACCGCGATTCGTGCGGTTGTACCGCTCCGTAACCGGCAGCTCCACTTCCCACCGCAAACCTGCATTCAAGGTCAGATTTCGCGTGAGCTTGAAATCATCCTGGATAAACAAGGCCGCGTACTTGGATTGCTCCGCGTAGCTGGCGTTCCGGTCTGCATAACCCGTTGTCGGCAGGCCGAGCAGGAAGGCTGCCAGCCCTTGTCCGATGGGCGCCGCCGGCGAGTTGTCGAGCGGCCCGCGCGTCCACAAGGTGCCGAATTCGATGTGGGGTGCTACGTTGCCCCAGTTGTAATTGTTCTCCTGCAGTACGCGAAATTCGCCTCCCCACCGCAGGCTGTGATTGCCGCGAATGTGGGAGATCGTGCCCGAAAAAGTGTGATAGGTCGTGACGTTCCGGAAACCCGAAGAGTAGCCGAGCGTGGCATAGCCATCGGGCACGATTTCCGGGAAAGCGGTGACCTTGCGGTCCAGCAGGCCGACCAGCGAAGCGGGAAATCCTAGCGAACCCAAGTCAAAGCCCAGACTGAGCGGGCGGTCGTAGAGGATGAACCGCGTCAGGCCATAGCGGAGGTTCACGACGAGGTCGGCGCGCGGCGTAATTACGTCATCCAGGGCGAAGCCGCGGTGCTGGCGATTGCGCGCCATGCCCTTGGACTCGTTGTGGAAGGCGTTATCCCAAGTCTCCAACAGATAGGCCCAGCTCAGCGACCCGTACAGCCGGTGCGAGCCGCCAAACGCCTGGTCCACTCGCGCGCTCTGGCTGTGATAGTCAATGCGCCGCGGCTTCGGATCCGAGTAATTGTTCCTTCCGTCCGCTGTCCCTGCTGCGTTGGGCAGAGGATAGTAACCCAGCAGACGTTTCGCCATCGGGTCAATTCGGGACGCGGGGATCACGTTGCCCGGGAAGGGCTGCCTGCTGAAGCGTCCCGCCGGCGCGGGAGCAATCGTGGCGGGGTCATAAATCTGATACTGCTCACCCAACGCCAGCAGCTCGGAAAAATCGCCCTGCCGCTGCCGGGCTGTGGGTACCGTGTAGAAAGCCTGTTCCGGACGGATCCGGTCCAGCACGTCTACGCCGTAAGTCCAGAAGGTGCGATTGCGGCCATCGTAAAGTTTCGGCAGCCACACCGGACCGCTGAGGCTGGCGCGGTAGCGATTGGTTTTGACGGGCGGCCAGGCTTGCGCAATTTTCTCCGGCGTGACCGGGCCCGTCGAGGTGTCGTAAATGAAGCGGTTCGTGAAGAAAGGTTTGGTCATCAGGGGCCGGCTGACGTGACCGAAGACCAGGTCGCCGTGAAAATCGTTGGTGCCGCTCTTGAGCACCATGTTCACGTACGAGCCAGTGAAATGACCCACGGAGGCATCGAAGGCGGCGGTCTGAACGCGGAACTCCTGTAACATCTCAGGTGGCGGCGAGAAGGAGAGCTGTCCCTGGCGCGAGACGTTCGGGATGCCGTCCAGCGTGAACTCGCTGGAGCGCGTGCGCGTTCCCGCAGTAGCGATGTTGGAGACCGCATCCACGGCATGGGGCAGCCACCCATGCGTCGGCGGGTTCGTCGAGACGACTCCGGGCGTCAGTTGCGTGAGATACATGGGACTGGCGCCGGGCAAAGGCAAGTCGAGGATGCGCCGGTTGTCTATGACCTGACCTATGCTCGCCGTAGCGGACTCCAGCAACGGCGCCTCCGCGGTAACCGTCACGCTTTCGGCAATCGCGCCCAGCTCCAGCGAGACGTCTATCGTGAGCACGTCTCCTACGCGCAGTTCGAACGGGCCTCGTTCGTAGCGTTTGAAACCGGCCAACTCCACGACCAGGCGGTAACGCCCGGGGTTGAGATTCGGTAACTCGTAGTTACCTTCGTTGTTGGTCGTCGTGGTGACCGCTACGTTGGTCTCCACGTTCACCGCTCGGACAGTCGCTCCGGGGGCGACCGCTCCGGCAGCGTCGGTAACTCTGCCCGTGATTCGCCCGTAGGGATTCTGGGCCAGAGCCAAGCATACAACGAGAAGAAGACCCGGCGTACGCATGATTTCCCCCGCCGTTTATGATATCAAGCGGTCTTGCAGGGGCGGGCCGGGCCTCCTCCTCGTGAATGCAGCCCGGACGTCGCTGGAGGCTACGTCCGGGACCTGGCAAGCCCCAGCGCTTACTCGAGTCCCAGAACCTGGCGGGAGAGACGGTCGAATTCGGGATCCGCCGCAGTAACCCTGCGCTGGCGTCCCATGGACTGGGCAGGCGCCTCGGAACTCGTCCACGTCAGTACGGGACCAGCGGGCAGAAACATCAGACATAGGCGCATGCCGGGCTGAGGCGGGCGAGCTGCGGCCCGCTCCAGGATGCTGTTGATTTGTTCCGTCGCCTGGGCCAGCGTGCTGTCAAAAACGCTGGCAGACCGCGCCGAGGCCAAAGATGTGTGGATCACACAGTTGTTCCCCGGGTTTACGCATCTCCACTGATAGTGCTTCATCAGGTCATTCCAGACCAGTTCCGCCTCGAGAGTCCCGCCAGCGCCGCCCGCAACCGTGCGCCCGCGAGCCGGTTCGATTCCCAGCAATTCGGCGATCGCTTCGGGATTGGAAACAGCGTTGGCCGGACGCGCCGCAATCGCCGCTCCACGAGGTTCGGCGGCACGCCAAACCAGCACCGGCCCTCGCGCGCTGCGATACAGGCACAAAGTCTTGCCCCGAGGCGCAGCGCGTTCTGCCTGTTCGAGAATTTGGTTGATCCTCACCGTAGCTTCCTGCAAGGTAGCGTCGTGGGCATGGGTTGCGCGCGCAGGCTGCAACAGCCGTGCCACCGCGACGCAATCAATCCCCGGTCCCTTGCAATGAATGGTGGGTCCCTGAGGATCCGGCGTAGCGTAGGCGTACAGATAGGTATCGCCCGCTCCAATAGCCGGCCCCACGGGGCGGGCAATGGTGCGCGCACCGGGCGCCTCAGTCTGCGCAGAGGCCAGCGCGACCGCGATGCCCGCAAACATCAACACGGAACGACTCATAGGGGTTCTCCTCCTCGAGGTCTCAGTTAGTCTCTAAACCGGGGCAACGAGGACGCCCGTCGCCTGCAGATCCGCTCCAGCGCGCCGGCTCGAATGTCCTTTCTTGCCCGGCGACCAGCCCCTCTGGTTTCGCCCCGGTACAGTTAGGTTTTTCGTCTGTTCGAAGCGTAAACTTTAAAGATGCGGCGACCGACGCGCCGGATGCGTGAACCCGACGCAGTCACGATCCGATACCATGAGAGCTGAAACGGTTCATGCCATGCCATCCCCTCTGGATGCAAAACTGACACGACGCCAGTGGCTGGCCGGGGCGGGCCTCGCAGCGACGGCGCTGAAACGTCCTCCCAACATCGTCTTCATCCTGGCCGACGACCTGGGATGGGGAGATCTGGGTTGTTACGGACAGCGGTGGATCCGGACGCCCAACCTGGATCGCATGGCCCGCGAGGGCACGCGCTTCACCGACGCCTACGCCGGCTGCACGGTTTGCGCCCCGTCGCGCAGCGTGCTCATGACCGGATTTCACATGGGCCACACCTCGGTCCGCGCCAACACGGGCGGAATCCCCCTGCGGCCGG